>CAVEFO010000001.1:0-113987 GCA_963615055.1 Lachnospiraceae bacterium
CATCTCTTGCTAAAAATATACCTCCTTCGTGTCTGAAATCATTATACTGCTTCAGAGATAGGTTGTGGCTGCAGGCGTAGCATTTCTTTTGTAGATGAGAATCGCTCTGAACCGAAGAGGCCCAGCTGCGTTCTGTGCGCTACTGCTTCTGTTGTGCCTCTGCGAGGCACTCTATCTTCCGCCCCTACGGGGCACCTTCTTTCAAAGGAAGGCTAAAGCGGATACGCCTGCGGCGATTATTTTTTATCGCCCTACGGACCACCTTCCTCTTATAAGGAGGGCTTGCGCTGCGGCGCCTTCGGCCCCCTCAATTCTCTTTCCCTCATTTTATTTTATTCATAGTTCCGTTTCGCTCGATAATGGAAGAGCAAATCGAAGAGACCCATGACGATCATCGCTGTCTGAATGAACGGGATGAAAAATGCGAGGGCGACGATAATCCAGCGCAGCGGGGAGATGGCGGGGTAGCGCTTGGGGAGCCACCAGAGGAAGGCGAAGCCTTGGAGCCAGAAGATGAACATGCAGCCCATATTGAGATTGTAGAGCACTGTTTGCAGCATTTCATCTTCTGGAAAAACCAATCCCATCCCGATGGAAAGGAGATAGAGATACACGAGTCCGACGGGAAATTCCCAGCGGGAAACGGGGGGAAGTGTCGGGATATTTTGGATGCCCATGCGGCGGAAGAGGGCTTGTGAGAGTGCCATCGATGCATAGGAGTAGACGAGCGCAGCCGCCGTAATCGCAAAGTAAATCGATTTCTTCAGGGCGTCGTACATGAGATCGATCTGGCGCTGCATTTCGACCAGTGTGTCGCCGCTGTAGAATTGGGGCAGGACGTCCATCGTTTCCGCTTTCATGGAGTCAAAAAAATCAGCGGAAAGGAATGCGGTATCTATGCCCAAGACGTAGACAGCAAAAAACATTTGCGCCGCAAAAGCGAGAAGCACGGCGGCGGCACCGGCTAAAAGGGTCGCGGCCGGGCGGACGTTTCTTTCGTAGCAAATGCCGAGCACGACGCCCAAGACTCCGAAAATGGCACACAAAAAGGCACCGCTCATAATCCCGAAGAAAACGGAGTCCAAAATGAGCGTGCCGACGGTCACGATAAGCGCCCAGCGGCTTCCCTGCAGCAAGGCGACGTAAATAATCGGCAGCGGGATGGCCAGGAAAATCAACGTGGAAAAAACGGGCATGTAAAGGCCGATCAGGGACAGGACGACGGCAACGGCGGTCGCCATGCCCGCCATGACAACGGCATTGGTCGCGGTGGGACGTTTGTTTTTCATAGGAATCCTTTGGAAAAATGAGGGGCTTAGCTGAATTTATGCTCAGCCTTTTGGGCATTCGATATGAGACGCTTTCTACTAATAGAGATGAGAATCCGTCCCCTCATCTCTATCACCACCCCGGCTTTTCACCGAAAACGCCTTCAAAGAAAAGTACCCAAAAGGCCGGGCCCCTCGTCTCTCTCTTTTACCTCAAATCCTGCAAAAGCGGGAGAATCATGGGGCGGCGCTTTGTTTTGTCGTAGAAATATTTGCCGAGTGCGTCGCGGATTTGGGTTTTGATCGTGTTCCAATCCGTGACATTTTCGTTTTCGCAGCGCTCAAGGACGGCCATGACGCGTTGGTCGGCGCCTTCCAGCAGTTCTTCGCTGTTTCGGACGTAGACGAAGCCGCGGGAAATGATATCCGGGCCGGCCATGACGTGACAGGTGCCATGCGCCAAGGTGACGCCGACAATGACGACGCCGTTGTCCGAGAGCTGCTGGCGCTCGCGAAGGACGATGTTTCCGATGTCCCCGACACCGAGGCCGTCGACATAGACGGGGCCTGCCGTGACTTTCCCGTTGATGCGCGCCGCGCGATTCGACAGCTCAAAAATGTTTCCGTTTTCCCCGACCAGGATATTTTCCTTCGGAATGCCCATCTCTTCCGCCAGTTCCGCATGGCGCACGAGCATCCGGTATTCGCCGTGCATCGGGATGAAAAATTTCGGATGGATGAGGGAAATCATCGTCTTGAGTTCTTCCTGCGAGCCGTGGCCGGAGACGTGGACTTTCATAGCGGTATTCGATATGACGTGCGCGCCGAGACGCATCAATTTGTCAATCGTGCGGCCGACGCTGGTCTCGTTTCCGGGAATCGGGGACGCCGAGATGATGACCGTATCGCCCGCGTGTATGGAAACTTGGCGGTGACTGCCGTCCGCCATGCGCGAGAGGCCGGCCATCGGTTCGCCCTGGCTGCCCGTCGTCAAAATGCAGAGCTGATCTTCGCGATAGCGATTCATTTCCTCCGGCTCGATCAGCGTGCCTTCGGGCATTTTGAGATAGCCGAGCTCACAGGCAATCGAGACGACATTCACCATGGAGCGGCCGAAAACGCACACTTTCCGGTCATGCGCGACGGCCGAATTGATTGCCATCTGGACGCGGGACACGTTCGAAGCAAATGTCGCCAAAATGATGCGGCCTTTCACGCCGGAAAACGCGCGCATCAGCGTGTCGGCCACGACCGATTCCGACGGTGTGTAGCCGGGGCGTTCCGCATTCGTGGAATCCGCGCAGAGCACCAACACGCCGCGATGCCCGATTTCCGCCAATTTATGTACGTCCATGCGCTGCCCGTCGACCGGCGTATGGTCAAATTTGAAATCGCCCGTGTGAACGACGGTCCCGAAAGGCGTGCGGAAATAAATGCCGCAGGAATCGGGAATGGAATGGCAGACATGGAAGAAACCGACCTTGAAAATACCGAGGACGTACTCTTTCCCCGTTTCAATCACATTGAGCGACGCTTTCTGAATCCGCGCCTCTTTGAGTTTCCCTTCGATGAGCCCGCAAGTCAGGCGGGACGCGTAGACCGGCGCCGATACTTCGCGCAGCAGATAGGAGAGCGAACCGATATGATCTTCGTGCCCGTGCGTAATCACGATGGCACGGATTTTTTCTCTGTTTTCGATGAGATAGCTGAAATCCGGGATAACGATGTCGATGCCCGGCATGTCGTCTTCCGGGAATGCCATCCCCGCATCCAAGACGATGATATCTTCGCCGTAGCGAATGGCCGTCATATTTTTCCCGACTTCTCCGAGTCCCCCCAGGGGAATGATTTGTAATTTTGTTTTTGCCAAGATAAACCTCCGTTTCCACGCAAAGAAACGCTCTTGCATCATCGCAGGAGTGCTTTTTTGCATACGGGAAACGCCGAAACGGAGCCGCGTCGGCTTGCGGCATTCGGCGTTTCCGAAAATCAATTGTGCCGTTCTATGGTCGCTATCGGTTATTATATCATATGTTTGGGCAATTGGGGGAAATGGACTTTCAGCGCTCATCGAGATGCCACATCATCCGCTATCGGTGCTTGCTCGGCTTTGCGCTGCGATCTCGCCGCTGTCCGTTTTTGGTGAAGCCGTCACGACCGCAAAGGCGGCGTTTGCGCATGGAGCGTTTATCTCTTGTGAAATAAACGCAAATCTCATATAATATGGAAAAATTCGCAAAAGGAGACTCAAATGAAAAAAATCAGAAAAGCGGTCATTCCGGCGGCCGGGTACGGGACACGTTTCCTTCCGGCGACGAAAGCGATGCCGAAGGAAATGCTTCCCATTGTGGACAAGCCGACGATCCAATACATTGTGGAAGAAATCTTGGCGAGCGGGATTGAAGAAATTTTGATCATCAGCGGTCACGCGAAGCGCGCGATTGAGGACCATTTCGACAGCTCACCGGAGCTGGAGCGGCATTTGTACGAGCACGGAAAGACGGATCTCTTGGCCGAGATTCGAGATGTCGCCGAGATCACGGTGCATTACATCCGCCAAAAGCATATGCGGGGCTTAGGTGATGCGATTTCCTGCGCGAAGACATTCATGGGCGATGAGCCCTTCGCGGTGATTTTAGGCGACGACATCGTTTACCATCCGGAGAAACCGGCGCTCTCGCAGCTAATCGATGTGTACGAGAAAACGGGTGCCGCCGTGCTGGGCTGCCAAGAGGTCGCCCCGGAAGCCGTTTCCTCTTACGGCATCGTCCAAGCCGTGCCTGAAGAAGGCGGACTTTGCCGCGTGACGGACATGGTGGAGAAGCCGGATCCGAAAGACGCGCCAAGCCGCATTGCTGTCTTGGGTCGCTACATTTTGACGCCGGATATTTTCCCGATTCTGGCGGAAACGCTTCCGGGAAAGGGCGGAGAAATCCAGCTGACGGATGCGCTCCGCGTCCTGGCGCAGAACGGAAGGGTCTACGCTTGCAATTTCGAAGGCCGCCGCTATGACGTGGGCAGCAAGCAGGGATATCTGGCCGCAACGGTGGAGTACGCGCTCCGCCGAGATGATCTGGGGCCGGCATTCAAGAAATATCTGCAGCAACTTGTCGCGGAAGGAAAATAGAGAGGAACACGCAAAAAGGACTGTGAATGGATTCGCAGTCTTTTTTGCGTGTACTCAGTTTTCTGTCAGACGCAAGATAGCTGTTAGACGTCAGCTGTTAGCCTTTCGTTTTAAGAGATGTCGCTTCGCGACGATCCTCGCATTCGCGTCCCATCGTAAGTGCAGAATTGAGGATTGAGGGGCTTGCTGTTTTTCGCTCTGCTTTTGCGGCGTTTGCGCCGAGAAATATTCTGCTGCCAGGATGGAGAAAAACTGGTAGCGGCCTTCGGCCGCATTTTAAAATCGTCGCCGAAGGCGACACCGGAACTGCTAACGGCTCACTACTCACTGCTAACTTTTTCCGTCTGCGTTCTCGACCTCTATGTACCTCCAAAACCAAGCACACCCCTATCACCCAATTGGCACAAAAAAAGAAGCAGGAAACACTCCTGCTCCTCCGACACTCTTTTCTTTCTTTATCTCTCCCGCACCCGGCAAAGGCCTCTGTCGCAATTCCGGAGGAAACGGAGCAAATGCTCGATTTCTTCCGATGCGGCGAGTTCTTGCTCCATTTCCGCAATCGCATCGACGAGTTTCAAATTGGAACGGAAAATGAGACGATACGCTTTTTTGAGATCGTTCTTCGTTTCCGCACTGATTTGGCGGCGGGAGATGCCGACGCTGTTGAGCCCCACGACGCGGGCCGGGTTTCCGTCCGCAATCACGAAGGGGCAGATGTCCTGCACGATTTTCGACATGCCGCCGACCATGGCGCCTTCGCCAATCTTCACGAATTGATGAATGCCCGACATGGCACCGATGACGGCGTAATCCTCAATGACGCCGTGCCCGGCAATCCCGGAGTAGCCGGAGATGACGATGTGGTTTCCGATGCAACAATTGTGCGCGATATGGGTATAGGCCTGGAACATATTGTACGATCCGATGCGCGTCTCGCAATTTTCGCCCGTTGCGCGGTGAATCGTACAAAATTCGCGCATCTGATTGCCGTCGCCAATCACGACCGTGCTGTGCTCGCCTTCGTATTTTAAATCTTGCGGGTCTTCGCCGATGACCGCGCCGGGATAGACGTGATTGTCCTTCCCCATGCGCACATTTTTCGCGATGACCGCATTGGCACCGATGATCGTGCCCTCGCCGATTTCACAATGAGGGCCGATGACCGCAAACGGACCGATAACGACATTTTTGTGAATAACGGCGGTGGGATCGACGCTGGCTGTGGCATGGATTTCAGGATCCATATTTTTGACGATTGAAAGTTCCATTGTCCTCACCTTTCCGTGGATATTTTCAGACTTAAAATCTTGCTTACCATATAGTCCGACAGATAATGCAGGAAACAAACAGCAAAAATTGCGAGTTTTCCGAAAAATGAAATGTTTTTCTCGGAAATACTCGCAAATGCACTTTCATTTCACTGTTTTGCTCAGTTTTGCTTCAATTCTTCCGCCGGATCCATGAGGTAGAACATAAAATCCGCGGAAGCTTTCAAGTTTCCGTCAACATGGCTTTCGCAATGCACGCGCCCCATGCGGCCGTGCACGCGCTCAATGTGGGCACGCATGACCATGACGTCTCCCGGCACGACGGGGGAGCGGAAGCGGACTTTGTCCATTCCGGTGAACATCGGAATGAGGCCGCGATTTTCTTCCGGATATTGCAGGCAGACGCCGCCGACCTGCGCCATCGCTTCGCAAATGAGCGCGCCCGGCATGATGGGTTTTCCCGGAAAGTGGCCGGTGAATTGCGGTTCATTCATCGTGACGCATTTGATTCCGACGGCGTAGTCCATCGGGACGAGCTCCGTGATCTTGTCCACCAAGAGAAACGGATAGCGATGCGGCAAAATTTCCATAATTTCTGTGACGTCGAGTTCCATGAAAATCCTCCTTATAAAAATATGATTTTATTTCTCATGTTATTGATTGTTTTTTATTGCCATTAACTTTTCGGACAGCGCGCCATTCAAAGCGTGGCTTCCGTTTACGGCGATGATGTGGGCCGACAGCGGGCCTACGAGAGAAATATCGCCCAAAATGTCCAAAATTTTATGGCGGACGAGTTCATCTTGCCAGTGCAATGTCGAGAGGCAGCCGTCTTCGGAATAGACAACGGCATTTTCCGTCGTGCCTCCTTTTCCCAGACCCATTTTCCGCATGGCTTCGAGTTCCCATGTGAAACCAATCGTGCGGGCGGATGCAATTCCTTTTTGATACGAATCGGGCGTGATCACCAGATCAAGCATCTGCGTGCCGAGCATCGGGTGGGGATTGACGGATGTGTAAGTAATCCGGAGGCCGTCATAGGGAAGCGCCGCGACGAATTTTTGGCCGTCGTAGACCGCGACAGATTGGGAAAGCGTCAATATCTCGCGTTCTTTCGTCTGCGCCGCGCGCCCGGCTTTTTGTATCATCCGGGTAAATGTCTTCGCGCCGCCATCTGCGACGGGAGGCTCCGGGCTGTCCATTTCAATCAGACAGTTATCGATTTCCATCGCGTAGAGCGCGGAGAGGACGTGCTCTACGGTGAAAACTTTCGCGTCGCCCGAAGAGAGCGTCGTCGCGCGATTCGTATCCGTCACAAAATCCGGATGCGCCGCGACCGTCGGCCGTCCGGGCAAATCCGTCCGACAAAAGACAATCCCGGTATCTTCCGCCGCCGGATGCAGTGTCATCACGACCGGAAGACCGGAATGAAGCCCGTTTCCCGAAAAGGAAACAGGCTCTTGCAACGTGTATTGGGTTCTTTTCAATGTAGGAATCCTTTCAAAAACAGAATTGAGGGGCAAAGCAATTTCTCGTTTCGCCTTTGTGGCGTTTAAGGAAAAAATTTTTGCATGATAGAAATGCGGAGCAACGCCTTTTGGCTTTTTCCCTTTTGTTGCTTTTGTGTCGAAAAACGTTCCGCTGATAGAGATGAGAAACCGCCTCATCTCTATCAGAAATCAGCATTTCATCACTTATGCCTCGAAAATCGAAGAATTCGTGAGTTCTGCTTCTCATTTCTATCAGCAAAAAGCGCTTCTAAGCTTTTGCCTCAATGGAGAAGAAACAAGAAAGCCACGCTCCCCATCTCTCATCCCATAACTGACTACCGACTGCTCATTGTACCCGTTTTCCGAAAATCATGCAAATGTAATGAGGCAATTTGTTTTATTTCCCGACGCAGAAACGGCTGAAGATGGCGTGGATCAGGTCTTCGTCCATGGTCTCACCCGTGATTTCACCTAAAAGCATATAGGCTTCCGTGAGATCGACGGCAAGGCAATCGGCGGACAGTTTTTGGGTAGCCGCGCTTTTCGCCCGACGGACCGCTTCCAAGGCGCGGCGCACGAGGTCGGTATGACGCGCATTGGTCAGGACGAGTACACGGCCGTCATCGATATCCTGCAAACCGGCCGCAGTTTCAAGCGCCGCCTCCAATGCCGGCATCCCGTCTCCCGTTTGCGCCGAGAGGGAGAGGACCGACGCTTGGGGTAAAACGGCGTGCAAATCCGTCTCGGAAACAGTGGCGGCAAGGTCGGATTTATTGAGAAGAAGCAGTGCTTTTTTGTCGGAGAGTTCCGTCAAAAGCCCCCGGTCTTCTTCCGTGAGCGGCGCGGACGCATCGAAAACGGCCAGAATGAGATCGGCCGTTTCCATGGATTTTTTCGCGCGCTCGATCCCCATCTGCTCGATGCGGTTATCGGTCTCGCGAAGACCGGCGGTGTCCATGAGGACGACGGAGGCGCCGCCGATGCGAATCGTCTCTTTAATCGTGTCGCGTGTCGTCCCGGGGAGCTCGGTCACGATGGCGCGGTCTTCGGAGAGAAGCGCATTGAGCAGACTGGATTTCCCCGCGTTCGGGCGCCCGACGATGGAAACGCGCAGACCTTCTTTCAAAATACGGCCGTTTTTCGCGCGGGCAAGGAGCGCCGCGAGTGATGTTTCCAAATCCGCGAGTGCGCGAAGCGTTTCTTCTCGCGTCGGTTCTTCCAAATCTTCTTCCGGGTAATCGATTGTGACTTCGAGTGAACCGATGAGATCGGAGAGCGCTTGGCGCGTTTCTTTTACGTAGCGGGAGAGCGCTCCCGTCAGGTGGCTTTCGGCCTGCAGCAGCGCGGCGCGATTTTTCGCCGTGATGATGTCCATGACGGCTTCGGCTTGCGAGAGATCAAGGCGCCCATTCCAAAAGGCGCGCGCGGTAAAAGCGCCGGGTTCGGCCGGAAGGGCACCGGCGGCAAAGACCAAAGCCAGCGTCTCGGAAAGCGCTTCAGACGAGCCGTGCATTTGCAGCTCGACGACGTCTTCGCCCGTATAGGAATGAGGCGCGGGCATGTACACGGCCAGCCCTTCGTCAATGGCGCGATCGCCATCCGTCACGTGACCGTAATACAGAAATCGCGGCTTGGCGTCCGTCAAATTTCTCAAATTTTTAGCACAAAAAAGGCGCGAGGCGACGGTAAGGGCATCGCGCCCGCTGATACGGACAATGCCGATCCCGCCCTCGCCCGGCGCCGTCGCGATGGCTGCAATAGTGGTGTCTTCGTACATAGGACTCCTTATGTAAGCTGTAAGCCGGGAGCGCGTCTCATAGATGTCGAGACGTCAGATGGTCGGACGTCAGACATCAGGCTGTCAGGCGCATACTCAGCTTTTCTTCCCAGGCGCAAGACCGTTGGAAGTGAGTCGTGAGACATTCCGGTACGCGGCCTTCGGCCGCATTTTAATAATCGCGCGAGCTTTGCATGGCACTCACAGTCGCCTCGCGTCACTACGTTCCTAAGGCTCCGGTTCGTTTGCACAAGCGCGTACCTGCACTGCTCACTGCTCACTGCTAACTCTCTCAGCTCTCTTCTTTACAATTCCGGCAAAGGCCGCAGATGGTGGTTTTGGAAATGTCAATGGAAAAGCCGTCTTCTTCCCCTGCCGAACGAATGAGGCAATCCGCCGCTGCTTTATCCAAATGGCGTGTGTTTCCGCATTTTTCACAAATGAGATGCAACTGATTGGCACAAAAATACCGATATTTGCTCTCGCGCGGCTTGTCACCGGCTGAGCGCGTGAGATACCCTTCCTTTTCCAAAAGAAGAATATTCCGGTAAACGGCGCTGATGCTGATCGGAAAACGCGCCGTCCGATTCAGCTCCTCGGCGATGTCCGCCGCACTGAAATTTTCGTCCGAATGTGCGCTGAAAAAAGACAGCAAATCCCGTCTTTGTCTCGTCATGTACATGGCAAAGCCTCCTTCCTCCTGCATTTCCTTCATTATAGCCAGCCTTTCTCCTTTTGTAAATGAGAAACAAACGGGATTGACTCCGTTCCTCGAAGCGGCCATATCCATCCGCTCCGATCCCTGCTGCTTTTTCGCTCCTGTCTCCACGATTTCGCACGTATTGACGCCATTTTTACGCATTCTTGATTTGTTCTTTTCCGGTGTACGACGGGAAAGAAATTCAACAGGAAACACATCGCCGGCATCACAAGAAAAATGATTTTTCAGTGAAGTTATTCACATATACTCACAAGTTTATTCGCAATCCGAAGGTCTGCGGATAACAATATCGATTCCGCCACATTCTTTTTTCCATGTATCTTTGAAATGTACACAAAGTTTTGTGAATAACTGTTCATAAGCCAAAATTTTTCTCCTTCCCCTCTGTTTCAAAAAGCGCGAACAGAAGCCATTCTTTTCGATTCAAAATCCCCATATTCCACCGGTGGCGGATGTGAAATTTCACTGTGGATAAAAAGAACGCTCCCGACTATTTTGACCTCGATGGACAGGGCCGGGAAAAGTGCCTGTTTCTCTACTTTTGCAAAACCTTATTTTCAGCGGATGTATTTTGTCCGGAAACAAAAGCGTTTTTTCTTGTTTTCATGCCGTTTTTCCAAAGGAATCCTTTGTGACTTGCCTTTTATGGTAAAATAAAAAGAAGTAAATCGAAAATTTTGAAAACGGCACAACCGATAATATTTCCCGCGCCGACAGAAAGGAAGCAAGACTGACATGGAATTCAAACCGTTTCGAATAGAGGATCGAGAGTACATCGACGGATTTTTCGGTGAGCATCATTACGAGCAGGCGGATTGTTCTTTCGCGACACTGTTCCTGTGGCAGGAGGCTTACGGCACACGGTGGGCCGTGAAGGACGATGCGCTTTTTATTCGCGCAGGTTTCGGAAAAGATACCTTTTTCATGCCGCCTTTTTGCAAGGAGGGCGCCGATTTTTCAAAAGCACTGGATAGCGTCCGTGAGGAACTTTCAGCCGAGGGGCTCCCGTTTCATATCAAATCGGCGTCGCCGTGGGTGAAAGAGCAAATGGAAGCCGCCCACCCGGGGCGCTACACCTTTACCGCCGACCGCGACAATTGGGAGTACGTCTATAAAACGCAGGACTTGCTGACGCTCCCGGGCAAAGCGTTCCGCATGAAGAAAAATCATCTGAATGGGTTCTTGCGCCAGTATTCCGATTATGTCTACGAGCCGGTGACGAAGGACAATTTGCAATCGGCAGCCGAGGGAATCTCCGAATGGTTCGCCGCGCGCGGACACATTGAGGAGGAGGAGCGCGCCATCGCGACCATGCTGGCAAATTGGGAAGCACTGTCCATGAAAGGCGCGATGATTCGCATTTACGGAAAAGTGGAAGCTTTCACGGCGGGAACGCTTTTGAACGAGCGCGTCGCCCACATTTTCTTTGAGAAAGCCAATCCGGACATCCGCGGCCTTTACCAAGCAATCAACCGAGATTTCCTCTCGCATGAATTTGCGGAAACGGAATTTGTGAATCGCGAAGAAGACATGGGCGTCCCGGGGCTCCGCCAGGCGAAGACGGAATACAACCCGGACCATTTTGCGGAAAAATACGATGTAAGGGAAGTCTGAGCCGTTTTCCGTTGCCCGATTTCCGCTTTCCGTGCTTGCTTTGATTTAGGGCACATTGTGGTGCTACCCGTTTTCCGTGGACCGTTAACCGTGAACCGTATGTGAGAAACTTAGAACTGTCACATCTATGTGAAGCGCGGTAAACAGTAAACGGATAACGGCTAACGGTCAGCGGCGCCGCAAGCAAAATCCAAATAAAAAGCTGCGAACAAATCGTTCACAGCTTTTTATTTTGGAAAATATTTCTCTCGAAACGGGACACAAGACAGCGTCACCGTCTTCCCGACCAGCTTCCCCAAAGGCCCGACGGGATCCGTTTCAAATGTCATTTGATACGCACAGAGAAGTTGATGTGTTTCTTTGTACGCGCGGCTCTCCTGTTTGCTGCCGTACTTCGCATCGCCCAAGAGCGGAAAACCCGCCGCGGCCATCTGCGCGCGAATCTGATGCGTGCGTCCCGTCACCAGTTCGCACTCCACGAGAGAGAGTCCGCCACGCATCTCCAGTACACGATAATGCATGATGGCCGTCTTCGATCCCTTCGTCGGCGTCTCCGACACATACACCCGCCCCTTCTTCGCGTCTTTGAATAACTGATGCGAAAGCGTCGCCTCCCGCGGTGTGACCCGTCCGAGCGCAACCGCCAAATACCGCTTCACAATGCGATGCTTGCGAATGGCCTCTTCCACAAGCGTCAGCGTTTCCTTATCTTTAGCAAAGAGCACGAGCCCACTCGTATGGAAATCCAACCGATGGCAGAGGAAACAAGGTGCTTCACCCGCCGCTTTTCGCTGCGTATTGACCCGCGCCGTCAATGTGTCCACCTCCGGATGGTCCAAATCTTGACAAAGCAGCCCCGCCTCTTTCTCCGCTATCAAAATCCGTGCGTCTTCATACGCAATGCGCACCGGTTTTGGTAACGTTTCCCGCGGCGCTGCATCCGCCAAATAAATCGATACCACGTCGCCCGCCGAAAGCCGCTCATGTCCTTCCGTCCGTTTCCCATTTCGCTTGATGCGTTTCGTCCGAATGCCCTTGGCAATCACGGCGCGAGATAAATCCGGTCGGCACTTTTCCGCGAATCGATCCACACGCGCCCCGGCCTCCGCCTCCGTCACCGTAAATGCCAACATCCGCTTCCTCTCCTCTTTCCCAAAACCATCAAACTTTTCATATTATAACACGCCGCCCACGCGCGCAAAAAAAATAGATTCATGATCCGCCGAAACCAAAATTTCGACCTATCATGAATCTATTTTAACCGTGGCACTTGCCATTCTTCTCAGAAATATTTGTAGAGAAGCTTCCAGAGCATTTTCCCGACGACCATGTTTCCCTCCGTTAATGAAAACTCACTGCATGAATAGCGGAAATATCAGAAATATTTGTAAAGAAGTTTCCAAAGCATTTTCCCGACGACCATCTTTGTACCTCCTTGAAATCAACACTTTCCCTATCGATGTTCCTTATTATACTCTGATTCCGACGGATGTCAAATATTTTTTTATAACCGCTCATGAAAATTTTTATAACTAAATCTAAAGGTTCGTTTCTTTTTCGATTTTTGTCTTCTTGTTGTATACCATTTTTATTCGCGAATCATAAAGTGGTTTTTATATATCGGCCATTCACCGATTTTGCAAACTCAAAAAATGAATTTTTGAAAAAACTTATTTCTGTAAGATGAAATTTATTGTTAAATACAAATAATCAAAAACAAAAAATAAACTTCATGTCTTTCGGTGTATTTTGAAGAAACAAAAATCGCGCTTCTCTTTGGCGACAAGCACGAAACAGCTGTTATCCGTGTAACCGTAAAGCGCCCGGAAAACGCATATATTCCATACGATGCGCGCTGCGAAAAACGGAAAACGATAAACGGCTAACGGATACCAATCTCCTTCGACAGCGTTGCTTAGAAACGATTTCCCATAGCGACAAAAGATTCAACAAAAAAGAGCGGCCATTTGGTCGCCCCATCTGATTCTATTCCGTTTCCCCGATTTCCTGTCGGATGACATGAACGATATCGTCCACAATCCGTGCCAATTGCTCCGTGTCCGGCCCTTCAGCCATGACGCGGATCAAAGGCTCCGTCCCCGACGCGCGGACCAAGATGCGCCCATTGGCTCCCAGCTCGGCTTCTCCGGCGCGAATCGCATCGGAAATTTCCGGATTTTCTTCCCAGCCCGTCTTGCTGTAGACGCGGACATTTTCCAAAATCTGCGGATAATCTTTCATAAGCGCTGCCAGCTGCGAGAGCTTCCCGCCGGATTTCTTCAGCGCCGAAAGCGTCTGTACTGCCGTGATTTGCCCGTCGCCCGTCGTATTAAACTCGCTGAAAATGATATGACCGGACTGCTCACCGCCGATCGAGTAGCCGTGCGCCAGCATTTCTTCCAACACATAGCGATCGCCGACCTTTGTCGCGACCGTCTTTAAGCCATGCTCGGTTAGCGCGCGGGAAAAGCCCAGATTGCTCATGACCGTCCCGACGACCGTATCCGCGGCCAAGCGCCCTTCCTCCTTCATGACGAGCGCATTGATGAGCATCAAATGGTCCCCATCGACCACGCGCCCCGTCTCATCGACGAAAAGGCAGCGATCCGCGTCGCCGTCATTGGCGATGCCGCAATCCGCCCCGCAGGAAACGACTTTCTCCGCCAGATGCTCGATATGCGTCGATCCGCAATCCGCATTGATATTTACACCGTCCGGCTCGCACGCCGCCCGAATGACCGTTGCCCCCAGCCGCACCAAAATATCCGGCAGAAACGCGCTTGTCGCCCCGTTGGCTGAATCCGTCACAATCGTCATGCCGGAAAAATCACAGGAAACGGTGGAGAGAACGAAATCGCGGTACTCGGAAGAAAGCGCCGCCACATTCCGAATGACGCCGATATTTTCCGCAATCGGCCGTATCGATCCTTCATCGCCTTTTTGCAGAAGCGCTTCAATTTCCTCTTCGGCGGCATCCGACAATTTGTGCCCTTCGGCATTGAAAAATTTAATCCCGTTATCCGGAAACGGATTGTGCGATGCGGAAATGACCACGCCGGCATCGTAGCCGTGTTTCTTCGTCAAATACGCAACCCCCGGCGTCGGAATCACGCCCAAAATATCCACATCCACTCCGGCGGCGCAAAGGCCCGCTGCCAAAGCCGCCTCCAACATCGGTCCGGAAATTCGCGTATCGCGCCCAATGAGGAAACGGGGACGCTGCCCGCTCTTTCCGAAATACGCCCCCGCCGCGCGCCCCATTTGAAACGCCAGCTCCGGCATCAAAGTCCGGTTCGCGACCCCGCGCACACCATCCGTACCAAATAAACGAAGCATAGGAAACCTCCAATAAAATTTCTAAAATAAGAGACGAGAGATGAAGGGCAAGGCTGATGGGATTTGCCGCTTTATGTGGCATTTCTCATTAAAACGTTCCAATGCCAGAGATGGGGAGCGCGCCTTTTGGCACGTTTGGCTTTTGTGGCATTTGTGCAATGACCTTTTGCAAGATAGAGATGAAAAACCGCCTCATCTCTACAGGCACTTTCTTTTTCATCGCTTACGACGCAAAAGGAAAGAATCAAAAAAGTTTTGCTTCCCATCTCTCATCTCTATCTTGCAAAAGTTTTTACCGCCAGTGCCGCAAAAGGATACATTTCGAAAACAACGCCCCCTCATTTCTGCCCTTTACGTCCTCTGATTTTCCGCGTCGATGACGATTGTGACCTCCGCTTCTTGCGGGATGGCCGTCACGCCTTCGGGAAGCGGAATCACCAAACGTCTCGTCACGTCATCCGTTTCCCCCGTCACATCAATTTCGCCCAGATCGATCGATTTCAATTTCTCGACCCGACTTTGCGGCCCCGTCACCGTCACATAGACCGGCTGCATAGACACCATGGTCACGCTATGTCCATCCGCCGGCTTGCCCTTCGCTCTGGCCGTCAGATTCACATTTGCCGTCTCCGTTTTTTCCTCGATCGTCACCGTGATTTTGGCCTGCGTCGGCATGATTTCGATCCCGGAAATCGTATTGCCTTCGCTGTCGACGACCGTGATGGAATCATACTCCGAGAAACTCTTCGTTTTCCCTGTCATATTGACGGAAACGAGCGCCCGATCCGCTCGCGAAATAGCCTCTTGACTTCCCGTAATCGTAAGTGCCTGCGGCGTCACCTCACCCGGCTTGGCCGTGTAGCCCGCTGCCGGACTTCCGTAAAAATTCACCGTGATCGGCATCGTCGCCGCCGCATACGTATCCAGCTTCATATCGCAAAATGTCGGCGTGACCGATGTCTGCCCTTCACCCGGAAGCGTCGCATAAATCCGCGTATTCGGATACTCGCCGCTCGCCAGCCCTTCCGCATCCACATACGCTTTGATATTGTCCGTCCGAAGCTGCATCAAAGCATTTCGATTCATCGTCACCTCGACGGACACCGTCTCCGGGATATTGAGCGCGACAAGCGAACGGTCCAAATTCCGCACGGAAACCGGCACCGTGTACGTCCCCGACATGATGGGATTTTGCTCATTCATAACGAAAAGCCAGAAACACATCGCCGCGATGAGACAGATGATTTGCGGCAACAGCGTATGAAATTTTCTCTTATTCATTCTCTTTGCCGCCCCTCCATTTCCGAATCATACCGCCGACCGCGCCGCCGCGTCCTTCGTCCAAAAGCAGGAACGAACGCAGACGATTGCGCAGCGATTCTTCATCCATATGCCGATAAATGTGACCGTCGTAAGCATAGGAAATCGTGCCCGTTTCCTCACTCACGACGACGACGACGCAATCAGCCACCTCACTCATGCCGATCGCCGCGCGATGCCGCGTCCCCATCTCGGAGGAAAGCGACCGATCTTTTGTGAGCGGCAGAAGACAACCCGCCGCCATGATACGATTGTCGCGGATGATCACCGCGCCGTCATGAAGCGGCGTATTCACAATGAAAATATTTCCTAAAATTTCACGAGACACGACGCCGTCAATCCGCACGCCCGTATCGATGTAATCATCCAGTCCCGTCGACCGTTCAAAGACGATAAGCGCTCCGACATGACGCTTCGCAAAATCCGCCGCCGTCTCACATACCGCATCGATCACTTCGCCGCGATCCGCTTCCTCCACCATCGCGTTCGGCCGGATGAATTTCCCGCGCCCGATCTGCTCGAGCGCCCGGCGAAGCTCCGGCTGAAACACAATCGGAAGCGCCACGATCAAGACCGCCATCAATTTATCCAAAATCCAAGCGAGCGCGTGCAGCCGAAGCCAGCCCGTCACCAAAGTGAGCGCACCCAAAAGCAGCAGCCCTTTCACGAGCGCCGTCGCGCGCGTATTCCGAATCAATAAATAAATGCGGTACAAAAAAAATGCGACCACCATGATATCCAAAATATCCCAAAGCCGCATCGTCATCAAAAGTCCTTGCAACTGTTGCAGCATACCGATTCCCTCGCCGAAATCAAAATCGATTTATTTTTTTCTATTATATCACATAGAGACGCCGGCTGTTTTCCGCTAACCATGAACTGTGTTCGCTTTGGTTTAGAGGCACATCGCGACGCTGTCCGTATTCCGTGTAACCGTCGACCGTGAACCGGGAACTGTGTTTGCTTTGATTTAGAGGCACATCGCGGCGCTGTCCGTATTCCGTGTAACCGTCAACCGTGAACCGTGCGTCACATAGAGATTAAAACTTGATGGGCTTGATGATGACAACTCTTGCTTCTCCGCCCTCTCCCATGTTTTGCTTTGGAAAACGCCTTGACATGGCTTGAATCGGCTTGATTTTCCCAATCAAATTGCCTTGCGGCTTCGGTGCCAAAAAACGACTACTCTTTCCCATCAAGCCGTCCACCCAAAACGAAACACGGGAATCTCTGAAAAGTAAAAAACGCAATCATCAAGCCTTATGCCAAAGCAAGAATGCCAAATAACAAAAAAGCAATGGCTCCTCCCCATCAATCCTTATTCTCTATGCATCACACGGTCAACGAACAACGGATAGCGGATAACGGACTACGGGCGACAGAAAACGAGGCTCTTGACAAAAATCGCACAAAAACGATATAATCCCCGTAGAGTTTCAATTTCATACTCGGTCTGTGGCTCTCCCGGAACCGGAATCACTCAGAAGGATTCGTGGCGGGAGAGCTTTTTTATGCCGCCTCCTCATGCCCGAAAGGGAGTGGGGGCGGCTTTTTTTGAAATCGTAGGAGTATTTATGAAAAACACGTTTCAAAATGCGGCGAATACTGCCTCTCGGCTGCAGAAATCCTGTCCTTTGGACTTCTCGAAGAAACCGGTCCGCATCGGCGCGATGCTCATCCTGTTTCTTCTGCTCTGCGCCGCCGCTTTCTTTTATACGGGAAACGACGCCCTCGTGCTCGGCCGTAAGCGCAAAGACGGCATTCTGACCGCCGAGCAGGTAAAAGCGTCGTTCGATTCCGTCGGCGGTCGGCTCCTCCGCGAAGCGGTGAAAGAAGGCGATCGCGTCAAAAAAGGCGATGTCCTCATGGTGCTCGACAGCACGGACATCGACCTTTCCATCGAAAAAACGAAAGCGCAAATCCGCCAGATGGAAGCGACCATCGCCTCGACCGAAGGCGGCATTCGGATCGGATATGACAAAATGGACACGACGGAAGTGGAGACCTATCGCGCCATCGATCAGCAGCGCGCTTCCGTCGACGCCGCGAAAGCCACCTACGATTACCAACAGCTCAATTACGACCGCATGACCGAACTGGCCCAAGCCGGCGCCATTTCCCGTCGTGAGCTCGACATCGCGCGCACCGATTACGAGACCGCCCGCGCCTCGCTGTCCATGCAGCAGGAACTTTTAGGGAAACTTCTGGGCGGCGCGCCCGATACCGGCGATACGGAAGGCATCGCCATTCCCTCCGTCATCAATGCGCGAAACGAAATCAAAAATCAGGAGCACGATTTGGAATCACTCCGCCAGCAGAAGAAACAACTCGAAATCACCCTGAAAGAACTCGAAGTCAGCAAGAGCCGCCTCATCCTCCGCGCCCCCGAAGACGGAAAAATTCTCTCCGTCATCGCCAAAGAAGGAGAAATGGTATCCCCGAATACCCCCGTCATTCTGCTCGAAAGCGACCGTCTCTACTACGACATTTATCTCTCCGAAGACCAGCTCCGCGGCCTTTCCGAAGGCGACACCGTCACCGGAAAAGCCGTCGCCAATGGAGAGACCGTCCACGGCACCGTCCGCCTCATTGCCCGCGCACCCGGCTTTGCCGACTACAAAATGTCCCGCGAAAACGGCCAAGCCGATCTCACCGCCTTCCAAGTCCGTATCGATGCCGAACGGGCAAAATCCGTCATTCCCGGCATGACCGTCGAGGTACGCACCGATGCACTCCCTCAAAGATGAATTCAAAATCCTCTTCTCCGGCATGGGGATGCCCTACGAAAAAATTTCCGTCATGGTCGCCCTCGTCGTCACCGTCTTCTTCACCGTTCTTTTCGGAAACAACTTCGCCAAAGACGCTCCCGTCGCCGTGATCGATCTCGACCACACCCGCTACAGCCGCGAACTCACGGACAAAATCGATGCCTCGCCCTACATGAAAGTCATCGCCGTCACCGACGCCCCTGTCGACCCCCAAAATTTCTTCTATGAAGACCGAGCGTACGCCGTCATCTGCCTGCCGCGCAATCTGGAAACGGATGTCTACGCGGGAAATTCCCCCACCGTCGGCCTTTTCCGCGATAATACGAACGTCGCGTTGAATGCCGACATCATCGAAGCGATGAATGAAATTGTCGGGATTGAAAACGCACAAAACGTCCCCGCTCACGGCAGCGGCGCCGCCCTCACCCTCCACACGCGCAAACTTTTCAGCCCGATGGGCTCGACGGCCAATACCACGACCCAAGGGTTCCTCTTCTTTTTCTCCGCCATGTTCTTCACCTTCGCCACCATCGGCATGGTCCCGCGCCTTCGCCTCGAAAGGAAATGGGACGAGACGCTCCGCTGCGGCAATCCGTTTTCCCTCCTCGCCCGCCTCGTCCCCTACGGCGCCTGCCTCCTCTTCGCGCTTCTCTTGGGTCTCGTCGTCCTGCGCCTCTGGGGCGACATGATTATCGCGGGAAATATCCTCCTCTTCCTCTGTTTCCAAATCCTCCTCATCTTCGATATCGGAATGCTGGCCCTCCTCTTCGGTTGGAATGCGGCCAATCCCGGTGTCGCCAGCAGCCGTATGATCCTCTTCATCCCCGGCGGTTTCATTTTAGGCGGCGTCACGAGCCCGATTTCCCATCTTTCCGACTGGGCGATTCATTTCTCTCACCTTTTCCCGCTCACGTGGCAATACCATTTCACGCGCGACATCCTCCAAAGAGGCGCCGCCCTTTCCGATCTCTCCCACATCACCGTCCTCTTCCTCCTCTACTCCGCAGCGATTCTCACTATCTTTTGCCTGCGGTATGAGAAAGAAAGGAAGCGTAGCCTTTGAGTCAGGTTCTTTTTGCGGCATTGGTCCTGAAAACCAAGTGCTGTAAAAGATGAGGGGCGCGCCGGATTTGTTCTTTGCTTTTGTGGCATTGGCGAGAAAAGCCAAGTGCTGAAAGATGTGAGGGGCGTGCCGGATTTGTTCTTTGCTTTTGTGGCTTTAGCGCTGCGGGCTTGGTGCCGGAAGAGAGGAGAACGTGCTAAGCCATGCGTCCCATTTCTATCAACGGAAAATTTTCATGACAAATGCCGCCAAAAGATAAAATGCCAAAAGCCCCGCCCCTCATCCCTATCTTGCAACAATTCTTACCGCCAATGCCTCTAAAATAAAAATGCTAAAAGCTATGCCCCTCATCCCTATTTCATCGAAAGGAGAATCAATCCCATGTCCATTTCCCACATTCTCGTCCCCATCGACGGATCGGACGAATCGAAAAACGCACTCGCACTTTCCATCGAGATCTCAGAAAAATTTTCCGCCAAGATTTTCCTGCTGCACGTCGCCGACTGGAACGCGCAAATGACCAGCCTTGACCGCGTGACCATGAGCGGCTACATTCCCAGCGACATTTTGAAAGAAGGCTATGAACTTTTGACGGACGCCGCGCGGCAAATCCCAAAAGAGATTGAAACGGAAACCGCGACGCTCCCCGGCCATCCCGCCACCGTCATTTTAGAACAAGCGGAAAAAACAAAGGCCGATCTCATCGTCCTCGGCAGCCGCGGCCTCGGCGCCGTAAAAGGCCTCCTCCTCGGCAGCGTCTCCGCCGCCGTCATTCAAAAGGCCCCCTGCCCGGTCCTCACCACAAAATAATTTCATCCCAAAGGCGCTCCGACGCCTTTTTTCGTGTGCTATAATGGGGAAATAAAGGTGCTTAATCTGATTGATTCTTTGCTTTTGCGGCATTGGCGGTAAAAGCAAAGTGTTGAAAGAGATGAGGGGCACGCCGGATTTGTTCTTTGCTTTTGCGGCATTGGTGCTAAAAGCCAAGTGCGAAAAGAAATGAGGGGCGCGCTTGATTTCTTCTTTGCTTTTGCGGCATTGGTGCTAAAAACCGAGTGCGAAAAGAGATGAGGGGCGCGCCGGATTTGATTCTTTGCTTTTGCGGCATTGGTGCTAAAAGCCAAGTGCTGATAGAGATGAGGGGCAGAGCCAGATTTACTCTTCGCTTTTGCGGCATTAGCGCTGCGAGCTTGGTGCCGGAAGAGATGAGAACGCGATAAGCCTTGCCCCCATCTCTTCCAACGGAAAAATTTTCATGACAAATGCCGCCAAACAAAAAAATGCCAAAAGCCCCGCCCCTCATCCCTATCTTATAACAGCTCTTACCACCAATGCCGCTAAAATAAAAAAGATAAAAGCCCTGCCCCTCATATCCCTCTTTCCTCGAAAGGACTCATTATGACCGAATTTCGTTTTGCGACCGAAAGCGATACCGACGCCGTTCGCGCGCTTTGGAGTTATTCCTTTGAAAAACCCGGCGATCCTTTTTTCGATTGGTACTTCGGCAAACCTTTCAATCCGATTTCCACGATTCTGGGAACGACGGACGGCGCTGTTTCCTGTGCGCTTCATTTACATGCCCACGGTCTCACCGTCCGCGGGAAACTGATTCCCTCCCTTTACATTCTCGGCGTCACGACACATCCGGCGGCGCGCGGGCGGGGTCTTGCCAAAGACCTGATTCGCTTCACCCTTCAATGCCCCTTACACCATTTCCCTCTCTTTCTTTTGATGCCCTCTTCGGCTTCGCTGTACCGGCCTATGGGATTCGGCCTCTGCGAACGGCACTGGGAACGGGAAGCCGCACCGCGTGACCTTTTCCCTCTTGCCGAGACGCCGAAGCGCGTCCTGATGATTTCCGACCCCACCGAATTGGCCCCCTTGGATGCCGTCTATCGGGAATTCGTCAGACATACGAATGTATTTGACATCCGCGATGATAAAAACCTGTCTCTTGTCGCGGAAGAAACTCTCACAGAAGGCCATATCGCCGTCGTCTGTGACGAAAAAAATCCGCTCGGCTATCTCTTTTATCGGATAGACGGAAACCGGCTCATCGCAAGCGAATTTATCTACGCATGCGAGCGCGGCCGCCGGATGCTCTACGGATACCTCGCCGTTCACGCCGGCCAAGTGGAAACTTGCCGCTGGTACGAGCCGTTTTTTGATTCCTCGTATCTCTATTTTGCAAACGGAGCCGAGCACACCTACATCCAAAGTCGCCCGTTTCCTTTCCTGATGGCGCGCATCGTCAATCCGGAGGAGACTTTTACCGGAATCCCGGTGGACTGGGACGGCACCGATTCCGTCACCTTGACGCTCGAAGATTCTTTCCTCCCGGAACTGGCCGGAAACTATCGCCTGTCTGTGGAAAACGGAAAAACATCCCTAAAAAAAATGCGAGGCCAGAAAACGGATTTCACCATCGATGCGGAAAGCGCCGCGCAGCTTCTCTTCGGCACCGTTTCCCCGGAAGAATTGATCCGGCTCGAAAAAATCAGAGGTGCCAAAGGACACACCATCGAATTTCTGTCTTACTTTTTCCCGAAAGCGAATATATGGATCAATGAGTGGTTCTGATCGCATCTGGTATACGTATATCGTACGCTGCGCCGACGACAGTCTCTACACGGGCTACACCGTCGACGACCTCGCCGCCAGAATCCGCGCCCACAACGAAGGCCGCGGCGCGCGCTACACAAAGGCTCGCCGCCCCGTCATCCTTATCTGGCACCAAAAATTTTCCGACGCTCACGACGCCCGATCCCTAGAGGCGAAAATCAAGCGTCTTTCCCGCAAAGAAAAAGAAGAGCTGATAAGAGGCAATGCCGAAGTTGTTCTCGGCTCTTCCGGCATTGGCGATGCCAAACTGACTTCTGATAGAGATGAAGAGCAGGGCTGATTCATTCTTTGCTCTTGTGGCGTTGGTGCTGTCGGCTTTCTGCTGATAGAAATGAGGAGCATGGCTCGATTCCTTCTTGGCTTTTGCGGCGTTGGGGCTGAAAACTTTGTGCTGATAGAGATAAGAAACCGCCTCATCTCTATCTTGCAAATGATTTTGGCTCAAACGCCACCAAAGAAAGGCACGCCAAAAGCAATGCCCCTCATCTCTATCTTGCAAAAGGTTTTCGCTCAAACGCCACCAAAGAAAAGCACACCCAAAATAATGCCCCTTATTTTTATTCCGGAGGTTCCATGAACAATTCCGTTCGCAAAACAAAAATGCTCACCGAAGCTGCCGCTGCCTGCGGGATTGCTTCGATTTTGGTTCTTTTGAAACTCTTGGCGCCGATCCTCGTCTCCGTCACCATGATGACAGCGGCCGTCCCCGTCGCGATTATTTGTCGCTACCACGGTCTCTCGTGGGGATTGGGCACATCCTTTGGCGTCGTCTGTCTCGTCGCCATGATCGGCGGTCCCGAGATCGGGCTCACGACAGCACTCTACGCCGGCTCACTCGGCTGCGTCATGGGCTGCTCCGTCGCACGCGGTGACAAAAAAGCGCGGACGATTTTTTGGACCGCCGTCACCTTTCTCATCTACATGACATATAAAATCACCTTCTCCATCTACGTTATGGGCGTCGCCGACATTTTGACGGAAGTCCTCGACCGTTTCGTCCGTTTCCTCTCCTTCCTCTGGCTCTCCGGTGCCGGACTTTTCACGGAAACGCCGGCCGTAAGCGACACCGCCGTCCAAATCGGAGCCGCCCTCCTCGTCCTCTTGCTTTATATTTTCGAAGCCTGGGGAAACGCCTTCATCAGCCTCGACCTCACGAATCGCCTGCTGGATCGATTGAAATATGTGAGACGTTGAGGAAAGAGCAGCCAAGCTGATTTTTTCCTTAGCTTTTGCGGCAGACGCAAGACAGTTATTAGCTTTTAGCCATTAGCTTTTGGTCTCGAGTATGCAAACGAATAGGAACCTTAGAGGCGGCTGTAAGTACCATATAAAGCTCGCGGCGATTTTCATAAAACCAAACAGCGCAAAACAAAAAGGAATCACGAAAAATCTGTGATTCCTTTTTTGCTATAATCATGTCATTAAGCCATTTTAAAGACCTTTCACGCATTTTCAAGCAAGCCACCAGATTCGCTGACCACCGGCACAAATACCTGTGCACTCCATGCAATATAAGATGCGGTAACCAATAAAGGGATCAACGTCAGATCTCAAATGCTTACCTACATTTTCCACCAGGCACAAGCTAGCTGTCAGCTGTCAATCATCAGATAAAACAGCGTCTCCTGCGGCGAGCTTGATAAAAATGGTCCAAACAATACAACAAAAAGCACGGTTTTTGTACCGTGCTTTTCCTGTTACATTGTGAATGTATTTCCGCATTTCATACAAATCCAACTATTTTCCCATTGACTATACAAAACCGGCCAAGTTTTCGTATTATAGCAATATACCTTTACATAACCCAGAAAATAAGCACTCCCTGCCAATCCTACTAACCCCAAAATGCCCGACGTGCTACTTCCGAGGCTAAGCATGGAATCCGCCAAATTGGCCACAAGAAAATAGACAATAATTGAAATAATAATAGCCCATTTATATCCTTTCTTCGCGGGAGGTGCGGTCTTCTGCGCAATCTGAGAGAGCTGCACCCCAGTCGTATGCGATTGGGCTCCCCCAATACCCAAAGCACCACTGATGCCGACGCCTGCCGTTTTCGTTTTGGTATCAATTGTAGATGCGCCATTTTCAAAGGCAACGGAAAACCGTTGGACATTGTCAGATCCACAATGTGGACACACATAATTTTCAGCCATTTTTCTTCCTCCTACCCAATTCATTCCTTGTTTTCTACGATATAAAAGGTACAAACTCATTATATATATATATATATATATATTGTCAATACCCAATATCGTACCAATCGCAATTCCTTTTGTTTCCCAACCCAAACGCCGCAAACAAAAAAGGAATCACTGAAAATCTGTGATTCCTTTTTTGCTGTAATCGCGCCGTCAAGCCCTTTCAAGCTTTTTCAAGCCATCAGCCCCGCCATCCGTTTACCGTTTACCGTCCGTCTCATTGTTAGGAGAACGAAGTGACTCATGCACGGTTCACGGTCCACGAATAACCGCCACCTCTATGTGACACACCCAAACCGAAAAAAGCACTGACCGCAAACGCCTCCAAAGCCGAGACGCACTCCGGCTCCGCCCCTCAATTTTCTTCACTCAATTCTGTTATTTATAGAATATCGTCGCCTGCAAGCGAAGCATATTGTCCATCTTGTGTCCGCTCATATCCTGTGCACCGAATCCGTATTGCGCTTCGAGGAGAAGACCCGTGCGCGGGACGTATTGGATCTTGGCCAAATAAAATTTCGCGCCGCCGTAGTTTCCGCCCTGCTTCCCGGCGAGCAAATCATCAATCTTATCCGCCACATACGCAGGCATGCGTTTCCCGTGCCAATCCGCGTAGACGTGCCCCATGTACTGATCGGCAATATCGCTCGACGAACCGCCGAAATACGTGCCGGCCTTGCTGTATACATAATCGACGCCGAAAGAGTACGAGCGCGCCTTGAGGACATCGGCCGTGCCGTAGGAAATCCCCCAGTTCCACGAATGCGGGCGCTCATTATTCAGTGGGAGCTTCACCAAGTTTTTGACAAATTCGCCGTGCAGATTCCACTTTGGCGTGACATTGTACGCAAAAGCAAAACCGTAAGCCTTCGCAATATTGTTCACCGGGCCGACCGCTTTCATCCCATAAACATGGAATTCATATTTCTGCGGATTTTTATAAATATACGACGCGTAAGCGACCGGAACGTCCGCATCTTCGCCCTCCGCCATCCGTACATTATCCATCGGATAATACGTATCCGTAGCCATATTGTATTTATCGCCAAGCCCTGCTTTCAAAAACCTCTTCGCCATATCTTTGTCAGTAATACCTTTTGCCGACATCAAGACATCGGACATCCCGTCAATCCCCTTCATCATCGGCGATGTGTAATTGTAATTGATATTCGTCGCGTTCCCATAAGCCAGCGTCAGGCGACCACCCTTGTTCGTATCGCCGATCTGCATAGACACACCCTTGACCGAGCCGTCATACGTATAACCCGTCGTCCCCATGCGAACCGGAAACATCCCGATTCCAATCACATCCTGCGTCGGCCCATAGCCGCGATCATTCGCACTGCGTCCGCCGAAATGATACGTCATGAAAAGACGATTCACCTTGAATTTCGAATCCTGGGAATTATCATTCAGATAATCCTTGTCCGACGCATCGTAATAATCCTGCTCATGATACGCATTCGCACCCAGCGACAGCTGTGTCTGCAACTGCCCGTACACCGTGAAACGATCATTCACCTTCGTAATTGTATTCAGGCGAACCCGCGCGCCATACACATCATGACTCTTTCCGGAGAAAAGATTATCGTACACCGGCATATAATGGAAACGCGTTTCCAGAATGACCTGCGTATTCGACGCTTTCTTTTCCAAATTGGAAATGCGCACGCCCAGATTTTCCAATTCGCCGGAAAATTCAGACGAAAGCTTGGCCACCTGCTGCTTTTGCGTGTCATTCAAATCCTGCCGCTCGCGAAGCCGCGCGACCATCTGCGCCATCTCAAAGCGCGTGATCTTCCGTTCGTCGCCGAATGTCCCGTCCGGATATCCGGAAACGAGTCCCGCATTCGCCAGTTCCTCGACGGATTGATACGCCCAGCTGTCCGTATCCACATCCACAAACGGATTTGCCGCACCCGCAACCAAAGCCGCTCCGGAAAACAAGCCTGCCAGCAATAACTTTCTTCCCAAATGTCTCATTCGATTCTCCTTTTCTCTTTTTAATTCTCATTTATAATTTGAAAATTAAACGCATTTTGAATTTTTTGTGGTTTTTGACAGATTTATTATACGCCGATAAAGGCGCGTTGTCAACAGAAATAAGGAAATTCAAGGCCGCGTATCACCTTCCTCCGAGACCGGACAGGTTTGCCGACGGAATCAAACGCGCTTTGTAAAAATTTTAATTTTGAAATGAGGGGCCTAGCCGGATCCCCCCCTTCCTCTTCCCTCATCTCCATCTTCCGAAAAGTTTTATCACCGATGCCGCAAAGACCAAAAGCGCCCAAAGCCACGCCCCTCATATCTATCTTTCAAAAACTTTTCATCACTGATGCCGCTAAAAGCAAAAACGCCCAAAGCCACGCCCCTCATATCTATCTTTCAAAAATTTTTCATCACCGATGCCGCAAAGACCAAAAGCGCCCAAAGCTACGCCCCTCATATCTATTCTTGTGGTACAATAAGAAAAAGAAAGGAAAAGAGAAATATGATTTCCTATGTATCTCCGGCAGCGCGCGTCAGGGCAGAGATTGAAATCCAACGATCCCGCTTCATCGCGGATCTCTTTCCCGTTTCATCGCCCGAAGACCCCACAGACATCCTTGCCGGCATTCGAAAAGAATTTTACGACGCGACGCACCACTGCTCGGCATTTCGAATCGGCACCGAGCTCCCATTTGAAAAAGCCTCCGACGACGGTGAACCGCAAGGGACGGCGGGGCATCCTATGCTGCGCCTTTTGCGAATGCGGGACATCACAAATGTCGGTGTCGTCGTCACGCGCTACTTCGGCGGCATTAAGCTCGGTACCGGCGGTCTGTCCCGCGCCTATGCCGCAGCAACCGGCGCCGCACTCGAAAGAGCGACGATTCTTTGCTATACGCCGCACCAAAGAGTCCGATTTCATCTTCCCTACGATCTCGTCGGCGCCTTTGAAAACGCACTGAAAGATACCGCCATCCTTGTGCGCGAACGCAACTTTAGCGAGACCGTTTCCATGATTTGCCTCATTCCCACGGAGGAAACCGACCATTTCCTCCACACCGTCACCGAGCTCTCCGCCGCGCGCATTGAGGCCGAGGTGCTCGGCGAAGAGTATGTTCCCTTGGAGAAGTGATATGTACACACGAAAGCGCTATTTGGAATTTCTCATCCAAAACCGAAACAACGAAAGAGTCAAAGTGCTCGGCGGCATGCGCGGCAGCGGGAAGACGCAGATTTTGGCGGACTACCGCACCCATCTCACCGCGCAAGGCGTCCCGACCGATCGGATTTTCTACGCAGATCTCTCACGGCCCGCCTACCGCAGCCGCTCGCCCCAAGACGTCTTCCGGCAGATTTACGACACCTTCCCCGACGGCCGACGCGCATACATTTTTTTGGATGACATCCTACGCTTCGAGGGCTGTGAAGTGCTGGCCGACCGGCTCTTTCGTATTGCCGATTTCGATCTCTATCTGGCCGCCGACGGTGCGCCCCGCCTTCCGAAAAAATTGGAAACGGCGCTCCCGGGGCGCTGCCTGTTTCACCCCGTCTTCCCGCTCTCCTATGCGGAAATCGTAAAGAAACCGAGCCTCGCATCGTTCCTTTCCTATGCGGAAGCCGCCGCACTTCCGGTCGCCTTCGGCACGCCTCCGGAAACAGCACAAAGCCTGCTGGACGCTTCGACCGCAGCCATTCTCTACCACGAAGTTTTGCAAGATTCCCGTATCAGAAAAACAACAATTGAAAAAATCCTCGCCGTCCTGTCTCCGAAAATCGGCGACACGATGACAATCGAGGCCCTGTTAAAAGAAATCGGCCGCAACGGTCGCGCACCGCACGCCAATACCATCCGCGACCACATAAAGACACTCGAAGCAAGCGGTCTTCTCCTCTGTCTCCCCTCCTGTGATATCGAAAGCAATGCGCCACTCTCCGAAGATCCGGACTCCTTCCGCACCTTTTTCACCGATCCTGCCCTGATGCGCATATTCGGCGAAGGATCGGATATGCCGCGCCGTCAAATCCTCTCCGCCGTCGCCACCGAGCTTCACCGCCGCGCCGACCGCGTGCTCTTTGCGGAAACGGAACCGGCGTCCATCGATTTCATCGCGAAAAAAGACGGACTGGAAACCCTCTGCCAATGCATCCCCCGCGCCGACGCCCCCGATGCCGCAGCAAAAATCAAAACTCTCGCCGACGCACCGAGTCGTTTCAAAAAAATCATCCTGACTATGACCCCCGAAGCGATTCCGCCGAAAGAAAATATACTCATCGAATTTTTGCCGTCATGGATGGGAAAGGAAGGAGAGGCCTGACTTCATCGTTTCTTCGCTTTTTTTTGCATACTCTGTAAAAACTTACTGCCGATAAGGATGAGAAGCATGGCTTGATTCACTCTTCGCTTTTCGGGCGCGTTCCACAAAAAAATCTGCTGATAGAGATGAGGCTAAGCAAACCTTCTCTCTTTCAGCAGTTTTTTATAACCATGCCACAAAAATCAATGCGCAGATAAAACTCCAAAGGGCAAAATCCTCGCGTCCCATCTCTCATTTCCATCTTGCGCCTGCGTACCAAGCCGAGCACACCAACTACTCACTGCTCACTGCTCACTGTCTCTGCCGCCTCCGCGTACCAATCCGGATGGCGCTGCAAAATTTCCCCTCGCACGGCCTCCCGCTTCTCTGCCGGAGTCAAAACAAAAAACGCCGAGCCGCTACCTGTCATCATCGTTGGAAATCCGAACGCTTTCAGCTCTGCCGAAGCTTTGGCAAGCGCCGGGTTCGTCGGGAAAAGTGCCGACTCAAAATCATTGGAAAATGCAGCCGCCAACGCCGAAAAACTTTTCTCGCGAAGCGCTTTTTCGGCCGCGTCCGTTTTATTTTCCCGCGCAGAGCCGCTTTCGTCCAGCGCCGTATACGCCGCCCGCGTACTGACGGAAACGGCGGGACGCACGATGAGAAGGGGCATCCCCTCCCAGGCTGAAAGCGGCGTGAGAATTTCTCCGATTCCCCGACAACGCGCCGCGCCGCCCATGACACAAAAAGGCACATCCGCACCGATGACCGCCGCTCGCCTTGCCAGCTCCGCCAAAGGAAACGGATTTCCGTACAGACAATTCAATCCGCGAAGCGCCGCAGCCGCATCCGCCGAACCGCCGCCAAGCCCCGCCTCTTGCGGAATCCGTTTCCAAAGCCGCATCACCGCGCCGCCCGCGATTCCTGTTTCCCAGAAAAACCACGCCGCCGCCCGCATTATCAAATTTTCCTGCCCCAAAGGCGCCGTGCCCGCCTCGACGACAAGAGAGAGCCCGTCCGCCTTCTCGATTTCCACTGTATCCGCAAGTGAAATCGCGTGCATAATCGTGTCGAGCTCATGATACCCATCCGCCCGCCGCCCCAAGACCGCCAGCGTCAAATTGATTTTCGCGTGCGCCGCGATTCTGATAAAATCCATATAATCCTCACCGATCCGTGTCAAATTATGATATAATGATTGGCTGAATACGAAAAATAGGGGGCATTGCCGGATTCACTTTTTACTTTTCCGGCATTAGTGCTAAAAACCGGCTGCTGAAAGAGATGAGGATCCGATAAGCCTACGCCCCATCTCTTTCAACAGAAACGTTCCCATAAGAAATGCCATCAAAAGCAAAAATCCCCAAAGCTAGGCCCCCTCACCCCTATCATACTACCACAGAAAGGCCACCCATGGACACATCGAAAACATCATTTCCCATAAAAACCTACCTCACGACCATCCTCATGACCTGCGTCGGGTGCTTCATTTATGCGCTCGGGATCAATCTTTTTTACGTGCCGCACCAATTCATCGCCGGCGGATTTGCCGGGATTGCCATGATTGTCTACTACCTCACCGGCTTTCCCATCGGCCTTTTGAATGCGCTGCTCAATATCCCGATCCTCTTCCTCGCATGGCGCTACATGGGGAAATTTTACGCTTTCATCACCATGGTGGGGACCCTCGTCATCTCCGTCGCCGTCGATCTCACCTCCTTCGTTTCCGCCTGGTGCGTCGTCTCCGATCCGCTCACATCCGCCATATCCGGCGGCGTCCTTATCGGCACCGGCGCCGGCATCCTCTACCGCTACAATTCCAACAGCGGCGGCCTCGACGTCATCGGCGCCATCGTCAAAAAATATTACAATCTGGAAATCGGCTATGTCGTCTTTGCCTTAAATTGCCTCATCGTCTCTGTTTCCGCCTGCTTCTTCTCGCTGGAAATCGCCATCATGACCCTCGTCGGCATGTACATCAATGCGAATATTTCCTCCCGCATCGTCATCGGCTTCGCCCAGCGCAAGGCCGCTTTCATCGTCTCCGAGAAACCCTATGAAATCGCCGACGCCCTTCTAAGAAATATCGGTCACGGCGCGACACTTCTCTACGGACAGGGCGCCTATACCGGCGGAAACAAAAAAATCATCTTCGCCATCATCGATCTCACCCAGATCGCCAAACTCAAATGGATCATTCGCCGCGTCGACCCGCAAGCCTTCGTCTTCATCATGAATACGACAGACGTCATCGGGCGCGGCTTCACCCATCCCATCAGTCTCAAAAACGGCCCGGCCACCCCGCGCTACCATACCGGCGAAGATGGAAAACCCATTCCCACCACGTTCTGGCAGCACACACTCGAAGCCGAAAGTCGCGGCAAAAATCCGCCGCCGACCGAGACTAAAAAATAAATATTTCCTAAAATTTTTCCGTTTTCAATTGCGCTTTTCGGAAAAATATCGTATGCTATGGATAACGCATACGATATTTTTATTTTCCGGAGACCTTTCCCATGAGCGACATCCTGCTGAAAAAAATCATCGGTGACGACACCGCCGTCCTCAAAGCGACCGATTTCCTGAGCAATGACGAACCGCTCCTCTCCTTCATGCTGGGCAACATTCGAAATGAAATGACGAACCAATGCGCCCGCGAGCTCAGCGTTTACGGCCTCACGCTCCGAAACGTCCTCGTCATGGCCTATCTCGACAAGCACAAAGGCGAACTTGTGACGCAAAAGACACTCGAAGATCACATGCATCTTTCCAATCCGACCGTCACCGTCCTGATACAAAATATGGAAAAGAAAGGCCTTGTGAAACGCACACGCGTCCCCGAAGACGGCCGGAAATACAGCTTGGAACTCACAGAAAAAGCACATGAGATTGGAAGCGCCTGCCGCGAGAAATTCATCGCCCGCGAGCAGCAATTCTACCGCGGCATCACCGAAGAAGAAAAGCAGCAACTCTTTTCTATCTTTGCCAAAATCGAAAAAAACCTGGGATTCTCCAGTATTTCATAAAGAATCATCGATTCCGTTTATTTTAATTCGATGGTTCCCCACGGAAAAAGCCGAAACGTCGCCCTCCCCCTTGGCGGCGTTTCGGCTTTTGGCACGCTAAAAGCCCTCACGGGAAATCTCCCCGTGAGAGCTTTTATGTGATGATCATCCTATCAAGTTCTCAAGCCCTTCAAACCCGTTATCCGTTTACCGTTATCCGTCTGCCACATCTTATGCAGCACAATGGCTCTCACGCACAATCCACGGTTCGCGGACAACGGCCAACGACTGACGGCGCCTCTATACGCCACCCAACTGCTCACTGCTCATTGCTCACTGCTCACTTTTATTTCCTTTCATCAAATGAATCCCCCATCCGATGGCAAGCCCCACCACGAAGAACGGAATCCACGTGAGACCGTATTCCGCCAGCGGCATCGCGCTCATCACACCGTGCCACCACGTCGGAGAGACACCCAAGACATGCATCCCGTCCGACACCGCCGGTACAAAAGTGAAAGCCGTCGCCATGCGATGCACGATCGAATCCCCGTCGAAAAGATCATTCATGAAAGTCAGCAAAATCAACGCAATCGTCAACGGATATACAAAGACGAGGACCGGGATCGCCGCCGAAATGATCGTCGTCAGCCCAAAATTCGCCACCCCCGTCGAAAAAAGCGTGAAACCGATCGCATACGCTTTGAAAGAAATTTTCGGAAACATCTTGGCAAAAAGAGCCGAAATCGATGCAATCAGTCCGATACTCGTCGTCAAACACGCCAAAAGCACCAAGACCCCCAGCAACAAAGAACCGATGCTGCCGAAATAATAATCCATCGTGCCGACCAAAATCAGCGCCCCATTCGGAAGGCGGCCGAGCGCCTCCACTGACGACGCCCCGATGAAGCTCAGAAACACATAAATGACCGACATACAGCCGCAAGCCACAATCCCGGAAATAAACGTCGCCTTTGCGATCGTTTTCTGCGCACTGATTCCCAAATCACGCACCGCATTCACGACGAGGATCCCGAAGAGGAGCCCCGCCAGCCCGTCCATCGTATTGTACCCTTCCAAAATTCCGACCACAAAAGACTCCGCCGCGCCGACTTGATGCGCCGCATCCGGCTCCTGCCACGCCCCGAAAGGCGCGACCGTATACGCTACAAAGAGCGCCGCCAACAAAATCAAAATCGCCGGCGTCAAAACATGACCGATGGAATTGACCAACTTCGACGGCGTGATCGCCAGCCACAGACTAATCGCAAAATACACAATCGAGAAAAGGAAAAGCGGCATAAACCCCGCATCGTTTCCAAAGACCGGCGCCAATGCCATTTCAAAAGCCGTCGAGCAAGTACGCGGAATCGCAAAAAAAGGTCCGATTGTCAACGACACCGCCGCGACCAAGAAAATCCCATACCAAGGCGACACCCGCGACGCGATATCCTGGAAATCTTTCCCCGAATAACAAACGGTGACGACGGCAAGGAGCGGAAGCCCGCAGCCCGTGACAAGGAAGCCGATAATCGCAGGAAGAATATTCGTCCCGGCAGCCTGCCCCAAAGACGGCGGGAAAATCAGATTGCCCGCGCCGAAAAACATGGCGAAGAGCATCAGTCCGATGGCAATAAATGCGTTCATCCTTTTCATACAATCACCTCAAAAAATTCAACATTCCCTTTTCCGAAAAGCGCCAAGATCTTCCCGAAAAGAGGGTAGATTCTTTAAATCATATCTGAAATTTCTATGTCTGTCAACGAAAAAATATATGAAATTAAAAAACGGGAAGAATCAAAAAAGCAGAGATGCCCCCCGGTTAGACCTAAAATCTAACAATTAACGGACGATGTTTTTATGACTAAATATACCTTTGGATTCAAAAGGAAAGTCGTATTGGAATATCTCCCAAAAACATCATGACCGCCTTGGCGGAAGCGATAAAAGTAAATTCAGATTGTCCTTATCAGCGTGCATTCTATTCCGACCGAGGACGAGCCTACCAAATGAAGGCGTATTCGCAGCGGCTCGCAGAAGAACGGATTCCTCAGAGTATGCCATGTAAAAGAAACTGTCATGACAATGCTCCCATGGAAAATTTCTTCGGACTCCTCAAACCGGAAATATACGGTGTTACCTATAACAATTACGAAAAGCCAAAGGAGGCGATCGTGAAGTATATCAAATACTATAACGAGAACCGCATCAAGAAAAACTAGGTCGGCTGAGCCCGGTACCATATCGACTCAAGCTCACGACCAAATAAAATTAGCGAGACACTAAAATCTGTCTCGCTAACAAAACCTAAATTTGAGGAATCACAACAGATCTCCTCTTCCCTCAATACTTCTCCCCGTACAACCGCCGATTCTTTTCGATAATTTCCATGATCTTTGCCGCCGTTTCCTCGATCGCGCGATTGGAGACATCCAAGATGGGGCAATGGAGCTTTCGCATGATGGATTTCGCGTAGGCGAGTTCTTCTTCAATGCGCGCGAGATTCGTGTAATTCACATCGCCCGAAAAGCCGAGCGCGCGCATTCTTTCGCTGCGGATGCCGTTCAGTTTATACGGATCGATCACAAGACCGATGATGCGATGGGCGGGGACTTTGAAAATTTCCTCCGGCAGCTGCACTTCCGGTACCAGCGGCAGATTCGCGACTTTGTAGCGCTTATTGGCCAAATACATCGACATCGGCGTCTTGGACGTGCGGGACACGCCGATTAAAACGATATCCGCTTTGAGGAAACCGGCCGGATTTTTGCCGTCGTCGTAATTGACGGCAAATTCGATCGCTTCGACTTTACGGAAATATTCTTCATCAAGTTTATGAATAGCGCCCGGTTTCATAGACGGCTTTTCACCTGTGGCAGCAGACACGGCGTCCAGCATCGGGCCCATCAAATCGACGTACGGGACACCGTAACGATCCGCATACTCGTCAAGACTTTTTCGCAAGTCCGCAGATACGAGCGTGTGGCAGATGATTCCACCTGTTTCCGCCGCTTCTTTCACAGTCTCATCGATTTGTTCCACCGTGCGGATAAAAGGTGCGCGGACGACATCGACTTTCACCGCCTCAAATTGGCTGATCGCGGCACGCGCTAATTTTTCTCCCGTTTCTCCCAGCGAATCGGACATGACATACAATGTGATTTTTGCCATATCAGAGACTCACCCCTTTCCCGAGCGCCAAAAGGAGACGCGTGATATTTGTCTTGGAAATGCGACCGACGAGGCGGAACCGCTTCTCCGCGCCTTCGCCCGTGACGGCCACGACCGGCAGGCAATCAATCTCATAATCGATGAGTTTGGCGGCGACGGACAAAACGTCTTCATCGGGCTCGGCATAAATCATTTTGGATTTCGGTGTCATGACCATGGAAATGGGCATTTTTTGCAAACCTTCCCGACCCATGGCGGCTTTGAGCAAATCTTTCCGCGACACGACACCCTGCAAATCATCGTCTTCCCCGACGAAAATCGTCCCGATATCTTCCGTGAAAAGGAGAACGGCGGCATCGTAGGCACTCGCAGAGGACGGCGCCAAAATCGGGCGGGACATATTCTGCCCGGCCGTGCATTTCCGGATGGCGGACGCAGCCGGATCGACGGCGCCTTCCGTGTAGTAATAACCGAGCCGCCGCTTAGCCGCTACGATTTCCATGGAAACAAGGACCGCCATATCGCCGCGAAGCGCACTCCTTGTGACGCGCAGCCTTTGCGCTATCCGATCACCGGTGATCGGCCCCTCGTCCCGTATGAGACGGACGATTTCCTGTTGTCTGTCTGTCAGCTGCATAGTCTTTCCTTTCCGAAAATCGTTTCGATCCGAAATTCCATTGATACAAAAATCGGGACCACCCGTTTGCAGTCCCGACCTTTGAGATTTATTTCATTTCATTGTATCTGTCGACACCGCATTACCAATCGTATTCATCGACTTCCGCGCGTCCGCGGCCGGTGGCGGCATCCAGAATGAGACGTTGCTCGATGTGCGCGACATTCTTCTTCGTAGCCTTGACCATATCCGGATTGACAGAAACGCAGTCAATGCCGCTCTTCACCAAGAATTCCGTGAAGTCCGGATAGACGGACGGCGCCTGGCCGCAAATGGAAACGGTCTTGCCGTCTTTGTGCGCGACTTTGATAAGATGACGAATCGCACGACGAATGGCGATATTTCTTTCATCAAAGAGGGACGCGACGGTGTCATTGTTGCGATCGCAGCCGAGAATGAGCATGGTGAGATCGTTCGAGCCGATGGAGTAGCCGTCGACGTATTGATTGAACTGATCGGCCAAAATGATATTCGACGGAATTTCCGCCATGAGATAGAGCTTGAAGTCCGGGCTGCGTTCAAGGCCTTCTTCCTTCATGATTTCCGTGACTTTGCGCGCTTCGTCGACCGTGCGGCAGAACGGAATCATGCAATGGAGATTTTTCAAGCCGAATTCTTCACGGACTTTCTTCACGGCTTTGAGCTCGAGGCGGAACGCTTCAGTGTATTTCGGATCATAGTAACGGGATGCACCGCGCCAGCCCAGAAGGTCGGCCGGTTCTTCCGGTTCGTATTTGTTTCCGCCCTTGAGATCGCGGTATTCGCCGGACTTGAAATCGGAGAAACGAAGGACAACCGGCCGCGGCGCCATCGCACGGCAGACTTTGCTGATGCCTTCGGAGAGCATATCGATGACTTTTTCCGGATGCCCGGTCTCGATGAGATAAAGCGGATGTTCGTGAATGAAGGTCGTCCAGATGAATTCTTCGCGCATGAGGCCGATGCCGTCACAGGGAAGTTTGCTGTATTTTTCCGCCAAATCCGGATCGCCCAGATTCATGTAAACATTCGTGCCCGTCGGCGAGAAATATTCGGCCGCGACGGTCTGGCCGCCGGCAGCGCCCGTTTCTTCTTTTTTCTCCAGCAAATCTTCGACGATGCCGTCATAGACAATGCCGTTTTGCGCGTCGACCGTGACTTCCTGACCGGTCACAAGGGTCGTCGTCGCTTCGACGCTGCGGCTCTTGGTGCCGACGACACAGGGAATGCCGAGCTCTCTGGAAACGATGGACGCGTGGCAGGTCATGCCGCCGGCATCCGTGACAATCGCAATGGCTTTTTTCATGGCCGGTACCCAGTCCGGAGCGGTCATCAAGGTGACGAGAATTTCACCGTCTTTGAATTGATCGATATCCGCCGGATCGGTGATGACATGGACCTTGCCCGCGACAAGACCGGGGCTGGCCGGAAGACCTTTGACGAGAACTTTATGATCGGTGGTGACGTTCACTTTCTTTTCTCCCTTCTTATCTTTATTTTTACGGGACCAGACAGTTTCGGGACGGGCCTGGAGAATCCAAAGTTTCCCGTCTTCATCAAGCGCCCATTCCATATCCATGTAGCAGCCGTAATGTTCCTCAATCGCTTTCGCATAACCGGCAAGCTCGGCAATCTGCTCATCCGTCATGACTTGCTGCTTCGCCAATTCCGGCGGAACAACTTTTTCGACGACGCCGCCGTTTTCATCCCGAAGAAGCTGAATCGGTTTCTCATTGATCTGACGAGATTCAATCGCAAGCGTTTCCTTGTCGACGACGAAATTATCCGGCGTGACCGTGCCCTGCACAATGTATTCGCCCAGACCCCAAGAGCCCTCGATCATAATCTTGTCATCGGCGCCCGTCGCGAGATCGACAGTAAACATGACACCGGCGACTTTCGAGTACGCCATCATCTGCACCGCAGCGGACAGCGCGACATTTTCATGCGCATAACCTTTCTTTTCGCGGTAATACGTCGCACGATCCGTGAAGGTGGACGCATAGCATTCTTTGACTTTGCGAATAACTTCGTCGCGGCCTTTCACATTGAGGTACGTATCCTGCTGACCCGCAAAGGAAGCATCCGGCAAATCTTCCGCCGTCGCCGACGAGCGCACCGCCACAAAAGGATCGCCGTGACCGGTCTTCTGCGCAAGTTCTTCGTACGCTTTCCCAATCGCATCGGCCAAATCGGACGGCATCTCCGCTTCCATGATGGTCTTTCTGATTTCCGCGCACACATCACGCAGCTCCGCCGAATCTTCGACATCTTTCATGCTGCCCAAAAGTTCATGAATGCGGCGGTTCGTCCCCGTCGTTTCCATGAAATAACGATACGCATGCGCCGTCGTCGCGTAGCCGTAGGGAACCGGCACGCCCGTCGACGTCGTGAGCTCACCCAGCGACGAAGATTTCCCGCCGACCAGATTCACATCGGCGCGATGCAATTCGTCAAACCACAATACATACGCATTTTCTCTCTCGTCCATCATGTCCTCCTTGGATGACAGCAGGGAAACGCACGCCCCGGCGCTTCCTCAAAAACAGAAAGTATATACTTTATTCCGTCTCACAAGATAATAGTATACTATTTTCAAAAAGAAGTCAAACGCATATTCACGTCTTTTGAAGCATAAAAGTACATTTCCCCATTATGGTGCGAAAATAAGCCTTATCAATCTTTTTTATAAGCGCTATAAAGAGGTGAGAAATTCCGGAGCGACCATTGTTCCACTTTTTTCTCACATGGAAAGACAATCATCCGACACTTAACCTTCTTGCGGAAAAAAGCAAAGTGGAAGCGGCACCACCACATTTACAATAAAAATCGTCACCGCAGGCGATACCTGAACTGCGAATTGCTCATTACTCACTTTTTACATCTACGGCAGGGCCGCTATGTGTATCCAAAACCGAAGACATTCTTCCCTCTTCCCTACCGGCAAAAAGTTTCCGACGCAAACGCCACAAAAAAAGAAGGCCCACAGTTGAGCCTTCTCGTTTCTCATTTCTCTAAACTCACATTCCCATGAAGTACCGCACATAGAGATACACGCCGGAAATCGCAATCGTCATCATCATAATCGGGAAGCACCAAAGCATGAATTTCCCAAACGGAATGTTGTAGCCTTCCTTGGCCGCGATTGCCACCATGATGACATTCGGGGACGCGCCGATAATCGTCCCGTTTCCGCCGAAGCACGCACCCAAGGCGAGCGACCACCACATATAATCGGCATGCTGTAATCCCAGCAGATTTTGCATTTCCGAAATGAGCGGAATCATCGTCGCCGTAAACGGGATATTGTCGATGAAAGCCGATGCGATGCCCGAGAGCACGAGGACGAGATACGTCATCGTCTCCGGATCGCCGCCGACCAAATGAATGCCCCACGACGCCAACGCGGAGATGACGCCCGTCGTTTCCAGGCCGCCGACCAAAATGAAGAGACCCATGAAGAAGAGGAGCGTATCGAGATCGACTTCGCGCAGCGCTTCCGCCGGCTCAATGCGGCAGACCATCATCGCCAAGAGACCGCCCGCCATCGCAATCGTCGCCGATTCCAGCCCCATCGCGCTGTGGAAGACGAAACCGACAATCGTGATTCCCAAAATGGAGAGCGACTGTTTCAAGAGCCGCATATCTTTGATTTCTGAGGAAATATCAATCGCATCCAGCTCTTCCTTCGACATTTTTCCGCTCGGAAGCGATTTATGGAAGAGGAGCAGAACGGCAATCATGGTGAAAACAGTCGTCACCAAGACGGCCGGTGCCAAATTGATCATGAAATCATTGAAATCCAAATGCGTCGCCGAGCCGATCATGACGTTCGGCGGATTGCCGATCATGAGGGCCGTGCCGCCGATATTTGCCATCAAAATTTCCCCGATCAGAATCGGTACCGGCGTGATTTTCATCATGCGGCAAAGAGAAATCGTCATCGGCGCAATGAGGAGCGCCGCAGTGACGGAATCAATGAGCGAGGCTGACACACCCGTGATACACGAAAGGAGCACCAAAAGCACGCGCGCTTCCCCGTGGCTCGCCTTCATCGCCCAAAGCGCCATCGCTTCAAAGAAACCGGAACGCTTGACGACGGCAATCAAAATCATCATGCCCGTCAAAAGTCCCAGCGTGTTGAAATCGATAAATTCTTTGAGAGCCATCTCCTGCGTGACGAAACCGAAGAGAATCATCAGCCCGCCGCCGACCAAAGAGCAAATCGTGCGCGGAATTTTCTCCGTCATAATGCCGACATACGTCAAAAGAAAAACGCTGACGGCGATATAAAAGGCCATCGTACTATCCATGCTATCTCCCCCGAATCTTTTGGGAAACGGTCGTTATTTCCCCGTTTCTGAAGTTTTTATTTTCCTATTGTACTTGATTTTCCCAAATTTAGAAAGTGTATAGCTTATAGATAAATTCTGCTGACAGGTATAGAAAAAAGGAATATATGACCGTTGACCGTTATCCGTTATCCGAGCATCACATGGAGGGGAAATCTTGAAGCGGCTTGATTTTGTGCGGCTTTGCTTTCTCGACCTTTTCTTTACTCTGCTTTTTGCGATGGGCTTGATGAGGCTTGAAAATCTCAGCGGTGGCGCTTCGCGCATTTTTTTGATACGCCTTCGGCGTCCCGACCCCCGGCCATTCGGTCATGGTTTACGAACTGCAATAAAAAACCCGAGCCGAAGCCCGGGTCGAATCGCATTGGCAGGGGTAGGTGGAGTCGAACCACCGAATAACGGAGTCAAAGTCCGTTGCCTTACCGCTTGGCGATACCCCTAAAAATAAAAATGGGGCGAGTAGTGGGATTCGAACCCACGCGTAACGGAGCCACAATCCGCCGTGTTAACCGCTTCACCATACCCGCCACAGAAGAGCGCAAAAATTTTTCGTACAAAAATTTCCACACTGTAAAAGCGATTGTATCATGACAAGCCGCCGCTGTCAAACATTCTCCGCTTTCCACTTACCGTTTACCTTTCATCACATCTCAATGAAATCTAAGTTACTCACGCTCGGTTCACGGAGAACGGAGAGCGGCCTACATTCATCTTGCGGATGACGTAAAAAGTCCCGCCGCAACTCTCCCGTCTTTTCTACGTCTGCTATAATGAGGATATATTTTCTATTCCTTTTTATGAGGTGATTCCGATGGAAGAAACAAAATTTCGCACGCAAAGCATTGAAAAATTTTTAGACGCTCTGGGAAGCAGCGCTTCCGTACCGGGCGGAGGAGCGGCGGCGGCTCAGTTGGGCGCGATGGCTTGTGCGCTCGCGGAGAAAACGGCGCGCATCACGCTCTCCAATAAAAATTATGCTGCCGTACACGAAGAGGCGGAGAAATGGGTGGCTGTATTTCCCGAAGCGAAAGATATCCTTCTCGATCTCATGGACGAAGACGCCAAAAGTTTCCGAAATTTGATGGACGCATATAAACATTTCAAAAAAGAAGGAAAAACGGAGGCGGAATGTCAAGAGGCAATGCAGGATATTTACATTGACGCCGCAAAAGCGCCCGCGCAGATCGCCTCTCTCCTCGCCGACCTGTCCGAACTTTTCACGGCGGTCATTCATCGCGGAAATAAAAATCTGCTGTCCGATTCCGTCATGGCCGCGCAGCTTTGCACCGCCGCCATCCACGCCGCGATTCTGAATGTGCGCGTCAATGCGAACTGCGTCACAAACGATTTCTATCGGCAGGAAGTCGAGGATTCCGTCAAAAATTGGGAAAATGCGGTATCGGCCATCGATGCCGTCCTGACGTATCAAGTTTCCATATAATCCTCCCGTGGCGAAAATCTCCATTCTGTGCTACACTTTGAAAATCATTGACAGAAAGAAGGAATTTCCATGAACATTATCGACGAACTCAACTGGCGCGGCGCCGTCAATCAGCAGACGGACGCGGAAGCCCTGTACAAATTGACGGGCGAGACGGCTGTTTCTCTCTATTGCGGCATCGATCCGACGGGCGATTCCATGCACATCGGCCATCTGATTCCGTTTATGATTTTGAAACGCTTTCAGCTGGCCGGCCACCATCCTTATATCGTAATCGGCGGCGGGACGGGGGCTATCGGCGATCCCTCCGGCCGCACGACGGAGCGCGTCCTGCAATCGGCCGAGCAGGTGAAGCACAATGCCGACTGCCTCACGGCACAGATGGAGAAATTTTTCGGCGGCGACGGCACATTTTCCATCGTCAATAATTACGACTGGCTCTCGAAAATCACGCTCTTGGATTTCCTGCGGGATTACGGGAAACTGTTCAGCGTAAATACGATGCTTGCCAAAGACGTCGTGGCTTCGCGCCTCGAGACGGGCATTTCCTTTACGGAATTTTCCTACCAAATCCTGCAATCCATCGATTACTACCAGCTCTACAAAAAATACCACATTCAGCTGCAAATCGGCGGTGCGGACCAATGGGGCAACATTACGAACGGCGTCGAGATGATGCGCAAAAAGGAAGGCATCACCGACGTGTACGGCCTCACGATTCCGCTCATGCTCAAAGCCGACGGGACAAAATTCGGCAAGACGGCGGGCGGCGCCGTGTGGCTCGATCCGAAGAAGACCTCACCGTATGAATTCTATCAATTCTGGTTCAACCAAGATGACCGCGACGTCGTGAAATACCTGAAATATTTCACGTTCCTTTCCAAAGAGGAAATCGACGCGCTGGACCTGGAAACGAAAGCGCATCCGGAGAAACGGGAAGCGCAGCGCCGCTTGGCCGAGGATGTGACGAAATTCGTCCACGGAGAAGAAGGTCTCGCCGAAGCTGCCCGCGTAACGAAAGCCCTCTTCACCGGCGACATTGCCGAACTCTCCGGCGCGGAAATCGAAGGCGCTTTCCGCAATACCAAAGGCGGCACGATTGCCTCCGCCCCGATGAATATCATCGACGCGCTCATCGAAGGCGGTGTGGAAACGTCGAAACGCCAAGCGAGAGAAGATGTCGAAAACGGCGCCATCCGCATCAACGGCGTCCAAATCCGCGACACGGAAGCGACAGTCAACGCTCATCCGAATACGGAGGGCCGGTATGCCATCGTGCGGAAAGGGAAGAAAAATTATTTCTTGATTGAAATCGGAAAGTGATTGTCGTTTGGCGTCAGCTACCAGAAAAAGGCGGTACCGCTAAAACTAACGGCTAACAACCGGCAGCTAACAACTATCTCGGGCATGAAACGAAAGGCATCGCACAAGTTTTATCTGCTCTGACTTCTCCGTCTCCATGTAAAAAAGCCACAAATCTCTTCGTCAAACGACGCAAAAAGATAAGAGGTATTATGAATCCCATTTTCACCAGGACCGCCCGGCTCATTGGAAGTGCGGGCGTTTCCCTTTTGCAATCCAAAACCGTCGCCGTCTTCGGACTGGGGGGCGTCGGCTCCTTTGCGGCCGAAGCACTTGCCCGCGCCGGTATCGGCCATCTCGTTTTGATTGACGGCGACGTCGTCGATATCACAAATCTCAATCGCCAGCTCGTCGCCGATCTCACGACGGTCGGCCGGCCCAAAGCGGAGATCGCCGCCGAGCGCGCGCGCCGCATCGATCCCGAGATCGACGTCCGCCCTCTTGTTTCCTTTCTGAAACCGGACGACGAGACATTCATCGAGGAGCTTAACTGCGATTTCATTATTGACGCGATTGACGACATCCCGGCCAAGATTGCCATTACGAAAAGCTGCCGGCGCCTTGGGATTCCGGAGGCCGCCGCGATGGGGACGGGAAACCTCCTGCATCCGGAGCTTTTGGAAATCGCCGACGTTTCCAAGACATCCGTCTGCCCACTCGCCCGCAAAGTGCGGCGCCTGCTTCGCGCAGAGGGCATTTCCCATCTTCCCGTCGTCTATTCCAAGGAACTCCCACGAAAGCCCGACGGCGAAGGGCACGCGCCCGGCTCGATTTCTTTTGTCCCGCCGGTCGCCGGCATGATTTTGGCCGGGATGGCCGTCCGGCATTTCTTGGAAGGAAGCGAGTAAATGGAGCTTCGTTTGGCGCATCCGGAGCGTTGCCTCGTTTCCACCGAAACCGGCCCCGTCCTCGGATTCAATCAAGAATGGTTTCCGGTCGCATGGCAAAGATTGGCTGGCTGCGGCCCCACAACGGGCGCCTTTCTGATTTCGTATCAGTCGCAAAGGAACGCGCCGCGTAAAATGACAAAAGAAGACGCCGTCCGAGAGATGCTCACGTTTCTGCCGTATGCGACACCGCGTACCTTCGGCCTTTGGCGGACGCATTGGCTCGCGGACGGCCTTCGCGCCTATCTGGCGGACCGCAAACTTTCGGGCCGCATCGATTGTCTCTCCGTCCCACCGCTTTCGTTTCTTCGCCCGTCGGAAGAGAAACTGTCTCAATTCCTCTCCGAAAGCCTCTTGTCCGACAGCCCGGTGGCGTTTCTCAATCGCCACAGCGGCGACGACGCGGCGCTTCCGGCTTGGCACTGGATGCCGCTTGTCGCCCTTTCCGATGAGACCGGCGCACTTATAGCGACGCTCCTTGATGAAGGAAACGAAATTTCCTGCGACCTATCCCGCTGGCGGAAAGAAACAAAATTCGGCGGCGGTTTCGTCCGCATTTTGAAGGAAAAAAAAGAACTAACATGAAAGACACCTTGTCCGTACATCGGCTATCTCTTGCGGCGGCTGCGGCAGCCGTCACATTTCTGATGACCGTCCTGCCGAAAATCCCGATTCCCTTGGGCTACGCGCATCTGGGCGACGCCGTCGTTTTCCTGATCGCGCTGCTTCTGCCCCGTCGCGATGCGGCGCTGGCTGCCGCAATCGGTTCGGCGCTGGCCGATCTCTTAGGCGGATTTCCCATCTGGATCCTGCCGACACTTCTCATCAAAGCCGGAATGGTTTTTCTCGTCAAACCTTTTGTCGGCAGAAACTTTTTCGCCATCCTCTGCGGATTTCTTTTGTCCTCCCTTTGGATGGCGGCGGGGTACACGGCAGCCGGAGCGCTCCTTTACGGCGATCTCGCGCTCGGCCTCCTGCAAGCACCGGGTCTCTTGGCCGAAGGGGCCGTCAATACCGCTGTCGCCGCTGTTCTCCTGCTCGTTTTTCAAAAATCCGGTTTCATCAAATGAACAAGTTGAAAACATTTTGTTTCCTCGGCTGCCTTCTCTCGGCCGCCGCCGCGCTTTCCGGCTGCGCATTTCCCCAAATCGCCGACAATATTTTCATTTCACAAGAAAAAAGGAGACCCACTATGGACAACACCGGTAAGAAAGTCAAAGTGCATTACGAAGGCACACTGAACGACGGGACGAAATTCGATTCTTCCTACGACCGCGGAGAGCCGCTCGCCTTCACCTGCGGCGCGGGGCAAATGATCAAAGGCTTCGACGCCGCCGTCAAAGACATGGCCGTCGGCGAGGTGAAACAGATTCATCTTTCGCCCGAAGAATCGTACGGAAACCCGGACCCGGATCGCATCATCACGCTCCCGCTCACGCAGCTGCCCGGCTCGGAGCGGCTCTCCGTCGGCGATCATGTCGCCCTCAACAGCGCCATGGGCCGCATCCCCGTCGTCGTCACCGAAAAGACAGACGACACGATTACTTTCGACGCCAATCATGAAATGGCCGGCAAGGAGCTGAATTTCAAAATTGAACTCGTGGAAGTGAAGTGACCGATTTCCATTGTCCGTTATCCGAGTCTCACATACGGACAGCGCCGCCGTGTAACACCAAACCACGCAAAAAGGGCTGTGAATCTAAGTTCACAGCCCTTTTACATTGTCTTTATTGCCCCGGAAACGTCGCGCCTCGCCGCAAGGCTTCGATGGCCTCTTTCGCGGCTCGCTGCGCGGCTTCTTTTTTGTTTTTGCCGACACCGCAGCCGAGTTTTTTCCCGTTCACAGTCAGCTCCATCCAGATGGTTTTATCGTGATCGGGTCCTTCGTCGCGGACCATTTCGTAATGAATCTCGACTTCGCCGTGCTTCTGCACGATTTCCTGCAAATCGGATTTGTAATCGTGATCGTATTCGCCCCGGTCGATGAGATCCAAAAATTTCTTCAAATGGCTCAGAATGAAACGGGAGGCGACTTCGTAATTGTTATCAAGATAAATGGCGCCGATGACAGCTTCAAACGCGTTTCCTAAAATAGACACGCGCGTGCGCCCGCCGCCGGCTTCTTCACCGCGCCCGAGCCGCATGAAATCGCCGATATGAAATTTCGCCGCGCATTCCGCGCACGCCGGTTTGCAGACGGCACTCGCCTTCGCGCGGGTCAGCTCCCCTTCCGGCCAATGCGGAAACCGGAGAAACAGATATTCGCCGACGACCAAATCCAGCACGGCATCACCCAAAAATTCAAGGCGTTCATTGTCGTGGATGGTCTCGTTCTTGTGCTCGTTCGCATACGAGGTGTGCGTGAGCGCGGTGTTCAAAAGTTCGATGTTTTGGACGGGGATATCGTTGTCTTTGGCGAATTGTCGCACAGCCGCGAGCCGTGCTTCTTGCTTTGTTTCCATATTATTCTTCGTAGCGACGGAGGACGATGACGGCATTGTGACCGCCAAATCCAAAGGAATTGGACATGGCGACATTCACGTCCGCCTCGCGCGTGCCTTCCGCGACATAGTCCATGTCACATTCCGGATCGCGCTCTTTGATGTTGATTGTCGGATGAATTTTTTGATCGCGAATGGAGAGCGCACACACGATGGCTTCGAGCGCCCCGGCCGCGCCCAAAAGATGACCGATCATGGATTTCGTCGAGCTCACCGGCACTTGATACGCCCGTTCGCCGAAGAGTGTCTTCAGCGCCGCCGTCTCATTCATGTCATTCAAATGCGTCGACGTGCCGTGCGCATTGACGTAAGAAATATCATCCGGCGCAAGCCCCGCATCGCGAATCGCGTTTTCCATGCTGCGGAGCTGAAGCGCGCCGCCGGGAGCGGGAGCCGTCATGTGATAGGCGTCGCCGCTCATGCCGTAACCGACCAATTCCGCATAAATTTTCGCACCGCGCGCTTTGGCATGACCGAGTTCTTCCAGAACTAAAACGCCGGCGCCTTCGCCCAGCACGAAACCGTCGCGCCGCGCGTCAAAGGGACAAGAGGCTTCTTCCGGCGGACAATCACGCGAGGAGAGCGCTTTCATTGCCGCAAATCCGGCCATGGGCGTCTTGCATACCGCCGCTTCCGTGCCGCCGGCAAAAATGACATCCGCATCACCGCACTGAATGAGGCGAAGCGCAAGCCCAATCGAATTCGTCCCGGACGCGCAAGCCGTGACATCCGTCAAGACAGGCCCTTGCAATCCGAAATGAATGGAAACTTGGCCGGCCGCCATATTGGCAATCATCATCGGGACAGCGAAAGGATTCACCTTCGCAGGCCCGCGATTTTCAATCTTGAGCACCGTTTCTTCCGTCGTCGCAATCCCGCCGATGCCGCTTCCAATCAGTGAACCGCAACGCGTCGGATCTTCTTTTTCGATATCGAAATTCGCATCCTTGGCCGCTTCGATGGCCGCCGCTATCGCGAATTGCGTATTGCGATCCATGTGCCGCGCCGCTTTTTTATCGCCAACATAGGTTTCCGCATCAAAATCCTTCACTTCGCCCGCAATTTTGACGGGAAAATCCGTCGTATCAAATTGGGTAATGGGGCCGACGCCGGATTTCCCTGCCAAAAGCGCCTGCCAAAACGTCTCGGTTCCGATCCCCACCGGGGACACGACGCCGAGGCCGGTCACGACGACTCTTCTTTTTTCCATTCTATCTGCCTTTCTCTGTAAATCTATCCCATTTCTGCAAGTGTAACCGCTACCGCCTTATCAAGCCGTTGTCCGTCTTCCGTTTACCGTTCCTCACATCGTATGCGGCACGATAACTCTCGCGCACGGTTCACGGTTACACGGTTACACGAATAGCGCTTAACGGTCAGCGGGAAACCGTTTCATCACAACTCTTCGAGAATCCCTCCCAAAAGCAGAGAATGCTTTTTCCGTTTTTGGGAAGCATCCTCCGAAAAAGAGGGAGCGGTCGATCCCGTCTCCCCCTCTTTCGGAATGCTCGGTATTTCTTTTTTGAAACGCTGCATCAGTGCGCCTGCGAATCGATGTAGTCGACCGCATCGCGGACCGTCTTAATCTTTTCGGCGGAATCATCCGGAATCTCAATCTCGAATTCTTCCTCAAACGCCATAATCAATTCTACGATGTCGAGAGAATCGGCACCGAGATCATCGATGAACGTGGAATCGATCTGGACGTCAGCGTCCGCCACTCCCAGCTGATCGACGACGATTTTTTTGACTCTGTCAAATGTGCTCACTCTTTTCACCTCCTTCATTTGGTTTCGTTGGAATCACGGATGGCTCCGCGAAATGCTTCATGACGCCATCCGTGATTCCATATTTGCTTATTGTATCACCCGTGTGCAAATCAAGCGATAGGCAAGCCGCGCGATACAAATCACAGCCCCATTATATTACATGACCATGCCGCCGTCTACCTTCAAAACTTGGCCGGTGATGTACGCCGCATCGTCGGAGGCAAGGAAACACACCGCGCGCGCGACGTCTTCCGGCTGTCCCATGCGCGAAAGCGGCACGGAATGCAGCATTTCTTCTTTGATATTGTCCGGAATCACGGCCGTCATGGACGTCTGAATGAAACCGGGCGCCACCGCGTTCACGCGGATGCCGCGACCGGCGAGTTCTTTTGCCGCCGTCTTCGTGACGCCGATCACGCCCGCTTTGGCCGCCGAGTAATTGATCTGGCCGATATTTCCCGTAATCCCGACAACGGACGCAATATTCACAATCGCGCCGCTGCGCTGCTTCATCATGATGGGCGCTGCGGCTTTGATCGTCAAAAAGCAGCTCTTGAGATCGATATTGATCACGGAGTCCCAATCGGCTTCCTTGAGGCGCATAAGCAAGCTGTCGCGGGTAATCCCGGCGTTATTGACCAAGAGATCGAGACGACCGAATTGTTCTTTGATCGTCACGAACATCGCTTCCACATCCGCCGCTTTGGACACGTCGCCCGGGACGATAATGGCGCGGCCGCCCTCTTTCTCAATCGCGTCCTTCACTTCATTGGCTTCGTCTTCAAAACCGGCCAAATAATTGACGGCCACCGTGAATCCTCTTTGCGCCAACATCATGGCGGTGATCCGCCCGATACCGCGCGACGCGCCGGTGACGAGAGCTGTCTTTTCCAAATTTTCCATGTTCTTCCTCCTACAAATTGAAATTGTTTTTTATGGTAAAACGCTTGTGCGTGAATTTTTACACTTGCAGAGATTCAATGGTCTGCCGAATCGTTTCCTCATCTTCCGCGTGAAGCGCTGTCTTTGTCTTATCGATTTTCCGCATGAAACCGGAGAGCACCGTGCCGGGGCCCACTTCGATGAAGGTATCCGTCCCCGCCGCGATCATCGCCTGTACGGATTCTTCCCAATGCACGGCATGCGCCGCCTGCCGGACGAGATTTTCGCGAATGTCAGCCGCTTTCGTTTCCTCTTTCGCATTCACATTGGCGATGACGGGAATGGCGGCGTCGCGGATTTCAATCTTATCCAAAACTTCTTTCAGGCGTGCCGCTGCCGGCTCCATCAGAGACGAATGGAACGGCGCGCTGACGTTCAAAGGAATGGCGCGCTTCGCACCGGCTTCTTTGAGCGCCTCACACGCCGCGGCGACCGCTTCCGATTTCCCCGCAATCACCGTCTGCCCCGGGCAGTTGAAATTCACGGCCTCGACCGCGCCGATTTTTTCGGAAACCGCTCCGCACACGGCGACGATTTCTTCCGGCGAAAGTCCCATGACGGCCGCCATGCCGCCTTCACCGAGCGGGACGGCTTCCTGCATGAATTTCCCGCGAAGATGCACCGTATGTACCGCATCGGAGAAATCCATCGCACACGCCGCGACGAGTGCCGTATATTCGCCGAGGCTGTGTCCGGCCGCCACATCGGGGAAAATCCCGTTTTCCGCCAGCACGCGCGATACGGCGACACCCGCCGTCAGCACCGCCGGTTGCGTGAATTCCGTTTTGACGAGTTCCGTGTCCGGCCCTTCGAACATAAGACGCGAGAGCGAAAATCCCAGCGTCTCATCCGCTTCTTTCAAAAGCGATTTTACGACATCGTATTTCTCGTACAAATCGCGCGTCATGCCGACTTTCTGCGAGCCCTGTCCCGGGAAAATAAATGCTTGTTTCACGCATTTCCTCCTTTTTCATACCAACGAAGCACAACGGAACCCCACGTGAGCCCGGCACCGAAACCGGTCAGAATGAGATAGTCACCCGAAGACAGCCGCCCTTCAGCGACCGCTTCATCAAGTGCAATCCCGACGGAGGCCGCCGACGTATTTCCGTATTTATTCACATTCACAAAGACTTTTTCCGACGGGACGCCGAGCTTTTTCGCCGTGGCGCTGATGATGCGGAAATTCGCCTGATGGGAAATGAAACAGGCGACGTCATCGATTCCGATGCCCGCTTTTTCCATCGCGACCCGCGTCGTATTTTCCATGTGACGCACGGCGTGCTTGAAAACTTCAGAGCCTTCCATATGGATGTACACGCGCCCGGAATCAATGGCGCGATGCGTCACGGGCTCTGCGACACCCGACGCCGGAATATTCAAAATACCGCCGAGGCTCCCGTCCGAGCCGAGCTCCGACGAGAGATACCCGTAGCCTTCGGGAACTTCGCCGATTACGACCGCGCCCGCGCCGTCGCCGAAAAGAATACACGTCGCACGATCTTCCCAATTCACGAGACGAGAAAGCACTTCGGCGCCGATCAGGAGCACGCGCCGATACAGCCCGCTCCGCACAAATTGAGAAGCCAGCGTCACGCCGTAAATGAAACCGGTGCAACCGGCGGAAAAATCCATCGCGCCCGCGTGCGTCATGCCCATTTTATTTTGCACCATGCACGCCGTCGACGGCACGACATAATCGGGAGACGCCGTCGCCACCATGACAAAATCGATGTCATCGGGCGTAAATCCGCCACGCTCCAGCGCCAATGTCGCCGCCTTCACGCAAAGATCGGATGTGTCTTCCGTCCGAGCCGCAATGTGACGCGTCTCGATGCCCGTCCGCGTCCGAATCCAATCGTCCGACGTATCGACCATCCGCTCCAAATCTTCATTCGTGAGAATCCTCTCCGGCACATAATGCCCGCACGAGAGAATCCCCGCTGCTTTTACTTCCGCCATACTGACTCCTTTTGATGAAATCGATCCGACTGATCAAAATGAAGGAAACTCATTCGCCTGCCGCCGCTTCTTTTTCTTCGGCAAGGGCTTTGGCGACCGCTTCCGCCACATGCCCTTCCGCAATTTTTTCCGCGACGGAAATCGCGTTGCGAATCGCCCACGCTTTGGAAGCGCCGTGGCAGATGACCAATCCGCCGCGCAATCCCAAGAGCGGTGCGCCGCCGTATTCCGCATAATCCACGCGTTTCTTTACATATTCTTTCAGCGCCGGTTTCAACAGAAGACCGCCCAATTTCGCGCGAAGTCCGCCGCGCTCCACGGCCTCTTTCAAAAGACCAAAGAACAAATTTCCCAGCCCTTCGCCGAATTTCAGGCACGCATTTCCCGTGAAACCGTCCGCCACCACGACGTCGAATTCGCCCGTCGGCATATCGCGTCCCTCGCAGTTTCCCGCGAAATCAAAGCGCGCATCCGCCGACAATTTTTCATACACATCCGTCATGAGCGGACTGCCCTTCGTACTCTCGGCGCCGATATTCAAAAGCCCAATCTTCGGCGAGGAAATCCCCGCCACAATCTTGGCATACCAATGACCCAAGAGCGCGTTTTGGAGCATATTCTCCGTCTTCGGCTGCGTCGACGCGCCCGAATCGATCAGAAACGTATAGCCGCCCTTTTGATTGGGAATCGGCGTCAGAATCGCAGGGCGATCAATGCCCGAAATCCGCCCGATACCGAAAAGACCCGCCGTCACAGCCGCCCCCGTCGAGCCCGGTGCGACCAAAGCGCCGCAAGTGCCATCCTTCACGAGCCGCGCGCCGACGGACACTGACGCGTCGCGTTTCTTTCGATACGCCATGCCGGGATGCTCATCCATCCCAATCACCTCAGACGCGTGATGAATGGAAATCAGCGCTTCATTTTCTGCCTTTTCTTCTTGCAAGACATCCCGAATTTTTTCTTCGTCTCCCACGAGCACGACGGGAATCTTGAAATCGCGGACGGCTAAAATCGCGCCGCGCACAATTTCCAAAGGCGCATAATCGCCGCCCATCGCGTCGACCGCTATCGTTTCCATGCTCTCACCTCGCCGTGTCCATAATAAATTTCGCGCGGAAAATTTCCGTATTCTTGGAAGAAATCTGCACGTAGATGTATTGCCGAAGGCCTCGCTCGTGCGAGAGACGCGCTTGTGCAATCAAGACTTCGCCCGCACCCACCGGCACTTTGTATTTGATATTGCCCATCTGAATCGGCGTCACATGTTCGCCGATGACTTTTTGCGCCAGCTTCCGCGCAATCCCGTAGAGCGTCTCGGCCGGCACGATGCCGCGCGCATCCGTGAGAGGCGTCGTCAGCACGACCGCCATCCCCTGCTTGCCCGCTTCGAGCTCAATAATATTCGCAGCCTCATCACGATGCGGCTTCACCGCGGCTTCCAGACGATCCTTTTTCTGCGGAATCCCGAGCGTCCTTCGATCAAGGCGAATCGTCGCGACAGACACGCCGAAAAGTGCCGCCAATTCCCCATCCGTTTTACCGGGATCCTCGCGCAGCACCTCTCGAATTTTTTCCAGTCTTGTCTCTTTGTCCATCGTATCCGTCGCTCTCCTGTCTTTATCACCTGATGTTAACACTATATCACAAATCCCATTTCCTGTACACCCAATCGCTTGGCGTGTACTTTTATGAGAAACCGTTTTTCAAAAACAGATTCTCATTATGAGAAACAAACGCCAAAAGTATATACTTGTTCCGATAGTTTTTCCGCAAAAACAAAAAGACGGCTATGCCGCCTGAAATCAACTCTTTTCTTTCTTTCGATTTTTTGCCGAAAAATAATTTCTCCCCATTTTGAAACGAATTTGATTTTCTGTTTCACTCATAAACAAATCCCGCCATAGCAATTTGCTGCCCGTGGCGGGATTCCCTTTGTAAAAAGTATAGAGAAAACCATTTCTCACCATGCGGAGCCGGCTTCCTCCCATTTCTCATACAAAGCGTCCAACTTTTCTTTTTGCGCCGCATACTGCGCGGCCAGCTCGCCGTACGCTGCCGGATTGGAAGCGGCCGCTGCCATTTGCGCTTCATACATTTTGAGCGTCGCTTCCTCACGCGCAATCTCCATCTCGATTCGCTCGAGTTTCGCCGCCGCGCTCGCCGAGATTTCTTTGGCCGGCGCTTCCTTTTTCTCCGGCGCCGCTTTTTTTGCCTTCTCCTCGCTCTCTTCGGCGCAATCGGTTTCATACGCCGAAAGCTCCCGTTTCTTTTCCTTGTAGTCTGTGTAATTCCCCAGATATTCCGTCAACATTCCGTTTTCCATTTCCAAAATGCGACGGACCGTCTTGTCCAAGAAATAACGGTCATGCGAGACAATGAGGCACGTGCCGCCGAAAGCGCGGACCGCTTCTTCGATCACCTCGCGCGTCGGAATGTCCAAATGGTTCGTCGGCTCGTCCAGAATCAAAAAATTCGGCCGCTCCAAGAACACGGTCAAGAGCGAGAGCCGTGCCTTCTCGCCGCCCGATAAAAGCCCGACGGACTTAAAAACGTCGTCGCCGCGGAAGAGAAATATCCCGAGAGCGCTTCTTGCCTCGCCCTCGCCCATGCGAAACTGAGTTTGAATTTGCTCCAGCACCGAAAGCCTCGGATCAAGCCGCTCCTGCTCCTGCGAATAATACGCGATGCGGACATTGTTTCCGAAGGTAATCAATCCGTCGTCCGGACGCTTTTCGCCTAAAATCACCTTGAGCAGCGTCGTCTTCCCCGCTCCGTTCGGCCCGATCAGACCGACCGTCTCGCCGCGGCGGATTTGTAATTTCAAATTTTCAAAAATCGTATGTTCGCCGTATGACGCTTTGGCGCGCAGAATGTCGAGCACGCGCTCCGAACATTCGACAGGCTCCGGAAACCGAAATTGCAAACTTTTTTCATGCACCGGCGCTGCCATCCGCTCCAGACGATTGAGCTGCGACTGCCGCCCGCGCGCCTGTTTCGATTTGATCCCCGCCTTGTAGCGCCGAATGTATTCCTCCGTCTCGCGAATGTGCTCCTGCTGCTTTTCGTACGCTTTTTCGTATGCGGCGTCCTGCGCGTCCTTCGTCTGCCGATAGCGCGTGTAATTCCCGCGGAAACTGCGAAGCGTTTTGTTTTCCAAATCCAAAATGCCCGTCGCAATCGCATCCAAAAAATAACGGTCATGCGAGACCATCAAAATCCCGCCGCGATACGAGCGCAAATAATCTTCGAGCCATTCCAGCATTTCCATGTCCAGATGATTCGTCGGCTCGTCCAAGAGCAAAAAATCCGGATGCCGCACGAGCGCCGCCGCCAGATTGATACGGACTTTCTGCCCGCCCGAAAACGAATGAATGTCCCGCTCCCAATCACTTTCGGAAAAGCCGAGACCCGTCAGAATTTTTTTCGTCGTCTGCCGGTATTCGTAGCCGCCCAAAAAATCGAAACGCGCCTCCAGTTTCCCATACGCGCGGACGAGCTCTTCGTCGCCCGGTTTCTCTTCCAGCTCGCCCGCCACCTCGCGCATCCGATCCTCACAGCGAAGCAAATCGCGCCACGCCTCTTCCATCTCGCCCGCGATGCTCTTCGTCTTGTAATCGAAATCTTGCCGCAAATACCCGACGACGCAGCCGGGATCCAGCGCGACACTCCCTTTATCGTACTCTTCCGTCCCGATGAGACAGCGCAAAAGCGTCGTCTTCCCCGCCCCGTTCGCGCCGCAAAGACCGATGCGATCACCGCTTCGGACCGAAAAGGAAATATTTTCAAAAACCGTGTGAATGCCGTATACCTTGGACAGGCCGCTGATTTTCAAAAGTGCCATATATTTTTACGGGAGCAATTCCGCTCGAATGATAATAATAATTTCAGATTCTTCCACCGAATGGGATTTACTTTGAAACAATTTACCTAAAATAGGGATATCACCTAAAATCGGGACTTTACGAAACGTCTCCGTCGTTTCCTTATCGATCAATCCGCCGATCACAATCTCATCGCCCGATTTCAGCCGCACCATCGTATCGGCTTGGCGCGTGATGATGCGATAGGCGCGCATCTCCGGGACAAGATACGGCGTGGACACCTCAGCCCGAAGCGTCGCCGTGATTTCATCTTTTTCACTGATGAGCGGCGTATAAGTGAGCTTGATCCCGGCATCTTTATACTCCGTCGCCGTCGTGAGCGCACCGTTCTCCAATCGCTCCACAATGACGGGGATGCGGCTCCCAATCAAAATTTCCGCCTTGCGCCCATTCATCGTGACGACATTCGGTTTTGCCAAAATTTTTGCCTTGCCGCTGGTAATCAGCGCATTGAGTTTCGCCTGAAAGAAAAATGTATACGGATGACCGGTCACGCTCTTGCCGAAGGAAATGCCCGCATAGCCCTCCGGCGTCGTGATCTTCCAACCGTTGTGCGTGATGTTTCGGATCTTGGGATCGCCGTCGTCATCATACTTAATATTGCCCGCGCTGTCCGTCACAATCCGCTGCTCGCTCCACGTCTCCCGATCATAGTCCGCGCTGCCGGTGAGCGACTGAAAATCCCAATCGATTCCGAGTGATTTCGCATCGCTCCGATTCACCGCCAAGACTTCGGCCTCCACTTTCACCTGTTTCTCCGGTCGATCGACAGCCTCTGCGATACGTGACGCTTCCGCCAAAATCGCCGGCGGCCCGGCCACAATAAGCGTATTCGATCCCGTTTCCGCCGTGACTTTAAGTTTATCGGATAAATTGTGCAGCTTTTCCGCCACTTCCGGCGCATTGGCATACGAGAGACGAATGGTCTCGAATGTCTGCGTCTTTGTATCTTCTTTGTTGGCGTACACGATGAGCGTGCCGTTTTCTTCGCGCGATGTGAGCCCGTGCGCCAACATGACCGCCGAGAGCGCCTCTCCTGCCGTGACGCCCGTGAGATCAGCCGTGACGCTGCCCGTCATATCCCCGGAAAAGACAATATTTTTCCCCGCCATATCGGCAAGCGTCATCAAAACTTCTCGAAGCGGCGCGTCCTTCGTTTTGAAATTCATGGTCTCCGCAGACGCAAAAAAAGCAAGACAAGACGCCATCGCTCCCGTCAAAAGAGCGATTCGTCCCATCCTGCTTTTTCGTTTCACAATGTCAAAATTTGCGTGCCGAAGGAACCCGTCACATGCACTTCCGTTTCTCTGATTTCCGTCACGGTCCATCCTGCCGTCCCCTCTCCTTCCCGCCAAGTCTGCGCTACTCCGCCATCTTCCAAAATCGCGCGCCGATCCTCTCCCGCCATCACAATGCCGCAAAGCCGCGGCACGGAGGACACCGACGCTTTCCCCGGTGCGCCGCTCGCCGAAAGAGACGCCGGAAGTGACACCGCCCGCACGCGAAACGGATCGGCCAAAGCTTTATTTCGTTTGTGACGACCGACCGCATAGCGCGCCGCCGTTTCCTCCTCCAACTCCGGAATCGCATCCGCTGCCGGGGTTCCCGTTTCCTCCCGCACTTTCATCACGCCGGACGTTTGAGAAACGGAAACGGCAGCCGACGACTTCTCCGGCAAGAGCTCCGCCGCCGTCCACACGCGTACCATGCCCCAAAGCGAGAGAAGCACCGCCGCCAACAGGACGACGACAAGAAGCCAAGGATCTTTCTTCGTCTCCATGCCGTCCTCCTTTCCGGAAAAGCGATGATTTTTATCGCACTTCGCCACGCCAATCTTCGTGCAAAATTTTCTTATACGCTTCCACGCCGGGCTGGTCGTACGCATTCACGCCCGCCAAAGCCCCTTCATAGGCAATCGTAAGCTCCAAGAAATAGAAGAGCGCCCCCAGTGTGTATGCATTCAATTTTTCCGCCTCGATGACAAGACTCATCCGTCCCTCAGAAGCGAGCGCTCTCGCATTGGCCGAAAGCGCCGCGCGCGAAATCCGGCTCATCGGTACGCGCACCGTCTTTCCGTCTTCGATGATCTCCGCCTCCCAATCGGAATCCGGCTGTTCGACGGAAATGAATTGCAGCAGCTTGTTTCGTTTCCCTTCTTGGTGCTCCTGCGTCACCGAGTGCATATCCGTGGTTCCGACAGCGGAAACGGCCGTGCGCCCATAATGCACGACACGCCCTTTTGTATCAAATTTCTTTCCGAGCGATTCGCCCAAGAGCTGCGAATACCATTGTGCCAACGAGCGCAACCGCTCACAGTACGGCATCGTGATTTCCGCCGTGACGCCGTGATGCTTCGTCGCCAAATATTTCAAAAGCGCCAAGAAAAGCGCCGGATTCTCTTTCGGATTTTCACTTTGACAAGCCGCTTCAACATCTGCGGCTCCCCGCAAAATGTCCGCCACCGGAAATCCGCAAAGGTTCGCGAAAACCATGCCGACTTCGGAGAGCACGCTGAAGCGCCCGCCGATGCCTTCCGGCACATAAAAATGCAGCCAATCGTTTTCATGGCACAAACGATGAAGCAAATTATTTCCTTGCCCCGTGATCCCGATGTAGCGAATCTCGCTCGCAATCTTCGGCAACTCTTTTTGCAAAACGGACATCACGGCCGAAGGCTCAATCGTCGTGCCGGATTTGGAAATCACCAAGACTGCGACTCTATACGCGCCGTCCTTTTTCGCCGCCTCTTCTTTCAGACGTGACAACACGGCCGAAAGCGCTTCCGGATCGGCCGTATGCCCCGCAAAGTACACAGATGACCGCTTCGGCGCCATATCTTTCCGATCCAATACGTCAAAAAGAACCTTGTTTCCCAAATATGAGCCGCCGATCCCAACGGAAACAACGGCGTCGATCTCGCCGCACCAAGTCCGCAACATCTCCCAACGCGCCCGCTCCGAATCCGTCAGCAGAGAATTCTCTTCCAACAGATACGGGAGCTGGGGGAACCGGACTAAATCGCCGCAAGGCCCTGCGCCCGTTTCCCGAATGGCCGACAGCGCCGCGGCTGCTCGGTTTATTTCTGCCGCTGCGTTCTGTACTTCCTTTTCCGTCACAGCCCAAGTCGGCCCGGACAGAAAAGCAGTATCCATCATCAGCCCCTGTATGATTTGTACTTTCAAAATACACCCCTCAGAACGTGAAATCCTTCGGTTGAATCATGATGTTCCACTCCTTATCGATCGAGCGATACTGAATCCAGCCGGTGAAAGAGTGCATATCCCGATAATAGGTGTAATCGCGATGCTTGAGCACACCATTGACCGTATCGATGGAATAATTAACAGAAAACGCATCCCGTGGCGTCAGCTGCACGCGGAAGCCGGTCGAAACAGGCTTTGTCATGTCATACGTATCAAAAGCGTACGGCGTATATCCGACTTGGTTGTTGTTTGTATAATTCACCCATGTACTGAGAATCCCATAATTTCCGGACAATCCCACCGTATAATACGCATTTTTCCGGAAACGATTTTGATAGCCGTAGTAATCATGTCTGTATCCGATGCCCATGTTCAAAGTCAGATGCGGACTTAAGCGAATGGGTCTATGCCGCAACCAAACTTCCCACATCTTGTAGCTGCCTTCCGGCCCGTTTTTCTGTTTCCAGTAACCGACCTCTCCACCGAAACCGGCATACAGCTGCGTATTTTTTATCGGATAACCCCGCGATTGAAATGTCAGCGACGGGCGCTTTTCGAGCCAAATATGATCGTCATTATCGGTGGACTCCGTCTTTGCGTATTGAAGGCGGAACGTCCCCTGCGACGTCTCATAGCGGAGCCCTACATCCGGAACGAATCCTTGTTTCGTATACCAAGCGAGACGTGTGTAGAAATATAAATCGCTTTCCACTCCGCCAATCGGCATTTCAAATGCATTTTTGAACCCAAATCCGTTGTGACTGTTATACGTCGGTGTCGGAACAAGCGACCAGATGCTGATGCCACCATGCCGGAGAGACCCCGTATAGGAAGCCAGCGTGATGATCCGTGTGTTTTTTATGAAAAGGGACGGATGGTGCGCGACATATTTATCGCCCGGGTAAATATCGACGGAATCCGCTTCTATCCGATAATCCGGCACACGCGCCACGGCACTTTTTGTCGTGAAATACGCATTTTCGACTGTCGCGACATTCGTTTTTCGATTGTACGTGCCACCCTTGCCTTGATAATAGTACAGTCCCCGGTACCAACCGCTCAAGGCGGAAAATGTACTGATTCCGGAAATCCCGTCATACTCGGCACTTTGTGCCTCCGCCGTATTATCGGGATTCGTCCAATACACCGTCTCCGGGATCACATAATGCTGCGTTTTGTTGTTTCCGTAAACTTTCTCCGTCCGATAGCGCTCGACCATGTGTGTCATATCCACATTTCCTTCTGCCGAAACGTCGCCGGACGTCGATTGGTATTTCATCTCATCGGCAGAAATGACCAGCGGATGCTCCGGAGAAATCGAAGGCGTTTCTTTCTTCTTTTTCGCTTTCCTCTTAGTCTCGGCACGAATGGTTTCCTCTTTCCCCTCGGCGTCGGCATGACTGACCTCAACCGCTGCCACTTCCCCGTCTGCCGTTGCCCGTTGCGATTGCAGAAGCGTCATCGACTCTTTTTCCCCTGCTTGCCCCATATCCGCCACATACGCATGTCCGCCGAGCAGCAAAGTCATGATGGACGCCGCGAGCCAAATTTTCCGATCCATTACGCTTCGTCTTTCGCCAGAGCCTCAGCCTTAGCCGCCTCTTCCGCTCTCACACGATCTTCTGCCTTTTGCACGTCCGCAGCCGCCGACTCTTTTGCCGACTTCTCGACATCTTCACTCGACGTGATTTCCACTTTGACACCGTCTGCCGTCGTCCCGGTCCCCTTCGTATCTTCCAAAGGATGCGTCAATTTGTAGGACGGAGCACCTGCTTTCTGCTGCATGCCGCGCGTCGTCACATCCTCGCGCGTCTGAATGTAGAGCACCGAGCCGGCTGCAATTTCGACATCTTTCCCCTTGACGAAGAAACCGCCGACAAGGCCGATCGGTCCCAACGCCAAAGCCCCGATGACAGACGCCCCGACCGCCGCGGCCTCCATTTTCAATTTTTCTTTCGCTTCCGGTCCCAAGACGGTCGGGATTTCTTCATCGTCAATGGAGAAGACCTGATTGAAGGAAATTTCCAAAGAGCCGCTTTGTCCGAACATTTTCGGCCGCGACACTTTCGTGACGACGCCGCTCCCCTGCGCCCCCCGAGGAAGGACCAAGACCTCATCGACTTTCACGTCCTCCGCAACGGAAAAATGCACGACATCATTCACTTTATTCGTCTTGGAACTGACATCTTCATTCAAAGAAATTTTGAAAACCGTATCCGCCGGCAGCGTCACGGGCACCAGCTCAAAATGCGTATCGCCGTAGATCGCCTTTTCAATCTCCCCGACACGAAGCTGCAGAGCCCCCTTTTTCTTCTTGCCCCAGACCGTATTTTCCAACAATTCCGTACGTTCGCTGAGACCATCCTGCTTAATCTCATCCGTCAGATAATATTCCAGCGTATTGATTCTCGTCGACAGAGACGCCTGATCCGTATCGGCGCCGCGCACGACATCCCGATACAAATCGGACATCCGATCATCCAGTGACTGCTCCGTATAGCTCTTTCCGTAAATCAGCGTATCCAAATTTCCGATACGATCCAAGAAAGGACCGTTCTGTACACTGCCGTATACCACCGTATCCAGCTTATCCGCGCGATCCGTCAATGTCGTGGGCTCAGCTGCCGAGACTGCCTGCGCCATGACCGCTGCCAATGCTGCTGCCAAAAGAACTTTCTTCATGAATACCCCTCCTTACAACTTCAGATCGATGACGGCCGATACGCCGACACCTTGCACACGACTCGCATTCGTCGGATTTATGCCGTTAAGCGGGACGAGCCCCTTAATGCGGACCAACTCCGAATTGAAACCGACTTCCAGCTGTCCCACAGCCTCCACCTGCGCGACCTGCTCCGCATCGCCGATGACCTGCGCCGCGCCGATGTAGCCGCTCTTTCCGATACTCACAATCGGCACCACCTTCGTCGCATAATTCGTCCCGACGCCCTCTTTCATCATCACGGAATTGATGGCGCTATTGATTTGGTCTCCGAACTTGGAAACGATGACCCCGACACCGCCGACCTTGGCGACACCACCCAAGATATCTCCGAGACCGAAAGCGGAAACATTCGCCGCGCCCGCTCCCAGCATCGCCGAAAGCAGACACGCCGCCGCCGCTTTTTTCCCATTCCACTTCATTTCGCAAACTCCTTCCCACCTTTATTAAAACAAAAAACAATACACGCAAGATACACTATCGATTTCATTATAAAATAAACGCCGCTCGGAAGCAACAGAAAAGAAAAGAAATCTCTCCTTTCTTCCGAAAAAAAATCCGTTCGCTTTTCACCAAAAAAGCCCGCCTTGGGCAAGACGAGCTTTCCGAAATTATGAATTTTTTTCTTCCGCCGCTTCCCGTGCCAATTGCTTTCGAAGTCCCGGCACCGGCATGACCTGCGGATGATGGATTTTATTGTACGCCTGAATCATGAGCGCGCACTCAATCCGTTTCTTCTGGATCTCGCACGTGATATCAAACGGTTTTTGAATGTCGCCCGCATACGTTTCATTGTTGGCATGACAACCGCCCGAGCAATAGAAACGCGCCCAGCATTGCACACACTCCGGCTTGGAGAGGACATGGTTCTCACGGAAACTTTTCATCATGTCCATATTTTTCAATCCTTCGTACACATTGCCGATCACATAGCCGTCACGCCCGACAAATTGATGACAAGGGTAAATATCGCCATTGGGTACGACCGCCAGATATTCATGTCCTGCGCCGCAGCCGCGAAGCCGCTTGGGCAGACACGACCCGCGCCACAAATCCATATTGAAATGGAAATAAAAGAACGGATGCCCCGCTTCCTCGCGCTCGATGAAAATTTTCGCCAACTTTTCATACTCATCGAAAATTTGCGGCAAATCTTCTTTTTGAATCGCATACGCTTCCGACGCATCCCCGATAACGGGCTCCATGGAGAGCGCCGGAAAGCCTTTATCCACGATATCCGTAACATCCGTCGCAAAATCCAAATTGTAACGCGTGTACGTCCCGCGGACATAGTACTCCTCGCCGTCACGATGCTCGACGCAGTATTGCAAATTTTTCAAAATCCGATCATACGTCGGCTCCCCTTGGACACCCGGCCGCATCCGATCATGCATTTCCTTTCGCCCATCCAGCGACAGAATGAGGGAAATATGATTTTCGGTCAAATAGCGTGTCTTTTCTTCATCCAAGAGCAGTCCATTCGTCGTGAGCGACAGCTTGATGATCTTATTGTGTTTCTTCTCCTGCTGCCGGATATAGGAAACGGTTTCCTGAATTACATGCCAATTCATGAGCGGCTCGCCGCCGAAGAAATCAATTTCGCAATGCTTGCGCCCGCCGCTGTGCGCAATCAAAAAATCCACCGCGCGCCGCGCCACGTCGAAACTCATCAGCATCCGCCATTGCCCGTAGCCGCCCTGCCCCGCAAAACAGTATCGGCAGCGCAAATTGCAATCGTGCGCGATATTGAGACAGAGCGCTTTGATGATTGGTTTATCTTCGATGACCACTCGATAATTCGGATCCATCGGCGCCAAAAGTTGCTCCTTTTGCACCAAGGAATCCAAATCAGAGAGAACATCATCGACTTCCTCTTTCCCGTATTTTTCGTCGAAAGCGGTATGCACAGCCGCCGCATTTGTCCCGTCATAGACGCCTAAAATATCATATGTCATTTCATCCGTGACGTGGACAATGCCGCTGTTCACATCCAGCACGATATTCATGCCGTTTTGCTGAAACCGGTGAAACATCGGTTTTACATCATATCCCATCATTCACCTCAAACGCAAAGAAAAACCCCCGCGCGATCATACGCACGGGGGGTGCGGCCGAAATTATTCCGCCTCTTTTTTTGCCTGTTCCGTGCAGACGAGATTGCCGACTGTGCAGCTCGTCTTGCAAGCGGACTGGCAGGATGTCTGGCATTCGCTGCAGCTTTCAAATTTGATGGTATCCTGCAAAGACACCTCATTGACCGTCACGATATGTTTGGACATGGAAAACACCTCCTACTTCACCACTTTGTATTTCCATTTTATCATATGTCGCAAGTGAAAAAAAGATGACGCCGGAAAATTTCTTTTCATTTACCGGAAATAGGAAAAGAGCAAATACACACCCGCACCGACGGCCGCCGTGCACGGAATCGTCATGACCCACGCCGAGACCATCTGATACGCGACATTCCAATGCACCGCATGGAAACGTTTCGCCCAGCCGACGCCCAAGACGGAGCCGGTCACGACGTGCGTCGTGGAAACGGGCATGTGGAGCATTGTCGCCGTAAAAATTGTCAGTGCGGAATTGAGCTCGGATGCCAATCCGTGAATCGGCTGCATACGGAAAATTTTATTGCCCACCGTCCGGATGATTTTCCAGCCGCCGACGCTCGTCCCCGTCGCCATTGCCAAAGCACAAGCCAGTTTCACCAAATCCGGCACTTCAAGCTCCGTGATGTAGCCGCCGGAGAGCATCGCAAGCGTGATAATCCCCATGGATTTCTGCGCATCGTTCGACCCGTGGGAAAATGCCATGAGCGCCGCGGACGCAATCTGGATTTTATTCGCCACGGCATTGACGCGCGTCTGGTTCACTTTTCGGAGCAACATATAGAGCACCGTCATGAAGACGTAGCCGAAGAGCATCGCGACAATCGGAGAAAAAACAAGTCCCGCCGCAATGGTCAGGACGCCGTGCCCGTCAATCGCACCGAATCCGTATGAAATGACGACCGCGCCCAAGACGCCGCCGATCAAAGCGTGAGAAGAAGACGACGGAAGCCCGACCCACCATGTGAAAAGATTCCAAAGGATGGCCGCCGTCAGCGCCGCCAAGAGCACGACCGAATCGACCATGGACGGAGAACGCACAATTTCCCCGCCGATCGTTTTCGCGACCCCGGTCGAGACCATCGCGCCCACAAAATTCAAAACAGCGGACATGACAATGGCTACCGTCGGCGAGAGCGCGCGCGTGACGACCGTCGTCGCAATCGCGTTTGCCGTATCGTGGAAACCGTTGATGAAATCGAAAATCAAAGCCAGCGCAATCACCGCACCGATGAGATATAAATCAGGCATATTTCATGACCACCTCTTTGATGATATTGCTCACGGTCTCTGCCTGATCCACCGTCGTTTCCAGCGTTTCCATGATTTCCTTCCAGCGGATAATCTCCAAAACGTCGTGGCTGCCGTCGAAAAGCTCGGAAATCATATCGCGGTACACCTGATCCGCCTCCGATTCCAGCGCATTGATACGCTGCGCCCGTTCGGCAATCTCCCGCTCATTGTGCACCAAATCTTTCATGAGTCGGAAAATGACGACAAGTTCCGCCGATGCTTCCACCAAAATATCCGCCATCCGATTCGGCGCCTCACCGGCCAGCCCCGCATGGTAAATTTTTAATGACAAAACGACATCCTTCATATCATCCACGCAGTCATCGACATGGCTCGTCAGGAGATAAAAATCCTCCCGATCGATCGGCGTGATGAAGACCTGTTTCATTTTTGCCGTAATCTCATGCGTCACGCGATCCGCCGCATGCTCCAGCTCCCGCACATCCTTGCTGTAGCGATCCAGCTTGGAAATATCGTGCATGAGCTCTTGCGCCATCAAGGCACCTTTATGAAAATACTCGGCGTTCGTCACCAAAAAATCAAAAAATTCCTCGTGCTTATTGACCAGACTGAACATACGCCCCTCCCGCACCTTTCTCCGTCGCCGAAAAATTCTTTACCCAAATAAGCCGCTCCGAAACATTTTCTTTATCCTACACGTCCAATGTAAAGGGTTTGTAAAATTTTCTTTAAATTTAGGAAAATTTAACTGAAATTTTAGCAATACAAAACGGCAGAAATACGATCTGCCGCTTTGCATTTTTTCATTCTGTCTGGTATTATCATCGCGAGGGTGCTTGGTAGAGAATGGCAGCCGCTTCCGCTCCCCGTTTCGAGGGGAGGTGATACCATGGAACTGATCATTATTTTCATGATTTTGTTGCTGGTTATCGTTTTAGTCCTAAAAAACTAACCCAAGGAAAAAGCCGCCCCATCTCACAAACGCGGCGGCCTTCTTCCTTATAAACCTATTATAGGGGAGTCGGCACTGTCGTACCAAGCATCCTTTTCTGTCGCCATTATACCAAATTCATTTTCTTTTCGCAAACAAAACAACAAAAAATCCCTTCGCCGTATCGATATCACACAGCGAGGGGATTTTTATTTTTTGTTTCTTATTTTACGACCGCAAAGAACGACTGCGGATGCCCGCAGACCGGGCATTCCTGCGGGGCGGCAACGGATTCGGCCGTGAAACCGCAATTCGCACACATCCAGAGGCGTTTTTCGCCTTTCTTGAAGAGCGTCTCATTTTCGACATCCGCCAAAAGCATTTTGTAACGCGTCTCATGGCGTTTTTCGATTTCGCCGACTTTATCGAAGAGCATTGCGATGTGGTCGAAGCCTTCTTCGCGTGCCGTCTTGGCAAATTCCGGATACATGGACGTCCATTCGCCGTTTTCGCCGGCCGCCGCTGCCTTCAGATTGTCGGCCGTCTTGTCCGAAAGGCCACCCAAGAGCCAGAACCAAATCTTGGCATGCGCTCTTTCATTCGTCGCCGTTTCCGTGAAAATGCCGGCGATTTCTTCGGAATCTTTTTTCGCTTTCGCCGCGAAAAGCTGGTACTTCACATGCGCCATCGATTCTCCGGCAAACGCCGCTTCCAAATTTTTCTCCGTCTTCGTGCCGTTGAGCTTAGCCGCTTCTTCGAGCAAAACTTTTTCGTTCATTTGAAACCTCCTGAAAATAGAATTTTGATTTTTTCTGTGACAAGAAACGGAAATACCATCTCCGATCTTTCGGCATTTCGCTTCTCGCATATTCATTTTATTGGATATACCGAAGCTCGTCAATCGGGAAGTTATAGTTTTTGAGGCGGAAATATTCAGCTTTAGGCTCACCTAAATGTTCCAGAAGTTTCCCATCACCAATTCCGTTCCTGCAAAGCCCAGTCATGCTCCGTGCTGTGCTTTTGCAAATGACGGATATCCTTTTCGACGTCTTTGAATTTTTCGTCCGTCACGCCGGCATGCCAATAGAGCGAGCCGATATGCGTCCCGTAATCTGCCGCTTCCTGCCGCATCATGCGCTCCTCTAAATCGACAATCCGGCATTGCTGCCAAATGAGGACGCCGATCAAAAAAAGCAGCAACAAAAGAAACGCACGATTCGATTTCTGTGACCAAAACGAGCCCACGCGTCCCCATTTCCTCTCATCAACCTTCATCCGGCAATTCCAGATGATCTTTCGTAAATTCGATCCAAAGCTTGGCCGCCCGCGGGAGATGACGATCTTTTTTCCATATCGCATACAGGCGATGCGTCATTTCCGGCTCGACCAGAGGCCGCATGACGACGCCCGCTTCGTTTTGGCCGGAAATCAGGCGGCTCGGCAAAATGGCGACGCCAAGTCCCGAGCTTACTGTCTGCAGCATCAATTCGCATTGGCTCGTCTCAAAGACAATCTTCGGAGCAAAGCCGACCTTTTCGCACGCCGCCAAAATCTCGTCATGCAAATTGAAATCATGGCGATAGAGGACGAGCGGATATTCGGCGAGCGCTTTGAGCGGCACTTCATTTTTCTCAGCCAACGGACATGTGGCCGACATCGCGACACACATCTCATCGCGCGACAGGAAAAACGATTCAAAATCTTGATTCGGAATCGTGCAGACAATCCCCACATCGACGGCGCCTTCCTGTACGGCATGCTCAATCGATTTGGAGCCGTGCTCATAGAGCTTAATCTCAATTGGCGGATACGTTTTCTTGAATTCTCCCAAAAGTTTCCCGAAAACGTGCGCATCCGTCAGCGGCGGCAATCCAATCTCGATTGTGTCCTGCTTCAGATTGTATTCGTTCTCGAAATCCGTCTTCAAATGTTCAAACATGAAAAGGCAACGCTTCGTGTAATTCAAAAAAATTACGCCGGCCGCCGTCAGTTCCACGTTTTTGGAATTGCGATTGAAAAGCGACAAACCGAGCTCCGTCTCCAATGCTTTGATCATGCGGCTGATGGCCGATTGGGAAATACCAAACGCATCGGCCGCGCGGCTGAAACTTTTCCGCTCCGCCGTTTCGGCAAAATACCGCAAATGTCTGTAATCCATGCTACGCCCTCCTTATCCGTACCGAGATCGAATTCCGCCGCAAAGAGAAACCTTGACTCCCCCCCCCGCTATAACGAAATCCAATCCTCATTTTGAAAAAATGCTTTTTTGCACGGACATCGCCGGCTTGAGAAAAGTTTAATTTTCTCATATAATGAAGACAATCCCGGCATACCCTGCGTGAAAAGCGCTATGAGTTTTTGTTCCGGAGATATTGTACCCAATTTTTAAGAAATTCGCAATACGCGGCGAGTTTCTGATTTTGGAAACGCGAGGTGCTCATCTTGAAAAACATGAAAACAATGGACGGCAATACGGCAGCGGCGTATATTTCCTATGCCTTCACGGAAGTGGCGGCGATTTATCCGATCACGCCGTCATCCCCGATGGCGGAATCCGTCGACGAGTGGGCGGCGCACGGACGGAAAAATATTTTCGGCGATACCGTCCGCGTCGTAGAAATGCAATCCGAAGGCGGCGCGGCCGGCGCGTTTCACGGATCGCTCCAAAGCGGCGCGCTCACGACGACGTACACGGCGTCCCAAGGGATGCTCCTCATGATTCCGAATATGTACAAAGTCGCCGGCGAGCTGCTTCCGGGCGTTTTCCACATCGCGGCCCGCGCGCTTGCCTCTCATGCGCTTTCCATTTTCGGCGATCACCAAGATGTGATGAGCGCCCGTGCGACCGGTTGCGCCATGCTGGCCGAATCGAATGTACAGGAAATTATGGATCTGGCCGCCGTCGCACATTTGGCCGCCATCCGCGGACGCGTCCCCTTCATCAATTTCTTCGACGGTTTCCGCACAAGCCATGAAATTCAGAAAATAGAAACGATTTCCTATGAGGACCTCGCGCCGCTCATCGATCAAAAAGCGCTGGCCGATTTCCGCGCGCGCGCCCTTTCGCCGAATCATCCCGTCATTCGCGGCACGGCGGAAAATCCGGATATTTATTTCCAGCACGCCGAAGCGGCCAATCCCTATTATGACGCACTTCCGGACATCGTGCAGGGCTACATGGATGAGCTGGCCAAAATTACCGGCCGCGCCCATCATCTCTTCGATTACTACGGCGCGCCCGATGCGGATCGCGTCCTGATTGCCATCGGCTCCGTCTGCGACACGGCCAAAGACGTCGTCGACGCCCTCCGCGAAAAAGGCGAAAAAGTCGGCCTCGTTTCCGTCCATCTCTATCGCCCGTTTTCCGCGAAACATTTCCTCTCCGTCTTGCCCAAGAGCACCAGAAAAATTGCTGTCCTTGATCGCACACGCGAACCGGGGGCCCTCGGCGAGCCGCTCTTCCTCGACGTCCAAAGCGTCGTCGCCGCGGCCGGTCTTCCCATTCGCGTCGTCGGCGGGCGCTACGGCCTCGGCTCGAAAGACGTCATCCCCGAAGACATCATGGCCGTCTTCACGCATCTTTCCGCCAAAAATCCGCGCCACAATTTCACACTCTCCATCCAAGACGACGTGACGAATCTCTCTCTTGCACCCGTGCCCGTACCGGAAAGCACCGACCGCACCGTTTCCTGCAAATTCTGGGGATTCGGATCGGACGGCACCGTCGGCGCCAATAAAAACGCGATTAAAATCATCGGCGATTACACGGACATGTTCGCGCAAGGGTATTTCGCTTACGATTCCAAAAAATCCGGCGGCGTGACGATTTCCCATCTGCGTTTCGGCCCCGATCCCATCCGCCGCCCCTATCTCATCCGCCGCGCCGATTACATCGCGTGCCACCGCCCGAGCTACATTTACAAATACGATTTGCTCCGCGGCTTCAAAGACGGCGGCGTCTTCCTTTTGAACGGTCCGTGGAAACAGGAAGAGTTGGACTCCGTTCTTCCCGCGATGATGAAACGGAAACTCGCAAAGCTTCACGCGAAATTGTATCTCATCGACGCCTTCAAGATTGCCGGCGAGCTCGGTCTCGGCTCTCGCATCAATATGATCATGCAATCGGCGTTCTTCGCGCTGACGAATATCATTCCGATTGAGGACGCCGTGCGCTATCTCAAGGAAGCGAATGAGCATTCCTATGGGCGCAAGGGCCAGGACGTCGTCGATATGAACAACGCGGCCGTCGATGCCGGGATCACCGCGCCGATTAAAATCGAAATCCCCGCCGCTTGGGAGCATGCGACGACAGGCGGCGAAAGAGCGCTCATCCCACGCCCCGATTTCATCAAAAATGTCTGCGACGTCATGAACCGGCAAGAAGGCGATGACCTGCCCGTTTCCGCTTTCCGCGGCATCGAGGACGGGACGTTTCCCGTCGGCACATCGCAATACGAACGCCCGGCCGCCGCGATTGAGATTCCCGAATGGATTCCGGAAAACTGCATCGAGTGCAACCAATGCGTCGCCGCTTGCCCGCACGCGACCATTCGTCCCGTGTTGCTGACGGACGAAGAAGCGGAGAAAGCGCCGGAAGGTTTCATCGTCCGCGACTTTGCCGGCCCTGTGAAAGGTCTCAAATTCCGCATCGTCATTGATCCGGAAGATTGCTACGGTTGCGGCATTTGCGCCCATACCTGCCCGGCGAAAGAAAAAGCGCTCGTCATGCGCCCGGCGGAAACGCAGGCAGACAAGCAGAAACTGTGGGATTACGCCATGAGCCTTCCGCGCAAAGACAATCCGCTGCCGAAAGCGACGATTCGCGGCGCCATGCTCGAACCGACCTATTTTGAATTTTCCGGCGCGTGCGCAGGCTGCGGCGAGACACCCTACATTCATCTCGTCACGCAGCTCTTCGGTGACCGCATGAATATCGCCAATGCGACGGGTTGCTCCTCCATTTACGGCGCGAGCGCTCCCTCCATGCCCTACACGACGAACCAAAACGGCGAAGGCCCCGCTTGGGCGAATTCCCTCTTTGAAGACAATGCGGAGTATGGCCTGGGGATGTATCTGGGCGAAAAGAAACTCCGCGAACGCTTGGCGGATAAAGTCGAAGCGCTCCTTCCGGCAGCGGACACGGAAACGAAAGCCATCATGCAAGAATGGCTCGATAAAAAAGACATCGGCGAAGGCAGCCGCACGCTCGCGCAAAAATTCGAAGCCGCGCTCCGTGCCGAAGTTTCCTCTCATCCCGAATATAAGGAACTCCTCGATCTCCGCGATCATTTCGTAAAACGCAGCCAGTGGATTTTCGGCGGCGACGGCTGGGCGTACGACATCGGCTACGGCGGCCTCGACCAAGTACTCGCCTCGGGCGAAGATGTGAATGTCCTCGCCCTCGACACCGAAGTCTATTCCAATACCGGCGGCCAATCCTCAAAATCGACACCGGCCGCCGCCATCGCGAAATTTGCCGCTTCCGGCAAGAAGACGAAGAAAAAAGATCTCGGCATGATGGCTGTTTCCTACGGCTACATCTACGTCGCCCAGATCGCACTCGGCGCCGATATGAATCAGGCGCTCAAAGCCATCGCCGAAGCCGAAGCCTATCCGGGCCCGTCACTTATCATCGCGTATGCGCCCTGCATCAATCACGGCCTCAAAGCCGGCATGGGCAAGAGCCAGGAAGAAGCCCGGCGCGCCGTCGAATGCGGCTACTGGGTGAATTGGCGCTACAACCCCGCGCTCTTGGAAGCCGGCAAAAATCCGTTCCACGTCGACAGCCGCGAGCCGAAAGGAAACTTCCGCGACTATCTCATGGGCGAAGTCCGCTACGCGAGCCTGGCGAAACTTTTCCCCGATACCGCCGAAGCGCTCTTTGCCAAAACGGAACAAGACGCCAAAGAACGCCGCGCGAACTACATCCGCATCCAGAAATCCTATGACGATGCGCTGAAGAAAGACTAATCCGATAAGAAACGCACGAAAAAAGAACCGACTTTGTATCATGTCGGTTCTTTTTTGTTGTCTACGCAAATGAGAGATGAGCGATGAGGGGGCCGAACTTTTTGGCTTCTTTCCTTTTGCGGCGTTGGCGGTGAAAACTTTTCGATGATAGCGATGGGAAAACCGCCTCATCTCTGTCAGCACCTTATTTTTCATCATCTATGCCGCAAAAGTAAAGCAAAGAAAAAGCTTTGCCCCTCATCTCTATCTTGCTACAGCCATCAACCCAAACGCCACAAAAGTCGAACGCGAAAAAGCCGCGCTACCTGCTAATTGCTAATTGCTAATTGCTAACTTCCTTCTCTTTCCATTCCGCGAAGCGTTTATCCAGCAGCGTGCAAATATCTTTGAAGACCTTCTCATTCCATTCGCCGAAAGCCGGCGCCTCACAGCCCGCACTTTGTGCCCGGATGACCTCTTGCGGTGCGTAAGTGTGCGCCAAAGTGTAATCCCGAAGATCTGCGTAGAAACCCGTCTCCGGATGCCGCATGGAATAATAATCCTCCACGAAGCGCACCGCCTCCGGCTTGAAAATTCGCGTATCTATGCAGCCAGCGGTTTCCAAAAGAAACAGCCGGACATCCCCTTCAAAATCCGGATCTGCCATGGCATGATCCATATCACGGGCAAAAATCCGATCCAGTTTCTTCTTTTTATACGCCCACATGACGAAGTAACCCAATCGATTCATCATCGCCGCCGGATTGAAATCCGCCGTGATATAGGGACGCAAATCATCCGCAATCCGCCACGGCTCGTCCATCCATACGTACTCCGTCTGATCGGCCGCCCACGCGACGGGAAGCTCATTTTCATCCTCCGGCTCCCCATGCAAATAACAAGGCTGCAATTGGTATATCCATCCGGAACCGCCGTGTCCGACATAAAGATCTTCATCCTCCTCGGCATCCGGATCCGGAATCAGCGCCTCATTCATCAAAAGATCATAGGCTATATCCAGCAAATCGCCCGAGATGGCCTCCTCATCCCAACCGGGCACCTGTTCTGCGAACACCTCGGCCATACCGAAATCTATCATCCCGCGCGTCTGATACATCAGCAAATCGTCCCCCGGCGCCTTTGCGACACATACAAAAAGATCCAGCGGAAACCCTCGCGTGAAATGCGAATCTTCCAAAATACGGATGTAGGCCTCCTTTGATAAAAGCGGCCCCGACGTCAAGACGCCCATCGCCGGCGTTGTCGCCAAAATCGCGCGAATCACCAGCACCACAAAATACGCCAAATCCGTTTCCGCCAGTTCCCGGCTCTCCGCTTCGACCAAAATCGCCGCCTGATACGAGAGCGGATCCTTCACCGCGTTTTCCGGATCCTGCGTCCACCCCGCCGCGCGCTCGATGTCCTCTTTTGAGATGTCATCACAGCATGACACGCGCACTTCCGCGTCCCGATACCGAAAACAAAGCGCCTCTCCCTCTTTTTCGCACATCACATTCTGGTGCGACGCCTCCGCAATGGAATCGGCCACCACCGACAAATCGGAAATGGGGGAAGAAAGCAAAACCTTCTGGGACAAAAAAACGGGGTCCTCTTCCTCTCCGTTCGCCTCCCGGGCCATCTGCCGCAGCCGTTCCGACTGATCCTGCTCCAACAGATGCCGCATCTGCTCCTGATTCACCTTGATGCCGATCCGTCGAAGCGCCTTCTGCAAATCAGCCGCCTTTTTGTCCAGTTCCGCGGGCATCAAGACTTGATCCGGATCCGGCATCAAATCCTGCAACTCTCCATCCTCCTCAAAGAAATGCATCCGATCCAAGAGGTTCTGCGCCGCCTGTTTCACCGTTTTCTCATCGTAGAGCGTCCCGTCCGTCCCGATATACGCGCTCGGCTCCAAATCCGTATCCGATTCAAATCCGCCCGACACCGCGACCAGCCAAGGCCCACCCTTTGAGCAGAAACGAAACACATAATGAATCAGTCCGAACCGTTTCATCTTGCATACATATTCACACGCATCCACAAAGGGGCAGAAATGCTGCCCATGCGTCAAAAAATCCATCAAAGCTTCCCGCGCCGCCGTCACCTGCGCAATATTGGGAATCGATTTTCCACCCATTTATCCGGACTCCTTTTCTGTTTCCTTATCTCTCCGCCGTCTCCGCATCCGCAAACGCCCGATACGAATTCAAAAGCCGCTCTTTGATTGTCTCATCGTCAGCCGAAAGCCAATCGTCTCCGTACGTGTCCGCATGATACATCAACCAGTCCAATGTCACATCCGCGCGCTCATACGAAGCAAACAGCCGCCGCTCCGTCGATTGAAACTCCTGCTCGGTGATCGTCGCACCATCCCCATTTTCATACGCGGTATGCTCGCCGCCCTCATCATCATAATACGTGAACGCATTCGCAAGCGGCCTTGTCACAAAGCGCCCGTTCTGCAAAGACAGCGCCGAAAGCCCATGCCGATATTCCCTCCCGTCGCGAAGTAAATCCGTGAGCACATACCAATCGATGCCGGAAATGCCATCCGTGTAGGCGCGCACCTTTTTCTTCGACATGATGTCCGCCTCCGACGTCCCTTCTCCCCAAGTCTTCGTAATCCGCACGACCGCCGTCCGATCCTCATTCACCTCATACCCGTCCGTGTACGTATAAAGACCCGTCCCGCCGAAATCAGATACCAAGACTTCGAGGCGCCCATTGTGGTCCAGATCCGTCACGATGAAACCGACCGTCTCCGCGCCCGGCACCGACGGCTCCCATTCCGCCCTTGCTCGCACAATTGCCGCCACCTGCTCTTCGGCATCCGAAACCGGCCCGTACCACGCAAAAGTCGCCAGCGGACAAAGCGCCGCCGCCAAAACCGCCGCCAACATTTTTTTCATCACCATCGTCTCCTTTCCGCACCGCAAAAAATGTTTCTGCATTTTTTTCATTATAACAGAAAAAGAGAAAAAACAGAAAACGCGCGCAAAATCTGTATTTCTTTTTCCGTCTATGGTAAAATGAAAAATATTTGAAAATTTTCGAAACATAAAGGAGTGACACCATGGCTCATTGCAATGAATCGTATCTCAATTTACAAGGTTCCTATCTCTTCGCGACCGTGCGGGAAAAAGCAGACGCGTATCGCGCCGCGCATCCGGATACGGAGCTGATTTCTCTCGGTATCGGCGACGTGACCCAGCCGCTTGCACCCGCCGTGATTGAGGCGATGCATCGCGCCGTCGAGGAAATGGGAAACGCCGAGACGTTCCGCGGCTACGGCCCCGAGCAGGGCTATCTTTTTTTGCGCGAAGCCATTTGCCGGCATGATTTTGCCGCCCGCGGCATTTCCATCGATCCGTCCGAAGTCTTCATCTCCGACGGCGCCAAGTGCGATGTCGGAAATATCCAAGAAATTTTCGCAAAAGAAGACCTCGTCGCCGTGACCGATCCCGTCTATCCCGTCTATGTCGACAGCAATGTCATGGCCGGCCGCAGCGGCCGTTTCGTAAACGGCTCCTTCGAGCATCTCGAGTATCTTCCCTGCTATGAAGAATGTGAGTTCCGCCCGAATCTTCCCGTCCATGATCCGATGATTATTTACCTCTGCTCGCCGAACAATCCCACCGGCGCCGTCATGGATAAAACGACGCTCACCATGTGGGTGCGCTACGCCAAGCAGACCGGCTCCGTCATTCTTTTCGACGCGGCCTACGAATGTTTCATCTCGGACGAAAATGTCCCGCACAGTATTTACGAAATCGAAGGCGCCAAAGAAGTCGCAATCGAGTTCCACTCCTATTCCAAGACAGCGGGCTTCACCGGCGTGCGTTGCGGCTACTGCGTCATCCCGAAAGAGCTGATGCTGGAAACGAAGAGCGGGGAAAAAGTTTCTGCCAATGCGCTCTGGGATCGCCGCCAATGCACGAAGTTCAACGGCTGCTCCTACATCGTCCAGCGCGGCGCCGAAGCCATCTATACAAAAGAAGGCCAAAAACAAATTCAGGAGACGATCAATCTCTACAAAAGAAACGCGGCCATGATTCTGGACGCCGCGAAATCCTGCGGTCTTGCGGCCAGCGGCGGCACAAACAGCCCCTATGTCTGGATGGCTGTCCCCGAAGGCATGACGAGCTGGGATTTCTTTGATTTCCTCTTGGAAAAAGCGCAAATCATCTGCACCCCGGGCTCCGGATTCGGCCCCTGCGGAGAAGGCTACGTCCGTCTCACCGCGTTTAATACGCCGGAAAAGACGAAAGAGGCGGCGGAGCGGATGAAGGATGCTTTGAAGGACTAAGCTTTGAGGGGCCACGCTTTTTTCTGTTCTCTGCCTTCGGAGGCATTGAAAGTGAGAGCGTTTGCAAGATAGAGATGAGGGGCTAGACTTTTTTCCTTCTTTGCTTTCGGAGGCGTTTGAAGTGGGAACGTTTGCAAGATAGGGATGAGGGGCCACGCTTTTTTCCTTCTCTGCTTTAGGTGGCATGCGCAAGATAGCTGTTAGCTGTTAGTTTTTAGCTGTTAGCTGTTGGCTGTCACATAGAAGTGATGCTGCTTTGTGCAAACGCCGCCCAAAGAAAATTGAGAATCAGGCGCGCCCCGCATGATCCCCGCCGCAAGGCTTGTTTTGCGCACCTATATTCCCCCGCCCCCGGCGGAAAAATAAAAGAAAAGGACACAGTATGAGTACAAATCTTCAAATCGGCATCGTAGGCCTGCCGAACGTCGGCAAATCCACGCTCTTCAATGCCATCACCAAAGCCGGCGCGGAAGCGGCGAATTTCCCCTTCTGCACCATCGAGCCCAATGTCGGCCTCGTCGAAGTGCCGGATCCGCGTCTTTATGAGCTCGCGAAACTCTTTTCGCCGAAAAAGACCACGCCTGCCTTCACCCGTTTCGTCGACATCGCCGGCCTCGTCGCAGGCGCTTCACACGGCGAAGGCCTCGGCAACCAATTTCTCTCCCACATCCGCGAGACCGACGCCATCGCCCACGTCGTGCGTTGCTTTGAAGACGGAAACATCACCCACGTCGAAGGCAGCGTCGACCCCGTCCGCGACATGGGCATCATCAATACCGAGCTTTGCCTGGCCGATTTGGAAACGCTCGAAAAGAAGAAACAGAAGACAGGGAAACTCGCACAAGCCGGCATCAAAGACGCCAAGGCGCAAATGCCGACACTGGAAAAAATCGACGCCGCCCTCCAAGAAGGGACACCGGCCCGCGCGCTTGACCTATTCGAAGATGATTTGGAAATCGTGCGCGAACTCAATCTCCTCACCCTAAAGCCCGTCCTCTACGTGCTGAATACCGCCGAAGACGACATCGCCGATCCCGCGGCCAATCCCTACGTGCAAAAAGCCGCGGCGGAAGCCGAAGCCGAAGGCGCAAAATGGGTACCGATTTCCGCGCAAATCGAGCAAGAAGTCTCCGAACTCTCCGCCGAAGAAGCCGCCGCGTTTTTAGCTGACCTCGGAGAGACGGAATCCGGCCTCTCGCGCCTCATCAAGAGCGCCTACTCCCTGCTCGGCCTCATCAATTTCTTCACCGTCGGCGCCGACGAATGTCGTTCTTGGACCGTGCGCCGCAATACAAAAGCGCCGCAAGCCGCCGGCAAAATCCATTCCGACATCGAGCGCGGCTTCATTCGCGCTGAAATCGTTTCCGCCGATGACCTCCTTGCCCTCGGCGGCTATGCGGGCGTCCGCGAAAAAGGCCTTCTTCGCATCGAAGGCAAAGATTATGAAATCCAAGACGGCGACGTCGCCTATTTCCGTTTCAACGTATAAGAAGGAAATTTCATGAAACCCACCGTATCGGAATTTTTGAAACAAACGCTCCCGACACTTCGGATCGCCGTCGTCGGCGATGTCATGCTCGACCGCTACCTTTTCGGCGACGTCAGCCGCATTTCCCCCGAAGCCCCCGTCCCCGTCCATCGCGTGACCGACGAGCGCTCCGTCCTGGGCGGCGCGGCCAATACGGCAGCCAATTTGGCGGCACTGTCCACCCGTGTTTCCCTTTTCGGCGCGTGCGGAAACGATGAAAACGGCGTACGTTTCCTCTCCCTTTGCGAAGAGAGCGGCATTTCGGCAGGCGGCATTTTGACGCGGGAACAAGTTTCGACCATCACCAAAATCCGCATTCTGGGCGCGCGCCAGCAAATGCTCCGCCTCGATTTTGAAGAGAAGCAACCTCTTTCGGCGGAAGAAGAAACGGCAACGCTCGCCGCCCTGCAAAAAGCCGCAGCCGAAGGACTCTCTGCCGTCATCCTCTCCGATTACGGCAAAGGATTCCTCTCCGATACGATAATTCAATCCGTCATCACGCTGGGAAACGCGCATCACATCCCCGTCCTCATCGACCCCAAGGGCGCCGACTGGACGAAATACACCGGCGCTTTCGCCCTGACACCGAATGCCAAAGAACTTTCCGAAGCACTCGGCGCGCCCCTTCCCAATACAGACGAAGACATCACACGCGCCGGAAAATTTTTACGTGACAAATACAAGCTGACCTATCTCTTTGTGACGCGCTCGGAAAAAGGGATCACCGCAATCGGAGAGAAAGAAATCATCCATTCTCCGGCCGCCGCACGCGATGTCTTTGACGTCTCCGGCGCCGGTGATACCGTCATGGCCGTCCTGGCCGCCTCCGCTGCCGCCGCCCTTCCGTTGCCGGACGCGCTCCGCCTCGCCAACACCGCCGGCGGTATCGCCGTTTCCCGCGTCGGCACCTATCCCGTCAAGCAAGAAGAACTTATCGACGCATGGGAAACCAAAGCGCCCGCACCGGATTTCGCCCCCGACACGTGGGAGACTGCCGCCGAAAAAATCCGCGCATGGCAAGCGCACGGAGAGACCGTCGTCTTTACAAACGGCTGCTTCGATATTCTTCACCGCGGTCACATCACCTACCTTGCCCAAGCCCGCGCGCTCGGTGACCGCCTCGTGATTGGCGTAAACAGCGACGACAGCGTCCGCCGCTTAAAAGGCCCGACCCGTCCCGTGAATAGCGAAACGGATCGCACCCTCCTCCTAGCCGCCCTCCGCTTCGTCGATGAAGTCGTCATCTTCGGAGAAGACACCCCGGAGGCACTCCTAGCCAAACTCCGCCCGGACATCCTCGTCAAAGGCGGCGACTACAAAAAAGAAGACGTCAAAGGCGCCGAATCCGCCGGCCGCGTCGAAGTTCTTCCCTTCGTCGACGGCTGCTCCACGACGGGAATCATCGAGAAAATCGTCGGAGGAAACAGCTAAAATCCGATTCCCGTCATCCATTGTCCGTGAACGGGGTGTGAAAAACTTTGTAAGCCGCGAAGCGCCGCCGCCTGAAGCTCTCTTCAGGAAGAGGGTGTCCGTAGCGCGGGTGATGGACTCTCTACGGAAAAGAAAAGCTGAGCAACAGATTTTCTTTTCCGTTATTCAAATACAGAGTCGGCCATCATCCGGCGCTTCGCGTCACCTTCTTCCTGAAGAAGGCTAAAGCGGAACGCGCTCCGCAAAATTTTAATAATACAGCGAAGGCAACACCTGCACGGCTCACGGCCGGTGACTCACGGCTTACTTTTCTTTCCCCTTGACGGCGCCGTCTCTCTCCGTTATGATGGGACAAGCAAAAAAGGAGGATATTTCCATGAAACTTACTTTGGAACAAGCAAAAGAAATTTTGAAGAAACACACCACCGAGCCGTCGCTTTTCGTGCACGCGGCTTGCGTGTCAGCTGCCATGGGACAAATGGCGACGCTTTTCGGAGAAGACAAAGCCCATTGGGAGGCGATCGGCTATCTCCACGACGTCGACTATGAAGAGCATCCTGACGAGCACTGCCACCACGTCCGCGAATACCTTGCCCCCGAAGGCATCGACGAAGACGACATCCGCTCCATTATTTCCCACGGCTACGGCATCTGCACCGATGAAGTCGAGCCGACAACCGCTCTCGAAAAATCTCTCTTCACCGTCGACGAGCTCACCGGCATCGTCCACGCCTATGCGCTCATGCGTCCGGAAGGCATGGACGGCATGGAGCTCAAAAGTTTCAAAAAGAAATATAAAGACAAAAAATTCGCCGCTGGCTGCAAACGCGACATCATCGATCGCGGCTTTTCCATGCTCGGCTTGGAACCCGCTGTCGTCATGCAAGCCGTCATCGACGGTATGAGTGCTCATAAAGAGGAAATTTTTAAGTAAACCGTGTAGAAATTGGTATGCTTGGCTTTAGGCGTCGGATGCAAAGCCGCCAAGAAACGGAGCTTGAACCGAAAATTTGGGCGTGATATCGCCGACGGTCGCCTTTGGGAATTGTCTTTGAATACGACACGCCTACACCGCCAATGACGGATTGTCTTCCGCAAGCACACACCAAAAACGAAATTTTCTATCATTTCCCCATCAAAAAAATCCGTTCCCCCAAAAAAGGAACGGATTTTTACTTGGAAAGATTTTTTATTCTTCGCCCGGTCGTCTCACGCTGTCGGCCGCGACTTTGGCGCAGCGGGCGAGCGAGAGGCCGGTGCCGGCGGGAATGAGTTTGCCGATGATGACATTTTCTTTGAGGCCGACCAAAGGATCGGATTTCCCTTTCACGGCGGCTTCGGTCAGGACTCTCGTCGTTTCCTGGAAGGAGGCGGCGGAGAGGAAGGAGTCCGTCGCAAGAGCGGCTTTCGTCGTGCCGAGGAGCAGGTTGTGTGCGACGGCCGGTTCTTTGCCTTCTTCTTGCAAGCGACGGTTTCCGAGGCGGTAGGTGACCATGTCGATCGTCTGGCCCGGCAGCCAATCGGAATCGCCCACTTCTTCGATCTTCATCTTGCGCAGCATCTGACGGACGATGATTTCAATGTGTTTGTCATTGATTTCGACGCCCTGGGAACGATAAACGGACTGAACTTCGGCGACGATGTATTGCTGAGTCGCGCGGACGCCCTGCACGCGCAGGATGTCGTGCGGATTCACACTGCCGTCCATGAGTTTCGTGCCGGGCTCGATCACGTCGCCGTCTTTGACGATGGCACGCTTGCCGAAGGGGAGTTTATAGCTCTCGCTCGTCTCTTCGTTCGTGATGGTGACAATGAGGACGCCCTTGTTTTCTTCGGATTCGCCCACGGTGACGGTGCCGCCGATTTCGGAAATGAGCGCATGGCCTTTCGGTTTCCGCGCTTCAAACAATTCTTCGACACGGGGAAGACCCTGTGTGATGTCTTCATTGGAAACGGTACCGCCGGTATGGAAGGTACGCATCGTGAGCTGCGTGCCCGGTTCGCCGATGGACTGCGCGGCGATGATGCCGACAGCTTCGCCGATCTCGACGTGACGGCCGGTTGCCAGGTTCCGTCCGTAGCATTTCGCGCAGACGCCGCGGGTCGCGTGGCAGGTCAGCACGGAACGAATGGTGAGTTTATCGTAATATTTCCCGATTTCTTCGGCTTGTTCTTCATTGATTTCTTCATTTTTGTAAACGATGATTTCGCCGGTTTCCGGATTTTTGACGTCTTCGACGGAGGCGCGGCCGGTGATGCGGTCGGCCAATGTCTCAATGACGCCGCCGCTTCTGATAATCGGCGTGACTTCGACGCCTTCGACTTCGTCCATGTGAATGCGGACGAAGGGCACGTCGGATTCCAAGAGTTTCTTCGCGGCTTTGACGGTGAGCTTCGTGCCGTCGGGCAGCACTTCTTCGCCGAGACGGGTGAGCGCCGCGCCTTCGATATGTTTGCCGAGGTAGCGTCCCGTGAGATCGGCGAGGAGTCGATCCTGCATCTTCGCTTCTTCTTCTTCCACGCCGAGATCGTACGTCACCGGTTCCGGTTCTTCCGCGCCTTCTTCATAGGGCGGCGTGACGGTGATCTGATGAATGAGACGCCGATTCAAAAGTTTCAAGTCATCCTCGGTCAGGACATGGCCCGCCACGAGGAGAATGTCGCCCGTCTTCGGATTGAGGACGTCTTCGGCCACAAGGGCGTCAATGAGCTGCGGACGCAAATTGCGAATGGTTTCTTTCGCGGCATTGGCGGCGCGGAGCATTTCTTTATCAAAATCGATTGTCACGATGTCGCAATCGTCTTCGCGGACGATGACGTCTTGGGAAACGTCGACGAGGCGGCGGGTGAGATACCCGGAGTCCGCCGTACGAAGCGCGGTATCGGCGAGACCTTTGCGGGCGCCATGCGCACTGGTAAAGTAATCGAGGACGGTCAGGCCTTCACGGTAATTCGCTTTGACCGGGAGTTCGACCGGGCGGCCGGACGTATCGGCGATCAGCCCGCGCATCCCGGCGAGCTGGCGCATCTGGCTGTCGTTGCCGCGGGCGCCAGACTGCGCCATCATAGTCAACGGATTGAAGCGTTTCATACTTTCCTTCATCGCTTCGCCGACTTCATCGGTCGCACGGCTCCAAATGTCGATCACTTTCTTGTAGCGTTCCGCTTCCGTGATGAGGCCGCGGCGGAAGAAGGTCTTGACCTTTTCGACTTCGGCATCTTTTTCGGCAATAATGGCGTTCTTGCTTTCCGGCACGGCGACGTCATTGATACCGATTGAAATCCCAGAAATCAAAGCGTAATGGAAACCGAGGGCTTTGATGCTGTCCAACAGTTCGCCCGTCGCTTTGAATCCGAGTTTCCGGAAACAGGTATTGACGAGCTTGCCCATCTGTTTCTTATCAATCACGACGCCCAGACATTCGCGGCCGTCGCTTCTCTTATGGAAGGCGCGGAGCACTTCGGGAATGGCGTAATTGAAGATGACGCGACCCGGCGTCGTGATGACAAGGCCGTGTCCCGGAATGTCGAGACGGATGTACGTATGCAGATATTCGAGACCTTTGCCTTCATCTTTCGCCGCATTGTAGGCGAGCATGATTTCATCATAGCCCGTGAAAAGCGGGAGTCGATCATATTCGACCGCATCTTCATCTTCTCTCGTAATCGTGAGGTAATAGCTTCCCAGAATCATATCCTGCGACGGAATGGCGACCGGTTTACCGTCTTTCGTCGAAAGAATATTATTCACGGAGAGCATGAGCGTGCGCGCTTCTTCCTGCGCTTCTTCGGACAGCGGCAAATGGCAGGCCATCTGGTCGCCGTCGAAGTCGGCATTGTAGCCCGGGCAGACGAGCGGATGGAGCTTAATGGCGCGTCCTTCCCAGAGAATCGGCTGAAAAGCCTGAATGCCGAGGCGGTGCAGCGTCGGGGCGCGGTTCAAAAGGACAGGATGGTTTTGAATGACATCCGCCAAAACGTCCCAGACTTCCGGCGCCAATTTATCGACTTTTTTGCGTGCGACTTTGAGATTGTTTGCCATGCCGCGATCAATCAGCTCGTGCATGATGAACGGCTTGAAGAGCTCGACGGCCATTTCCTTCGGCAGCCCACACTGGTACATTTTGAGTTCCGGGCCGACGACGATAACGGAACGACCGGAGTAGTCGACACGTTTCCCCAACAGGTTTTGACGGAAACGTCCCTGCTTGCCCTTGAGCATGTCGGACAAGGATTTGAGTGCACGGTTTCCGGGGCCCGTCACGGCGCGTCCGCGGCGACCGTTGTCAATCAAAGCATCCACGGCTTCTTGGAGCATACGCTTTTCATTCCGGACGATGATTTCCGGCGCACCGAGATCCAAGAGTCGTTTCAGACGGTTATTTCTGTTGATCACGCGGCGATAGAGATCATTCAAATCGCTCGTCGCAAAGCGGCCGCCGTCCAGCTGCACCATCGGGCGCAAATCCGGCGGGATGACGGGGATGACCGTCAAAATCATCCATTCGGGGCGATTGCCGGAATGAAGGAAGGATTCGACTTCTTCCAAACGGCGAATGCTGCGCGCGCGGCGCTGTCCGCTGGTCGAATTAAGATCTTCTTTCAGCTCCGCTTCGAGCTTTTCGAGATTGATTTCTTTCAAAAGCGTCTGAATCGCCTCGGCGCCCATAGCGGCTTTGAATGCGTCTTCGCCGTAATTTTCAATCGTTTCCCGATATTCGGCTTCCGTCAAAATCTGCTGCTTCGTGAGGTTCGTGCTGCCCGGATCGAGGACGATGTAGGCGGCAAAGTAGAGAACACGCTCCAGCGCGCGCGGGGAAATATTCAAAATGAGGCCGATGCGGCTGGGAATCCCCTTGAAATACCAAATATGCGAGACCGGGCACGCCAAATCGATGTGGCCCATGCGCTCGCGGCGCACTTTGGAGCTCGTGACTTCCACGCCGCACTTGTCGCAGACGGTGCCTTTGTAGCGCATTCTTTTATATTTTCCGCATTTGCATTCCCAGTCCTTGGACGGTCCGAAAATTTTCTCACAGAAAAGCCCGTCGGTTTCCGGTTTCAACGTCCGGTAATTGATGGTTTCCGGCTTTGTGACCTCACCGTGGGACCAAGCCCGTATCGTATCCGGGGAGGCGATGCCGATTTGCATGGAGTGAAACTCATTTACATCTAACACTTAGGATACCGCTCCTTTCCGGGAATGTCAGTCTTCCGAGGCATCCGAGCTGTCTTCGTTCGGATCGTCGGTAATGGTGTAATCAATATCTCTGTCGTCGCTTGCTTCATACGCTTCGACGGCATCATCCGCATCGAGGACATCCGCGAGAATATCCGATGCGCCTTCGCTTTCGCGTCCTTGCACTTCGTCTCTGGAAACGGAAATGGAGTCGTCGCCTTCCATGACTTCGAGAAGTTCTTTGTCATGCGCCTGCTTTTCAGCCATGGCGCGATCCGCTTCCTTGTCGTCGCGATTGAGGCGGCGATCACTGAAAGACGTCTCAAACTCATCTTCGTCAAGTTCCTTCATGACGACTTCTTCGCCGTTTTCATTCAAGATGCGGACATCGAGGCCGATGGATTGCAATTCTTTCATGAGGACCTTGAAGGATTCCGGTACGCCCGGCGAGGGAATATTTTCGCCCTTGACAATCTTTTCGTACGCACGCACGCGACCGACGACGTCATCGGACTTCACCGTCAAAATTTCCTGCAATGTATACGCGGCGCCGTAAGCTTCCAGCGCCCAGACTTCCATTTCGCCGAAACGCTGGCCGCCGAATTGGGCTTTGCCGCCCAGAGGCTGCTGCGTGACGAGAGAGTAAGGACCCGTGGAGCGAGCGTGAATTTTATCGTCGACGAGATGGTGGAGCTTGAGCATGTATTTCCAGCCGATTGTGACGGGATTATCCAATTTTTCACCCGTGCGCCCGTCGTAGAGGACGCTCTTAGCATTGGCGGGCAAATTCGCCGCACGCAGCGTCGTCGCCAAATCTTCATCACGGCAGCCGTCAAAGACCGGCGTCGCAATGTGAATCCCGTCGCGATCCGGCTCCGGCATTCCGTATTTGTCGAAATCGTAACCGGCTTCGCGGAGACGTCTCTCCACATCGGGATCCTTTTCGCGAATTTCTTCGCCCAACGCATGGCAAGCCCAGCCGAGGTGGATTTCCAAAATCTGGCCGATATTCATACGAGACGGCACACCCAGCGGATTCAGCACCAAATCGACGGGGCGTCCGTCCGGCGTAAACGGCATATCTTCGATCGGCATGACACGGGAGCACACGCACTTATTTCCGTGGCGGCCGGCCATTTTATCGCCTTCGTGGATTTTCCGTTTCTGCGCGATGTAGACCCGGACACTCCTGTTCACGCCGGGCGGAAGCTCGTCGCCCTCCTCTCGCGAAAAGATTTTCACATCCACAATCTTGCCGAATTCCCCATGCGGCACACGGAGCGACGTGTCGCGCACTTCGCGTTCCTTGTCACCGAAAATGGCACGGAGAAGGCGTTCTTCCGGCGTGAGTTCCGTTTCCCCTTTCGGCGTGACCTTCCCGACCAGGATGTCGCCCGGGTGGACATCGGCACCGATTGAAATAATGCCGTTTTCATCGAGATATTTGATCGCGTCTTCGCCGACGGACGGCAGCTGCCGCGTGATTTCTTCATTGCCCAGCTTCGTGTCGCGCGCGTCGCACTCGTATTCTTCGATATGGATAGAGGTATACAGATCCTCTTTGCAAAGACGTTCGGAAATCAAAACGGCGTCTTCGTGGTTGTAGCCTTCCCAGGAAACGAACGCCACGAGCACATTCTGCCCGAGCGCCAATTCCCCTCCGTCCGTCGCCATGCCGTCCGCCAGCGTCTGTCCCGCTTCGACGCGATCACCTTCGGAGACAATCGTGCGCTGATTGATGCACGTGCTCTGGTTCGAACGCATGAATTTCGTGAGCGGATATTCGTCCACTTCGCCTTTATCCGTGCGGACGGTGATGGACGTCCCATCGATTTTCTTGACGACGCCGGAGCGCTTGGCCAGAACGCACACGCCGGAGTCCTGCGCCGCGACAAATTCCATGCCCGTACCGACAAGCGGTGCCGTCGGACGAAGAAGCGGCACAGCCTGACGCTGCATGTTTGCCCCCATCAGCGCGCGGTTCGTGTCATCGTGTTCAAGGAAGGGAATGAGCGATGTCCCGATAGAAACGACCTGCTTCGGCGAGACGTCCATCAGGCTGACTTCCGTCGCATCCGCTTCCACGGGATCGGCGCCGCGACGGGCCGTGACGTTTTTATTCACAAAATGATTCTCGGCATCAAGCGGTTCGGACGCCTGTGCGATAATTTTATCTTCTTCAATATCCGCCGTGACGTATTTACATTCTTCCGTGACAACCGGATTTTCCGGATCCGTCCGATCAATCTGACGATACGGCGTCTCAATGAGCCCGTAGCGATTGATGATGGCGAAATTGGCCAGCGAAGAAATCAGGCCGATGTTCGGACCTTCCGGCGTTTCGACGGAGCACATGCGGCCGTAATGCGAATAGTGGACATCGCGGACTTCGAAACCGGCACGCTCACGGGAAAGACCGCCCGGCCCCAGAGCGGAGAGACGGCGCTTGTGCGTCAATTCCGCCAGCGGATTCGTCTGGTCCATGAACTGGGAGAGCTGCGAACTTCCGAAAAATTCTTTGATCGCGGCGACGACAGGACGGATATTCACCAGCGCTTGCGGCGTCATTTTATCCTCATCCTGCGTCGTCATCCGTTCGCGCACGACACGCTCCATGCGGGACAGCCCGATACGGAATTGATTCTGCAAAAGTTCCCCCACACAGCGCACGCGACGGTTTCCCAAATGGTCGATATCATCCGTTTCCCCGATACCCTGCATGAGATTCAAAAGATAACCGATATTGGCAATCATGTCCTCCGGCTTCAGCGTCCGGTCGGAATCCGGCAAATTCGCATCATTGCAGACGATCTTCACTTCCGTGCCTTCGCTGTTTTCCATCAGCTCTGAAACCATGCCCGGATGCGCAAAGACCCCACTCTTTTCCAATTTTGCGATTGCTTCGGCATCGACCAAAACGCCCGCTTCCAAAATGACTTCGCCCGTTTCCGTATTCACAATCGGTTCCGCCGTCACAAGATCGCGAATCCGATTCTTCCAGCCGAGCTTCTTGCCCGCTTTGTAGCGGCCGACCTTCGCCAAATCATAGCGATGCGGATCATAGAAAAGATTGTGCAAGAGCGTCGTCGCCGATTCCACCGTCGGCGGTTCGCCCGGACGGAGTTTCTTGTAAATCTCGATCAGCGCTTCTTCGCGATTGTGCGTCGGATCCTTTTCGAGCGTCCGCTGAATATGCACATCCCGGCCGAACAAATCAAGGATTTCATCATTTGTTTCCCAGCCGAGCGCACGCACCAAAATCGTCGCCGGCATCTTGCGGTTCCGATCGATACGAATAGAGACCGTCCCATTGGAATCCGTTTCCAATTCGATCCACGCGCCGCGATTCGGGATTACCTGCCCGCTGTAAATATATTTCCCGAGGCTATCCTGCTCACGCGAAAAATACACGCCCGGCGAACGGACGAGCTGCGAGACGACGACACGTTCCGCGCCGTTGATGACGAAAGTCCCCGTCGATGTCATGATGGGAAAATCGCCCATGAAAAGATCCGGATTTTCCTTGATTTCTCCCGTTTCATGATTGACGAGACGCGCACACACGCGAAGCGGTGCACTGTACGTCATCGCCTTCGCGCGACATTCATCAATCGTCGCGTCCGGCGCTTCAAAACGGTAATCCAAGAAATACAGCCCCCACTTGTGGCCGCTGTCTTCGATGGGAGAAATATCATCCAATACATCCCGCAGGCCTTCCTGTTGGAACCATTCGTAGGATTTCGTCTGCAGGTCGAGCAAATGCGGCATTTTCATGACGTCAATCGCTCTTGCGTAGGTATACCGTTTACGCGTACCCACCTTTTCGGGTCTGAACATCCTTTTTCCTCATCCTTTCTTTTGTCAATACGGGAAACAAGGGAAACGGCCCACCATCATCAAAACAATGCAGGCAACGCTTCCCCGCCATGCGAGCGCCAAGAAATTCCCTCTTGACATTCTCGCCGAAATCGACTTTTCGCGAAAATTTCCGCTTTTTAGCCGCAAACATCTGAATTTTATTCATCGTGAGTTAATATGATATCACAACTGAAAGAAAAAAGACAATCTTTTTCATCATTTTCGCTCCAAAATCACCATATCAAAATTTTCTTTCACCGATTATTAAAAAATTCTGGCATATAGAAATTTTCTTTACCCCTGCAGATTTTTTTTATAACATGCGAAGATCTGCTATTTGTCACATCACGTAAAAAGTTAGCAATTAGTAGTGAGTAGTGAGCAGTTCAGGTGTCGCCTTCGGCGACGATTTTTATAAAATCTCGCGAAGCGCGCACCTGAACTGCTAATTGCTAACTGCTAATTGCTAACTGCTAATTGCTAATTGCTAACTTTCTCTATGCGCATCCATCATTTTCAGCTCTCAAGACGCATCCTCAGCTTCGCATTCCAAATCGCCTCATACAGATACGCCGCACCGCGCAGGCCGCAGAGGGGCGTGTCCGCGAAATGGACTTCATCCGCCGAGGGGAGCGCGATGTGGACAGAGGCAAATTGTTTTCCCATGCGACGAAGCTGCTGTGTCTCGTGCGACGACGACAGCACAAGGCCGCCCTGCCAATTCTCATAATCTTTCTTCATCGCGGCGTCGTCTGGCCCGACTCTCCGAATCATATCCGCTGCCGGTGTCGTCCGCTCGCTTGCCGCTTGCAAATGCACCACCAATTTGGCCGTATCCGCCCATTCGCTGCGGACGGCTTCCGCAATCCCGATCGCTTCGGACGGCGATGCGGAGATGAAGATTTCATCAAACCATAGCGGTCCCCAGAGCGATTCCAGATTGTTCCCTTTGCGGAGTAAAAATTCTTTCACGCTTTTCGCTTTTTCCGTCACACTCTCCGGCAACGGGACGCCGAGCAACTCACAGATTTTTGCCAGCCACGCCATCGTCCCCTCCGTCCCGTACGGAAGACCGACAGACAGAAACGGGATGCCAAAATCTTTTTCCATTTGCCTTGCAAGCGAGAGCCCCAATTCATCTCGCACGACGACATTCAAAGCGGCGCGCGGCGCGTCCATGATGTCTTCCCACGAGCTCCCCGCCCCCGGCATCGAGAGAACGGTGATCCCAGCCTCCGCCAAAAGTGAGGAAATCTCCGCCGCGTCTTCGCGCCCTTTCATATGTACCGTCGAAAGTCCCAGCACATTGACGCTCATTTCTTTTGTCGCGCCCGGTTTCATTTCTTTTTCGATGCGAAGCGATGCCGCCGCAAAGCCCGCCTCGAAACTCCCCAGAAGCCCGCCGCCGTCCATCGCGTACACCGGCCACGGTAAATCGGCGCGATCCGCGATCCCCTGCATATCGTCGCCCACAAGGCTCACGCTGCAATTCGTTTCCGCAAAGACCCGCGCCGGTTTCGCATTTTGACGGATGAAATCGAAACCGGCCAAGAGATCGTCTTCCGTCCCGTAGACCAGCGCCTGCGGACTCGGCTGCGTGCAATGGAAACGATGCGCCGCCATCGGATTTTCGTTGTCCACATATTTCATCGCGTAGAAATAGCACCACAGCGGCCCATTGATGAGAGTGAAACTCTCCGGAATCGAATCGAAAAACGCCGCCGCACCCGTCAGCGCGCACGTGCCCCCGTGCCGACACGCCGCCTCCCATTCACACCGTGACATACGCGACGCCCCCTTTCTCACCGTAGCGGCAAAGCAGGCGATACACCGCCCGCATCTGCGCGATTTCCCCTTCCGTCCCGACGAGCGGCACCATGGGGATGAAAAGCTGCCGCGTCTTCGTATTGAAGACCTCATTTGTCGTCAAAAAGACATCCGCACCGTCAATGACCGCCTGCCCTGCGTCCGCCTCATAGATCGGCACGTCGCCGAATGCGTAAATTTTCTCTCGGATCGCCGCTTTCTCCTCTTCGGGAAGATTTCCGAAAAAGACGACGCCCGCCGTTTCCATTTCCAGCCGCGATACGAGAGCGAGCGTTTCCGCCGGATTGTACCAGCGAAGCGCACGCCCCGTGCCAATCACGACTTTTTTGCCCCGCGTCACCGGAAGAAAACCGGCCGCCGCCTCCGAGACGCGCGCCTCTTCGGCCGCCAAGACCGCCGCGCCCGTCTCCGGCTCGCCCACTTTCTCCGCGAGCGCCGAAATCCACGCTTTTGTCGCGTCCCAGCCGACCGGATACACATCGCCCAGCGCCCGGACGCCGTATTCTGTTTCCAATTTTTCCGCGACCCGGAGCATCGCGCCCGCCTGCCCCGCCACACCCAAAATGACGGAAAGCGCCACGGACGGAATCTCCGACCATTCGGCAAACGGCACATAGCCCGGAAACTGATACAGCACGCGCAAGCCGAAACAGGACAAAAGCCGCGTCACTTCGCGCACATATTGGCCCTCCGGCCCCATTTGATCGCCTAGGAGCAGCACCGTATTCGGCTCCGTTTCCGCCGGTTTCACAAAACGAGACAAAATAACGTCCACCGTCTCATAATACCCTTTTCCGTATTCGCCGCCCAAAAATCCGGCAAACGGCATCGCAATGACGGGAATCCCATACATTTCCTCGGCCCGCTCCGCTGCCTCTTCCACATCGTCGCCGATCACGCCGGCCACGCACGACGTCACGATGAAAAGGCAACGCGGCGCATACGCCTCCATCACATAGGAAATGCAATCCTCCAGCCGGGAAATGCCGCCGAAAATGCTGTCCTTTTCACGAAGATGCGAGGAAACGAGCGGGATGCCCGTCCGATTTTCACGCCCGCCGTCCGCCGCGACACGAAACCCCGAACCCATGTCCATCGTCTGCGCCACATGCGCGCACCCCAAAGGACTGTGAAAGATGACGACGCAACCCGTGCAGAAAGCCAGTGCCCGGTACACGCCCACCATCGGGCAACTCGACGATTTCTCCTGTTTCAAAAGCCATTTCGTATCAAGTGCCATACGCCCCTACCAACATTTCCAATTCTTCAAACGAAAGCGGCATCGGGACGGAAAATTCCGTATTCGTCCAGATCGTCTCCGCCAGCTCGCGATACACATCCGCCTGCGCGGAGTCCGGCGCATACTCCAAGACCGTCTGCTTGTGATTTTCCGCCACATTCACAATCCGATCCCGCGGGATGAAAGCCACGAGCCGCGTCTGCAATTTTCGTGAAAACTCCTCCAAAAGCTCGCGTTCGCCCGGCACGTTTCGACTGTTTCCGATGATTCCCGCCAGCCGCACGCGCCCGCGCTCCGCAAAGCGCCGAATCCCCTTCGCAATATTGTTCGCCGCATAGAGTGACATCAGCTCACCGGAAGACACGATGTAAATCTCCTCGGCGTATCCCTCGCGAATCGGCATCGCAAAGCCGCCGCACACCACGTCGCCCAGCACGTCGTAGAGCGTCACGTCCGTCTCGGGCAGTGCCTTCAACTTCTCCAAAAGCTGCAGCGCCACGATGATCCCGCGCCCCGCACACCCCACGCCCGGCTCCGGTCCCCCCGCCTCGACGCAAGTAATCCCGTGGAAACCCGTGTGCACAAGATCGGCCGCCGCGATCTCCTCCATCTCCGAGCGCCGCACACAATCCAGCACCGTTTCCCTGCAAATATGCCCCAAGAGCAGCCGCGTCGAATCATTCTTCGGATCGCACCCGATTTGGCACACCCGCCGCCCCGAAAGCGCAAGCGCCGCCGACACATTCGAAGCCGTCGTCGACTTCCCGATCCCGCCCTTCCCGTAAAACGCAATCTTTTTCATGCCGTCACTTCCTTTTTTAGAAACAAATTTTCTCTTCTCATTTTATTATAGCAAAAAGGGAAAACGCTTAAAAAGGCTTGATAAGCTTTCTCAGCACGAAAAGAATGCATGACAGAGGATGCATAAAAGAATCGGCGCATCAAGCCTTTGCCGGGTGGAAAGCACGGATAGCGGTAATCGGATAGCGGATAACCGTCCTCCGTGGGCTGTATAACCGTTTACAGCATGGACGATGTTGAAACGCAACACAGCACCCACATCAAGCTTTTTCAAGCCGTCCCCCTAAGGCAACCCCGATAGCAGACGCAATGGGACACAACTCAAATCTCAAGCTCTTTCAAACTTTCAGTTCTATGTAAAACTCGGTAAACATTTAACGAATAACGAACAAATAGCACAACAAGAACTTTTATCATTGCGACAAAGCGGCCGCTTATTGTATAATACCCCCATCGCGATATCGCGATCAAAATACTTGCGAGCGTGGCGAAACTGGCAGACGCGCCGGATTTAGGATCCGGTACCTTGCGGTATGGGGGTTCGAGTCCCTTCGCTCGCACCAAAAAAAGCTTCGGAACGCAATCCGAAGCTTTTTCTTTTCAAGCTCATCAAGCCTTTTCAAACCTCATCAAGCCAACAATAAAAGAGCTGCGAGAAAATGTCACATCATTTCCTCGCAACTCTTTTTCGTTTCCTTACTCTTCCTCAGGATACTCCGCATTCGTGTAAACTTCCTGCACGTCATCCATTTCTTCGAGCTCATCCGTGAGGCGCTGCATGACTTTGGCAGCGTCTCCGGAGAGGGCGACGGTCGTGTCCGGGACCATGCCGAGTTCGCTGGCCGTGACGGCAATGCCGGCTTGCTCCAATGCGTCGGAGACCGTCATAAATTCATCCGGGCCGGTCGTGATCTCGTAATTGTCGTCATTGACGGCGACATCTTCCGCACCCGCATCGAGCGCAATCATCATAAGGGTATCTTCGTCGGCCGCGTCCTTGGCGACGATGATGGAGCCCTTTTTCTTAAACATCCAGGAAACGCAGCCCGTCGCGCCGAGGTTTCCGCCGTGATGGGTGAAGGCATGACGGATGTCCGCCGCCATGCGGTTTCGATTGTCTGTGCTGGCTTCGACGATAATCGCCGTACCGGAGGGGCCGTAGCCTTCGTACGTGACTTCATCGAGCCCCGCGCCGCCCGCACCGCCGACGCCTTTGGCGATGGCACGCTGAATATTGTCTTTCGGGACATTATTCTGGCGCGCTTTCATGAGCGCGAGCTTGAGGCGCATGTTTCCGACGGGATCGCCGCCGCCCATGCGAGCCGCAATGGTGATTTCTTTTGAAATTTTCGTGGTGATTTTCGCGCGGATGGCGTCCATTTTGCCTTTCGTGCGCTTGATATTTTCCCACTTGGAATGTCCGGACATTTAATCCTCCTTCCTCTCCCACCACGCTTCTCCGAGCAGGCGATCGAGAATAATGGAAACGGCGCTCCTGACGCAGAGGTGATTGTAGCTGCCGCAACCGTAAATGGGTTCCAATATGTAATCGAATTGTTTCATCATTTCCTTGGTCATGCCGTAGCCGGTGCCGAAAAGAAGCAGGACGGGGTCGTCTCCTTCGGCGATTTTCCGGCGCATGGCCGCGTAGCTGACGGTATTCGGATACACGCGTGCATCGGTCGTGACGATGAGCGGTTTCCTCCCCGTTTCCGTTTCGATTTGGGAAACGGCTTCCGCAAGGTCAGAAACAAGCACGGTCGACTCGAAAGCTTCGCGGCGATTCGCATTGTAGCGGCTGCCGGCGCCTGTCTTCCAGTGCTCCATGATGAGCGCGGCCATATGCCGCTGGGATTCGATGGGATGAATGATGAAATACGAAGAAACGTCATAGGTCTTAGCGCTCCTCGCAATATCGTGAATATCGTAATTGGTGAGCGCCGTGGTGATGACGTCCATATGTTTGTTGTAAATGGGGTAATGAATCAGCCCCACATAGCATTTCGCCATAGCGAGTCTCTTTTCAAAAAACAGGGGCGGGACTTTTTCTTTTCTTCTCTTTTGCGGCATTTGAGATGGAAGCTTTTGCATGATAGGGATGAGGAGCGGACTTTTTCCTTTACTCCCCTTTGCGGCATTTGCGAGGAAAGCTTTTGCAAGATAGGGGTGAGGAGCGAAGCTTTTTCTTTGCATGACCTTTGTGGCATAGATAATGGGCAACTGACTGCTGATAGAGATGAGAAAACGCCTCATCCCTATCAACACTTTATTTTTCAGCTCAAACGCCGCAAAAGAGAAACGACTACCAAGTCGAGCCTCCCATCTCTACCGGCAGGAAGTTTTCACCTCAAACGCCACAAAAGAATAGAACAGATTTAGTCCGGCCCCTCTTCTTCAATCTCTGCCATCAGCTTTTTATCCTCTTCCGACGGATGAAATTGTTTCATCAGATCCGGACGGCATCGCATGGTGCGGCGGAGGGATTCTTTGCGCCTCCATCCGGCGATTTTCGCATGGTCGCCGGAAAGTAATATTTCCGGGACATCCCAATCGCGATATTTTGCCGGTTTCGTGTATTGCGGGCCTTCCAGAAGCGGCTCGGAAAAGGAATCGCACGCCGCGCTTGCCGCATCACCCAGGACGCCCGGCACCATGCGCGCCACGGCGTCAATCACGACCATCGCGCCCAACTCGCCGCCCGTCAGGACATAATCGCCGATGGAAATGAGCTCGTCAGCCAAATGGTCTTCGACGCGAGCATCCACACCTTCGTAATGACCGCAAAGAAAGACGATGTGATCGTAATCGCGATACAGCGTTTTCGCTTTTTCCTGCGTAAACGGCACACCGACGGGTGAAAGGAGGATCACGCGACTCCGCGGCGTTTTTTCCGGAAGCACCGATTCACATGCCTCAAAGAGCGGGCCGCATTGCATGAGCATCCCCGCGCCGCCGCCGCAAAGCGTGTCATCGACATGACCGTGGCGATTGTGCGCAAAATCTCTGGGATTCGTGACGGCGAGCTCCAAAAGCCCCGCCGCCCGGGCGCGCCCGATGATGCTCTGCGCGTAAAACGCTTCGATGAATTCCGGAAAGAGGGAAATGACATCGATCTTCATCGCGCTCCCCCGTCAATCTTCCCATTCCAAAAGATGCACCGTCATGCGCCGCGCCGTAAGATCCACCGAAAGAATGCAATCCGGGATCGCCGGGATACAGATTTCCTTTCCATCCTTCGCCGCCACATAGACGTCATTTGCCCCCGTTTCGATGATTTCCGAAAGCGTCCCAATTTCCGTCCCGTCCTCTTCGACAATCGAAAGCCCGAGGAGCTCGAAATAGTAATACTCCCCGGCCGGCAAACGCGGAAATTCATCTCGCGGCAGGAAACAAATTTGTCCGACGAGCGCTTCGGCGCCGTTTCTGTCGTCGCAGCCTTTGAAATGCACGCGATACACATTCTTGTGAGGCTTGGCCAAGAGGACTTCGTGCGGCGCATCTCCCAAAAAGAGACGCCGCACCTTGCCCAAGATCTCCGGCCGCTCGACAGACGGCAATACACGCAAATCACCCCGCACACCATGCGGGGCAACGATTTTGCCGACTTCGATGAAATTGTCAGAGTCTGTCTTATTCACGGAATGCGACAATCTTTCCGTCTTCCACCAAGATTTCTCCGCCACGGATGTCATTGAGATCATCCCCGACGTGGACCGTCACAAGGCGATTGATCGGACCGCGCGGCAGCTCAGCGCCGATGACGAGCCCGTTCAACTGCTCTTTGTCGTTGAGAATCTTTTCCTTGGCTTCGAGAAACTGCGCTTTCTGCGCTTCAATCTGCGCGCGAAGCTGGGCCACGCCGGCCATATTGATTTTGGCCTGCTCGGAGAGTTTCGCGTTTCCTTCAAATTCGAGCTGCGCCAAGTCATGCTCGATGGCATCGAGATTTTGCTGCATCTCGGCCAAAAGTCTGGTCTTCAGTGCTTCCGTCAGCTTCGATTTCAGCAAGACGGGCACAAGCAGGGTCATTTCTTCCATGATGTACCTTCTTTCGGACGCGCGGCGCGCATCACATAATGTCGACGGCGACTCTCCGGTCCTGCTTCAAGGCGCCTGCTTTCACGACGGCGCGAATCGCATTGGCGATCCGGCCTTGGCGGCCAATGACTTTCCCGATATCCTCAGGGGCGACCCGGACTTGATAAATCTCCAGATTTCCCTTTTGGACGACGGTCACCGTCACGGCCTCCGGATTTCTCACTAAGGATTTCACAATCCAGCAAACGAGCTCCTCCATAGTCTGTCCCTCCATTATTTCTTGGATTCGGCAAACTTGGCCAGGATGCCGTTTTTGCGAAGGATGGAACGAACGGTATCGGTCGGCTGTGCACCTTTCTGCAACCAGCCGATGATCTTTTCGTCATCCAACTTCACCGGCGCGTCCGCCTTGGTCGGATCATACCAACCGACGGTGTCCACCGGAGCGCCGCTTCTGGCCGCGCGTGCGTCGATGACGACCACACGGTAGAACGGTGCCTTTTTCGCGCCCATACGGGTCAAACGGATTTTAAGCATATTTTCACCTCCTTGAAATATGATGAATCAAAATTTAGGAAACCCGGGAATTGAGAGTCCCCGAGGCATTTTACTGTTTTTCATCTTTTTCATCTGCTTGCGCATCTCCGTGAATTGCTTCATGAGCCGATTCACTTCCTGCACATGCGTCCCGGATCCGGCCGCGATACGTTTGCGACGACTGCCGTTTAATATGTCCGGATTCCGACGCTCGGCGGCTGTCATCGATTGGATGATCGCCTCGATATGCTTCATTTCCTTGCTGTCGAAATCTATATCTTTCAGTTGTTCCTTATATTTGCCCATCCCGGGAATCATCCCGAGAATATTTTGCATCGAGCCCAGTTTCTTCACCTGGCGCATCTGTTTCAGGAAATCATCGAGTGTAAATTCGCCTTTCTTCAGCCTTTGGACCGCGTCCTCCATGCTGTCCTGATCGAGCGTCCGCTGCGCCTGCTCAAAGAGCGATTGCAAATCACCCAGATCGAGAATACGCCCCGCCATGCGATCCGGATAGAAATCCTCCAGCCCGCCGTCGAGCTTCTCCGATGTGCCGATCAGCTTGATCGGTTTCCCTGTGACACTCTTGATCGAAAGCGCCGCGCCGCCTCTGGCATCACCGTCCATTTTCGTCAAGATCGTCCCGTCGATGCCAAGACTCTCATCGAAAGCTTTCGCCGTCGTCACCGCATCCTGCCCCGTCATGGAATCCAGCACGAGCAAAATCTCATGCGGCCGGACCGCGCCCTTGATATCGCGGAGCTCTTGCATCAGCTTCTCATCAATCGTGAGACGCCCCGCCGTATCGATGAGGAGAATATCTTGGTTGTACGTCTTCGCGCTCTGAATCGCATCCTTTGCAATCTGCACCGGATCCGTACTCCCCGGAACTTTATAAACAGGCACCCCCGTCTGCTCACCCAACACTTCGAGCTGCGAGACGGCCGCCGGACGATACACGTCACACGCGACCAAGAGCGGGCGATGCCCCTTCTTTTTCAGCATCAGTGCGAGCTTCCCCGCCGTCGTCGTTTTCCCGGCGCCCTGCAAGCCCACCAGCATCAAAATCGTCGTCCCGGAAGGAGAAATCGTAATCTTACTCTGCGTCCCGCCAAGGAGCGTCGTCAGCTCATCGCGGACAATCTTAATCACCGTCTGATCTGGCTTGAGACTCCCGAAGACCTCTTCGCCGATTGCTTTTTCACGGACCTCTCCGATGAAATCCTTGGCGACCTTGAAATTTACATCCGCTTCCAAAAGCGCACGCCGCACCTCGCGGAGCGCCCCGTCGATATCACTCTCCGAAAGCTTCCCCTTGCCGCGCAAATCTTTGAACGCACTCTGCAGCTTATCGCCCAGACTTTCAAACGCCATGATTTCACCCCTTCCCAAAGAAATATATTTACAGGAAACGTCAGATCACATCCATCGTTTCCAAAATGTTTCGGGCCTCATCCCGCGAGCCTTCCGGCACAAGCGCCAAGAGCGCCGGTGCTTCTTGCTCCCGGACTTTCCTAAGCGCCGCCAAATGCAACACCGATTCATACAAAAGCAACTGCTCCTCGCCGCGCGCCATCGCATCATGCACCGCCTGCCGCGAGATCCGGAAACAATCCGCGATCTCGGAAAGCGTCAGATTCTCATTGTAATACAAATCCAGACACTCGCGCCGCCGCGCCGTCAAAAGCGCTCCGTAGCAATCGAGCAACTCACTTTTTTCGACAATCTTTTCCAATGACATACCATCACCAACGGAAACGATTATAAAGGAAACGGTTTTGCTTGTCAAGAGATTTCTCTTTACACGGCGGACAGTAAGGAGACGCTCCACCTTTTGGCCGCAAAGGAATCAAGACGGCAGATAGAGCGTGCGCAATGCTTTTGATTTCACACGCAAAACTGTTGTTAATTGTCAGCCATTAACTGCCAGCTCAAGCAGCGTCGCCTCCGGCAGCCATAATATGCGGCCGAAGGCCGCCACCAATCAACCCCTCTTTTGAAGGCGACCTTCCGGTGGACGGTTGCCGGTGCCCCATAGGGGCGGGAGATAAATAACACGATGAAAAAACTTCTCGTCAAAAAATTTCCGCTTTCCCTCAATTCTCAATTCCGCTTTTCCTACTCCACGCCCGGGAAACTTTTCACAAAACGAATCGTGATATCCGGGAAACTGTCGACAAATTGGATTTTGAAATCCTCGCCGTGCTCCACAAATTGCCATTCCCCGATATCATCCGGAAAACTCGTCACCGTCTTCACCCGCAGATCCGGAAACGAATTCACCACCTTCACCCGGATATCCGGAAAATGCTCCACCACCTTCACTCGCCCGGCCAGACGAATGCCATTAAAATACCCTTCCGGCGTGATGTTTCCCTTTGCGGAGACAAGGAACCCGCCGAGAAGAAAGACGAGAAAAAACGCCAATAATTTTTTCATAAGAAACCTCCTTGTGTGAGAAACAAAACACGCGTCGCTTTTTCGTCAGACGCAAGATAGCAGAGAACCGGGATCTTGGAGCGCGCCACATAGAGATGGAGATGTCAGACGACGGCTCAATTTTTGCGCCACGCGCAAGAGAACAGAAAGATTGTAAACAATACCTGTCAACGACAATTTTATAACCTTGATCAGTTTCCTTTAGGCAAAAAGCGCCCAAATGTAGGCGCTTCCCTTTTCCGGCGCGAGTCCCGTGGACGATGGTTTTACCACCATCAGAAATTACATCGCTCTCAAACCGCACGCGGGAGTTATTGCCTCCGGCTCTTGTTTTACCACTATCAGAAATTACATCGCTCTCAAACCTCAAATTGCATAATTATGCAGCCGGGTCGTCCGCAAGCGGTACCGCCTTCACAAGGGCAGCGCAATTTCCGACAGGGTTTCTTCATCAAAAAATCTGGCATAGGTCCCGATCGATGACGAAGAGTTCCTCCTGCTTCATTATATCATGACAAATCCCTTCCAGCAGGAAAAATGAAAAATTCTCTTCCGCCGCATTTCGATACCATTCTTCCCGGACGTCCGGCGGCAGAAAATCTCGGAAATGATTGAAACAGAAGCAGGTATCACCGCAAAGCGAGACCCAGCTTTTCATGAATGTCAGCATTCTCTCGGCCAAGCTTTGCCCACCCGTATCGATTTGGATATGAAGCGCTTTGAAAATATCCGTCACATCGATATCCGGCTCATAATCAAGTGGCAAGGAATGATCAAATATCACCGTCTCCGCATAACGAATAATGTTTTGGCAAAGACTTGCCGTTTCGACCGAATGTATCTCATCATGAGCGATATCTCGCAATTTCTTGTACAGCACGGTCAAAAGTTTCCGGTCATTGGGATTGAGTTCTGCGGGGCTGCCAATCAACAAAAATGATTTTTTCATGTCTAGTGCTTTGCCGTTTTTCGTCAAAACAAAGCGCCCGCCTCCCATCTCGGCCGCTTCCTGCAGCGCCAAAAATGTCTCATACAGACAGATCTCGTTTTCCACAGAGAGAATCGGCACGCGTCCTTCTCCCGGAGCCAACGTAAACTCCCACTCAGGCAACAGCAATTTCATAAAATCACCAGCCTTTCTTCACTGTCGATAATTTCACTTTGCAGCTGTCCCAGGATGAGCTCCATCTCGCCGTATTGTTTCTCCGTGATGACCAAAGCCTGGATCAAGCCATGCCGCGGCCGGATGCCTTTCACGTATTTGATAATGCTGCGGGAAGCCGCCGGCGTCAGCGCAATCTTGGTATAGACGGATTCCTGCATCATGATAAAGCCTTTCGTGATAAGGCCTTTTCGGAAATTGCGATAGGCGCGCCGCTCCTCCGAAGTGTCCGTCGGCAGGTCAAAAAACACCATGACGCGCATAAATCTACCACTCATCGGCTCGTTCGTAAAACATAATCTCCTCCGGCTGTCCTTCTTCCATCGCCCGAAAGACGCTGTGCACGTAAGTCCCGATCGCTTGAGAAACCAAGACTTTTTTCCCGCCCTGCCGCACAGTGCGATTCAGCACATCGACGAGTTTTCGTTTGTGAATTTCGGTAAATTCTTCAGCGCAAAGCACCATCGCCACACAATCGATGAGCGGACGGAAAGGCTCCATCAGATCGCTACCGAGATTGAAAGGGTTATATTGATTGTCGTGCTTAAGCCCGAGCTGGGTGAGGTAGCCGGCGGCGACGATTTCCCGATTGAAAAAGGCCAAAAGAACGGCATAACCGTAATCCAAAGCCCCATTCAATGCGCAGGGATCCCGCCTGGTAAACAGTTTCCCGCGAAGCGCATTGAAATAGACTTTTGCAGCCGGCCCTTCTCGATTGGTCTCGTCGCCCGGCAAGACATCTTGTTCATAATCGGCAAGCATGGCCGCTTCCGCCAAATGTCCCCATTCTTCCAAGACGAGACGCTGCTGACGAATTTTTTCACGAATGATGGATTGCCAGACTTGGGCCTTCCGCTCTTCTTTCCATCGAATCTGCGCGCGGATACGCCCACTGGATTCTCCGCTGCCGGTATAGGAAACGAGCTCGGAGGCCGGATTGTGCTTTTCGTTGCAAAAGATGACTTTGATTTTGCGGCGGGCGCACTCATTGAGCCAGACGCCGGTCATGGCGACGGCCGGCGTCTCCAGGATGACGGTCTGCACATCATCCAGAAAGATTCGCTTTGTCTCTTGGCCGCGCACGACCATATAGCCCATCGCATACTCAAGCTTGGCTCTATCGGTAATAATGACCGTCCGCCAGCCCATTATTCATCTCCTTTCCAAAGCGGAATTTTCTTTTCAAAGAATCCCGTAACAGATTGGGTAATCAGCGAGATGTTTGAATCCTTTTTTATTTGATAAGAAATGCTAAATTTCCCGGCTTCTTTAGGCCCATTGAAGATTTCTAGGTTAGCGGTTGTAGCATTACATTGGAAAAGATGCAAAATTTCCTCTATCATGCGACATTTTTCGTCTAATGACATTTCAGAAAATAACGCTTTCCCCTCCTGCAAGATATCTGCTATCGGTAAAAATCTCTTGCTATAGATCGTTTCCGCTAACTTCGCGATAAAAGCATCATAAAGTTGCAAAGCCATTTCGGTCGTGATTCCATCACTCTCTGGTTTTGATAATATTTTAGCTTTTCTTTGTCTGTCATTGTATTCCAGAATCTTTTTTAAAATTCTCGCATCCATATCAGACAAACAAAGTTGTATAGCATGCCTGATGCCCACGTTTTCCTTACTCTCTTTTTTAGCAAGATAGGCAGGAAATCCATCTATACTAAGTAAGGACTGTTTTGGGATCACGGGAAGCACGAGGGCACTTACTTTTAGCGGAACTTTTCTTTGGGATAATTTGTTTTTGAAATAATCCAATTTAGCCTCACTTGTTTCCAGCCGCGCTGACAAATGAAGTGGCACCGCATCTAAACGAAATCCCTCCTTCCCTTTTTTATCCACTGTTTTAAGCAATACAAAATATGCAATTTTAGCACCATTATATCCGCCATATTTAGAAATATCGGACAATGGGCCGTTAGCTCTAAGTGACACCTGCCCTTCTCCCTTCCTCAATGGATTCTATTTAAACAGTTCCCCTTTCTCGACAAAGCACTTTCTCGTGAAAAGGATATTGTTTCTTTTCATCCATTTCCGGACGGTCGCCATTGTCCCGCCTTCTCCGGGTGTCCATGCCACTTTCCCGCTGCGCTCCACGGCGTATCGGTAGAAGGATTCCGGATGCAGGCTGTAGACCGCATTCTTTTCTTTCAAGAAATTGACCGGATTGGCTGTGAATTTCGTATGGAAGACGTTTCCCACGACGATATTCAGATACGCATCCTTGGCGTGATGATAGTCATTCAAATCACGCACTTTGATGAAACCGGCGTAATGACGGAATTCGGATGCATTTTTCGCTTTGGTATAAACAATCGTCGTGTCCGAGTACGCCTTTTTCAAAATCTCGGCGCACGCCTTAGTGCTCTGCCGCGTCTCCACCAACTGCCGACCGATGAAAGCCGCTTTTTCCTCTTCCGTAATCCCGGAGCGCCGCGTGAGACGATGGTATTTTTCTTTTGTGATGAGATTTTTCTCCAAGAGCAGCCGCCAGAAAGCGCCCATTTCTTTTTGAATGTCGTTAATGGCGATGCCAAGCGCCGGATTTTTGTACCCATTGAGCGCTGCGCCTAGAGGATACCGATCCTTCTTTTGCGCGTTGACCTGCTTCTCTACAAGTACACGATTATTGAGACTGTCATCCCCGGTGACGGATTGCGGATAGATGTGATCGATGTCATAACGATTCACATCAAAGAGGTCTCGGATGTCAATCGGTTTCCCCGTGTACGCCGACCTTCCCATTTGTGTGTAATACAGATACAGTTTATCTCTGCGAAGGGCGGACTCTTCACATTTTTGCAAATCTTCCGCAAGTTTTTCCGCGTCCACATGAAAGGCCGCCGCTTCTTTTTTACAGTTTTTATACAGCTCTTCCAGACGCGCTTTTCTTGAAACGGTCTTCTTCCCTTTTTCTTCCGGACCTTTCGCCATTTCAATGAAAATCTTGGCCGGTGCTTTTCCCAGAATGGATGTAATTTCTCGGATAATCTTCAATGTCTGCCACAGAGGACGACGAACCGCCGGTGAGATGTACATGTTTTCAAGTGTCTCATACGTCAATTTCTCGCCGCCGATCAAATCTTCGTTTTCTTTCTCAATGGTCTTCGCATACCCGTAATCGCTGCTCAAAAGCTGCATGAGATTACAATCGGTCTTTTCAAGCGCCGTGATGATATTCATGACTTCGCCCGTTTCCGTATCGCTTGGATTTCCGTCCGCCGGCAAAATCTCCGTCAAAAGCTTCTTTGACAATCTCCCCCACGATCCCGAAGGCAATTTGACGATGTCTTTGATTTGCCCGTCCGTCAGATTCGGAAACGCACTTTTCAATCTCTTTTTCAAAAGATTCGGTGCCCCGCCGAATAGATTTACATCCAGCAAAATCCGCTCGGCCATTTGGAGATCAAAACCTTCTCCTAAAACCCGATTCATATCAATCCAAGGGGCTAAGCTTGCATTGAATTTGTCATCCATGCCGCTGATTTGCTCCGCTTCTTCTTTCGGGATTCCTTCTTTTTCTTGCAGATATTTCGCCAATTTCCCTTTGGTGACATTTTTCATCCCCTTGAAAAGATTTTCATACACCCGCATTTTCAGCCCCGGCTTGGCGGCATCCAATTTCAATTCCCCACTTCCGATCCGGACATTGTTCAACTCGTTCAAAACGGCATACTTGGCATACAGCAATGAATTCTTCGGCAACACATCCTCTCCGAGCAGATACGTACACTTGCCCGTCATCCGACGAATAAAGCCTTCTGCTGATTCTTCCTCATTCACCATCTCCGAAAAAATCCACGGCAAAATGCGCCCGTCTTTTTGACGGACGGCCCATGCCTTTCCGAGTCCCTTCGCGTGCGGATTCGTAGGTCCCACATAATACGGCACACGAAATTCCAAAATTTGTTCAATCTTATCCGCGACCGTCCCGTAATCGTCCCGCTCCTGCAAAAACGGCAAATACGCTTTCGCTTTTCCCAAAATGACCAGCATTTCCACTTTGTGCAGCTGATACGGAATGACCCCATTGTCGGACGTCACGGCTTTAGGTAAAAAAGCCCCCAAATCCATTTCTTGCAAAACATAATTTTTATCGGCCGAATCCGGCAATTTTTCCAATTTCTTCTTGATTTCTTTATAAAAATCTTCCATCGATACCGATTTTTCTATCGGTAATTTCTCTTTCTTTCCGGTCGTCGCATGCTTCACATACGCCGCGTAGCTTGTTTTCCCCGTGCTTTTGAAAATTTCATCATACGCCGCGCGATCCTGTTTCAGCACGGTCTTCAATAATTTCAAATCCTTTTTATGCTTTTCGTAAACCGCCACCTTAGCTTCGGATAGGAACCGACTGTTTCCCAAAAGCTCGACCAACCGGGACCAATCATAGAGCGCTTTGCACACCGCGATCAAGCCGTAGCGCTCCTCGGAAAGACCGCTTTTCAGCTGTATGTCTCTCTCCTCAAAGGTCGCCGATGAAAAAGAAATCTTATTGTACTCCGCTTCTTTCAATTCTTCATCCGAAAAAAGTTCATCCGCTTTCCCTTCCAAGCCGCAAAGTAAATTCGCTACCGCTTTGATTTGATTCTTTTGTTCTTTCTCCCCACTCGCCAAAAGTGTTTGCAGCTGTTTAGACTTATCTTTCCTCGATTTGCTTTTATCGGAAAGAAGCGCCTTCATTTCCGGCTGCTTTTCCGCTGCGATAGCAATCTCTGTCACATCTTCCATCGCATCCGCAAAATGTCCGAAACACTCCTCAAAGCCGGAAATCCCGGCAGCACCCACTTCAAAATCCTGATACAAAAAATGCCCGCGATTTTTGATCATGTGATGCAACGCCAAGTAAACCAGCCGCACATCAAACAGCTTGTCACTCTTCATTAAATCGTTGCGCAAATGATAAATCGTCGGGTATTTCTTATGATAGGCTTTATCATCAAAATCCGGATCGTTAAAAAGGCTGTTCGCCTGCGCGGTAGATTTATCTTCTTCATACAGCCGACTCTCTTTCAGCCGCAGGAAAAATCCGGGGTCGACTTTATAAATTTCTTGGGCAAACAGTTCCTGGAGCAATGCAATTCGTCTCTTCCGTCTTTCGACCCGGCGGCGCGCAATCCGAAGAAGTCGCCGCCCTTCCGCCGTCTTCGCTTCATCAAAAAGCCGAACCCCCCAGAGTGCCTTTCCGTTTCTTTTAATAATTTCATACTGCTCATCCGCCACAGCCCAGCCGACTGAGCTCGTCCCCATGTCCAGCCCGATGTAGTAATCTTTCGTCCATTCTTTCTTCGTCATGATTGACACTCCTTCCGTTTTGTGTATAATACACATATCAGGATTTACCACTCCTGAAATTACATCACAAGTTCAAATAAAGATTTATCCAAATCGTCGCGCAAGCGACCCCACAGTGTGTGGACTAAACTCCTTCGGGAGTTTTTTTATTGCTCATTTTCTCCCTTCTTGACCGGTACCCAATACCAATACAAAAAGCGCAATTCCCTCCCTACTTATCTTATCATAATCAGGGGGAATATCTGCGCCTGTCCCTTATAGAATATTTTTATTGCTGCGTAAAAACAAAATTGACCGGTAAGAGTTTTCGTTGATTCGTACTTTTCTTTCGCGGCGTTCTCGCCATGAAACTTTCTGCAATCGGAGCGGAAGGCTAATTTGTAACAACCTTCGATAAAAACTTTTTTCTCACATTGCGCCCGCCTTCCGTTCTCAATTTTTTCCCATCCTCATCCTAAGCGCATTCAGGACGACGGAAACTGAGCTACAGGCCATAGCCGCGCCGGCGAGCATCGGGGAGAGGATGCCAAAGGCGGCGAGGGGGATGCCGATGACATTGTAGATGAGGGCCCAGAAGAAATTTTCGCGGATGGTTTTGAGCGTACGGCGGCTGATACGAATGGCTTCGGCGGCGGCGCAAAGATCGGCGCGAAGGAGGACGACACCCGCCGTTTCCACGGCCGCATCGGTGCCGCTGCCCATAGCAATTCCGACGTCAGCGGCAGCGAGCGCCGGCGCATCATTGATACCGTCGCCCACCATCGCGACGGGGCCGTTTTCTTTTTGCAATTCCCGGACGATTTCCGCTTTTTCCTGCGGCAGGACACCGGCGCGGACGTGAGAAATGCCGGCAAGGCGCGCGATATAGTCGGCCGTCTTCGGATGATCACCCGTGACGAGCCACGGCGTGATACCCTGTCGGCTTAATTCGGCCATCATTTCCGGCGCTTCGTCGCGGATTGTATCACTCACGCCAAAAACGGCCGGTACCTTCCCCTCTTCGGCCAAAAAGGAAACGGAGGCGCCTTCTTCTTCCCACGTCGCTGTCCCCCCATCGGGAATCGTCACTCCTTCTTCCGTCAAGAAACGTTCATTTCCGCAAAGAATTCGTTTCCCGTCACACAGGGCTTTCATGCCGCGGCCGGGAAGCGTTTCTACGGACTCGACGGAAACCGGCGCGGCATCTTTCGCGTATCGGCAAAGTGCCGCCGCAATCGGATGGGAAGAATTCTTTTCCAATGCAAGCAATAGGGAAAGTGCGCGGGATTTCCCGTTTCCGAAAAAATGCACGTGTGTGACGGAGAGTGCGCCTTGCGTGATCGTCCCCGTCTTATCAAAAATGAGCGTGCGGACGGCGGCGAGGCGTTCCAAATCGGAGGCCGCACGGAAAAGGATGCCTTTTTTCGCGGCAATGCCGGAGCCGACCATGACGGCCGTCGGCGTCGCGAGACCCAGCGCGCACGGGCAGGCAATGACGAGGACGGCCGTCCCGTGCATGAGTGCCGCCTCCGTGTTTCCCGAAAGGATGAACCAGACGAGACCCGTGGCGGCGGCGATGGCGATCACGATCGGCACGAAGACGCCGGCGACGCGATCGGCGAAACGCTGTACGGGCGCTTTCGAGCTCTGAGCCGCTTCGACGGTCGCGATGATCGTCCCGAGGACGGACTCTTTGCCGACGCGCTCGGCCCGCATTTGAAACGTACCGGTCACATTCACCGTGGCACCGATGACAGCATCCCCCGCGCGTTTTTCGACGGGAAGGCTTTCGCCCGTCACCATCGATTCATCGACGGTCGCCCGCCCCTCCGTCACGGTGCCGTCCGCCGGAATGCGATCGCCGGCGCGGACGAGCAGGAGATCTCCGACCAAAATGGTTTTCGCCGGTCTCTCGACAAATTCATGTCCGTCCCAGACGAGCGCTGTCTGCGGGGAGAGTTTCAACAGTTCGCGAATGGCCGAACCGGTCCGCCGTTTCGCCGCGCCTTCGAGCCATTTCCCGAAAAGAATGAAGAAAATGAGCCCCGCCGATGTCTCGAAATAGAGATGCGGCACGCCCTGCGCCATCATCCAAAGGCTGTAGAAAAACGCGACGGAGGTGCCGAGCGCGACGAGGACATCCATCGTAAGCGCGCCGCTCCGCATGGCAAAAAACGCACCGCGGTAGAAAAGCATCCCCGGCCCAAACTGCGCCGCCGCGGCCAAGAGGCATTGCCAAAGAGCAGGCATTGGTGGAAACGCGCCTGTCATATCGCCGACCATGCCAATCATCATCGGTGCCCACAGCAGCCCGGCGATGATCAGCAAGAGCCGACGTTTCCTCTCTTCCCGTCGCTCCGCTTCCTCGGGATCGACAGCCTCCGACGCACTGAATCCCAATTTCTCTATCCGAGAAATCAGTGCGGCCTTGCTGATTTTTTTCTCATCACACAAAAATTCCCCGCGCCCGGTGATGAGATTCACGGACGCTGCGGAAACGCCGTCCATTTTCGACGTGACTTTCTCGATCCGCGAAACGCACGCGGCGCAATGCATACCGGATATAGTCAAAAGAATCTTTTGCATGTTGTCTCCTTGTGATGTGATTGGCTCTATGTGCACACCGGTCAAGACACCGGACGTCTCGACCGCTATGTGCTTCCAAGGTCGAGCACACGCTCCAAGCGCCCGGCATCTTGCGTCTGATAACAAAAGCCGACCGCCTCCCCCTCTCATTTCTTTTCTCAAGCATAAGAATAAAATCGAATTTTGTCAATATTGGAATTCATTCGCAAATTCGGACAACAAAAAAGCGACCATCGGCCGCATTTTAAAATATGGGGCGGTAGGCGGCACCTCTAAAATCTGACGCCTAATCGTCTGCTGTCTGACGTCTCGACCACAATGAAACCCGCGCCCGTCTCCAAGCTCTTCCCTCAAAATTCATACAAAAGCGCTTCCGGCTCACGATTCGGATCGTGAAACGGGATGACGGTCTTGAAATTGTTTTTCGCCGCGAGATCCTTCATTTCTCCGTACGTCTGATGGTTCGGCCAGAGGACTTGCGTCGCGCGTCCGCTTTCCAGATACTCTTTCGCGCGGCCGTATCCGTGCGCCGAGCCGGTCAGGAGGAGCGCCGCGTCCGGATATTTCGCCAAAAGAGCGCGGGACGTCGGATGGGTGAGCTGCGCGTCGGCCAAAAGATAAATATGGCCGGGCTCCACCGTGTCCCCCTTCCATTCCTTGACGGCATCTGTCGGTATCTCCAAGACGTCGGGATTCACGAAATACGGACGGCGGCAGAATTTTGCCCATTCTTTGTACAATGTCGGCGCCAAATGCACGGGGTGCGCCGCACCGAATGTTTCCCAAAGGAGCATTGCCATCGGAAGACCGCGCCCAAAATGAGGGGCCGGCAGCAGCATCGCCGCGCCCGTCCCTGCGATTTCCTTTGCCGCTGCCACAAAACGCGCGCGCATGGCATCGCCCGTTTCCTCCGTCGGATATGCCGCGTCGATGACGGCAATCTCGGCCGATAAATCGCGCACGGGATCGTTTCTGTAAAAAGGATCGCCCTCGCGGTAGTCACCGCTGAAAAAAGCCGTCTTGCCCTCGCAAGTAATCGCATACCAGACGGCGCCGCAACAATGGCCGCTCCGCCCCCAGCGCAATGTGAAATCAGGCAAAAGCTCGACTTCCGGCGCCGTCGAATCCAGAATGGTCGCGTTCTTCGGCTTGTGGTGAAGCTGTCGATACGTCTGCGCACTCATCAGGACCGTCGCCTCCGCGCCCATTTCCTCCAAATATTCAAGCGCGCCGGTATGGTCGCGATGCGAATGTGTCAGAAAAATATATTCGGCGCTGCGAATTTCTTCCGCCGTCAGATCCGGCACGCGGTCGAGGCCATCCGTCGAGGTGCCGCAATCGACGATGTACGTGTGCTGCGCCCCGGAAACAAAAAAACAGCTACGCCCCTCTCCGCCGCAGCCGCCTGCAATACTGAGTCTCATGGTCATCTCCGTCGATGCAAATATAGAAAACGCCGATGAAACCGAAAATCCCCTTTCGATTTCATCGGCGTTTCTCAAAGGAAACGGTGAGATCCTCCCCGTTTCCTTTATCGATACTTCCTTGTACGTTCTATTTCCTTCTTTATACCATATTTATCCGTTTTTGACAATGCATTATCCGCCGTCCGTGACCCGTGAACCGTTATCCGTTCGTGAAACTCTTTGGTTGAAAAGGTCGGATAACCGCAATCAAGCCTTTTTACGCCATCTCCCCAATGCCAAACTTGGAAGAGATCGAAAAAGCCAAAAATGCAATTCATCAAGCCCCGTCAAGCTTTCCTCTCGATGTAACGCACGGTCAACGGAAATCGGCAAACGGATCACTCCTGCACTGCTCACTGCTCACTGTTTACTCTGCCACCGGCACGATCGACGCGCAATGCGGCATGATATTGATCGTGTAATCCTCCTTGCCTTCTCGCGCCAGCTGCTCTTTCGCCAGTTTCCAAGCTTCCTCGACCGTCGCGACAGGAATCTGATGCGTCTTCTTCACCGCCTCAAAATTTTCCGGCTTCGTCACGAGATAAATCGTGTAGCGATGCGCCATGCTGAAAAGATTGAACGCAACGAAGAACGGAATCGTAAAGCAATCCCGCAGCGCGCGCTCCATGTCCTCCTGCTTCTCAAAACGGAAACTGTCCATGTATTCCTTCGGTTCGTAAATGTCCCGCGCTTCCATGATCGCAATGATGATTCCGCCTTCCTTCGTCGCCGCTTCCGCCGGATCATAGCATTTCGTCCCCTGATAGAGCGACACGTCCTTCGGATAACCGCCCGCGCACGCAAAACTCACATCCGATTTCTGTTTGAAAGAAACACGCTGAATCGCATAGACTTCCTTCGTCCCCGCCAGCCACGCTTCATACGGATCGCCGCCGACCATTTTGCAAATTTGTCCCTCCGAATTCAGCACGGAATGGATAAGGAAACACGGCTTTATCATATCCGCCGCTTCCTGCATATCATCGCTCACCACATTATCCGCAAGCTGCGTGCTCCGCGTCTTCGGATTCACACCGGCACCGAATGTATCCGCCAGCGCATGGCAATGATTCTTCTGCACCGTATCCCAACCGGCGACCCCCGGCAAAATCAATTTCCGCCCACCGCCGTAGCCCGCGAAAAGATGCGTCGTGATGCCATTCACCAAAATGACCCGATCCGCTTCGACCACGTGCCGATTCAGCCACACCGGCGTCCCGATCTTCGTATCGCCCATGTAGACCAGCTCGTCTTTATTGCGGCTGTCGTGCTGCACCAGACGAATGCGACGGCACACCTCCTCGCCCACCGTGCGGACATTCTCCTCCGCCGTATGCGCGCGATGCGTCCCCTGCGCGAAAACAATCACCTGATCCTCATCCGGGATCCCGGCCGCATTCAGCTCATTTACGATATGAATCACAAAATCCGCCGAATGATTCCATGAACGCGTCACATCCGCGCACACGAGACACACCTTCTCACCCGGCTTTACAATCTCCGCCAACGGCTTTGATCCGATCGGATGGCGCATACAATCAATCGTCGCTTCCTTCACATCGATCGCCGGCACCGCCTTCCCTTCCAGCACATCCGACACATGCTTCTCAGGAAGCATCACACTCTGCGTCCCCGTCCCGAAACCGAACGTATATTCCTTCAATCCCATCGAAAATCCCTCCCCTATCCATACAAATGAAAATTTTTTCCATTTTATCATAAGAAACGGAAACCGAAAAGACAGCGCCCGCCCATTTCCTTTTCGACCATCAAACTCGCGTATCCTATAGCGCGAGCTTTTTATTGTGAGAAAAGAGGAAATCCATGGGACAAATCTACGCCTACATCCGCGTCAGCACCCGCGACCAAAAAGAAGATCGGCAGCTTCTCGCCATGAGACAACTCCCGATCCCGAAAGAAAATATTTTTATCGACAAACAATCCGGCCAAAACTTTGATCGACCGCAATACCGAAAATTACTCCGCTGCCTACAAAAAGATGATCTGCTCTACATCAAAAGCCTCGATCGCCTCGGACGAAATTACAAAGAAATCCCCGAAGAATGGCGGCGACTCACCAAAGAAAAAGGCATCGATATCGTCGTCCTCGATATGCCCCTCCTCGATACCCGCCGCGGCAAAGACCTCCTCGGCACCTTCCTCAGCGACATCGTACTCCAAGTCCTCTCCTTCATCGCGGAAAACGAACGCGAAAACATCCGATGCCGCCAAGCCGAAGGCATCGCCGCCGCCAAAGAAAGAGGCGTCCGCTTCGGCCGTCCGCCCGCGCCGCTGCCGAAAAACTTTACAACCGTTTATCTGCGCTGGCAATCCGGAGAACTCACAGAAAAAGCCGCCGCCAAATCCTGCGCCATGCCCCTCTCCACCTTCCGCTACCGCGCCAAACACTACAAGCCGGAGCCGGAAACGTGAAATCCTTTCGCCGTTACAAAAATGTGTACTTTTTTGCAAACCATTATTTCTAAAATTTCAAATTCATTATACCGCAAAAATACGCCGTTTCAAAGACGACGGGAAAACAGATTTTTCTCAATTTGACCGTTGCAAAAAAGTACACTTTTTTAACAACGGAGAATCGGTAATGAAAAAAATCGGTCTTGTGCTGTCTTGCGCTGTTCTTGTCATATATTCTCTATTTTGGATTGGATGCTGTCTGCTCAACTTATTTTTCTCTTACGTCCCCTATTCCTGCAAAAAAACATTTTTATTTTCCAATTTACAACTGCTTCTCTTTGGCCTCCTATCCGTCATTCTTTTTTGGATTTTCTCCTATTGGTTATCTCAAAAAAATTTTTCTCTTTCCTTTCCAAAATGCGACATCAACATTTTGACGCTGATACTTTTTGTTGTGCAAGCCTACGTTTTCTACAATACCTATTTTTACACAAACCAGTGGGACCCGGCCGCGATATATGGAAATGCAGAAATCATCTCCAGAGGAGCTACCGAAGGCCTCAATCACTTTTATTTCTCCAGATATCCTAATAATATCGGAATTGTTTGTTTCCAATCCATTCTGCTCCGTCTCAATCGAATCAGTGGCGTCTGGGATCCTGAAGGCCACTTTCTGATGATTTTGGTGCAATGTCTGTTGTCGTCTTGGACAGGAAAACTCCTCTACGACACCGTATGCCGCCTGACCGATTCCGGGAAATATGCTCTTCTAAGCTGGCTATTCTATATCGTTTTGCTCGGATTATCCGGTTGGAACATCATCACCTACACCGACATGATGAGCCTTATTTTCCCCATCGCCATTTTCAGCGTGTATCTCTCTTTGCAAAACGAAAAAAGAATCCTGTTGAAATGGATCGTCATCATCGGTTTGACGTATTGGGGCAGTCTGATAAAGCCAACCGTTGCCATTATCTTTTTGGCACTTCTTATCACGGAAATCATCCAACTCCTAAAACATTTCAATCTCGAAACATGGCGCCGAAAATTTAAATTTTTTATTAAAACCGCAATCGCCGGAGGCGTCTGTATTCTGCTGTTTTCAATGGGATATCAAGCCGCCGTTCGTTCAACCGGCTTAAACATCAATAAAAATGCATACGTCGGCGCCCTCCACTTCATGATGATGGGCCTAAACCCCGATAACCATGGCGTTTTCCACAAAAACGACACACTTTTATCTGCCAATATTACCAATCCATCCGAACGAACACATGCTCAAATCCAAACGATAAAAAAACGTTTACACGATTATGGCCCCAAAGGATTCGCCAAACACATAGCAAAAAAATCTCTCATCAATTTCAATGACGGCACTTTTGCGTGGAGATGCGAGGGAGGCTTTTTTGATGTTATTTATCCGAACAAAAACAAAAAAGCAGCTCCGTTCTTACAAAGCTTATATCTCATAAATGGAAGCCGATATCGCTATCTTGCCGCACTGGAACAATGGGTATGGATGCTGACTCTTTTCACCTCCATCGGGCTGATCCTGATTAAAAAGAAAGCAGCTTTGGTTATTCTCCTATCTTTAATCGGTATCATTCTGTTCCACTCTCTGTTTGAAGCCCGGGCTCGGTATCTAATCCTATATGTTCCATTCTTCATCATGGCGTCCATTCTCTCCTTACATCATGGCGAAATGTATTGGCAAGAAAAATTACAAGGCCATTTTTTTTAGAAAGGGTTCAATGAAATGAAAACCGATTCACTGTATATTGTCATGCCAGCCTATAACGAAGAAGACAATATCAAATCCGTGGTGAATGCGTGGTATCCCCTTTTGGAGGGAAAAGCAGAAACGTCTAAATTAGTCATTGCTGACAGCGGCAGCACCGATGCAACGCATGAGATTTTGGAAAATTTGAAACGCCAATATCCCAAGCTTGAAATCCTGACGAACACCCAAAAGCAACACGGACCGAAATTGATCGCCTTGTATCGCTACGCCATTTCCCAAGGAGCCGATTATATTTTTCAGACCGATTCTGACGGGCAGACGAATCCGGCCGAGTTCGACGCCTTTTGGACGCTGCGAGAACAATTTGACGCCGTTCTCGGATACCGAAATGTGCGGGGAGACGGAAAATCCAGAGATTTTGTCGAAAAAGTCGTTTGTTTCCTTTTGCGAATTTATTTCGGCGTGAAAGTACCCGATGCCAATGCGCCGTTCCGTTTAATGAAAGCGGATATTGTCGCCAAATACATCGATCGATTTCCGCCCGATTATAATTTGCCCAATATTATGTTGACGACCTTTTTTGCTTTTTACCAAGAAAAGCTGACGTTTCGCACTATTTCCTTCCAGCCGCGACAAGCGGGCGTCAATTCCATTAATATTCCCCGAATCGTAAAAATCGGCTGGCATGCATTGAGCCAATTTCACGCATTCAGAAAGACGATGAAATAAAATGCTGAAAAGTTTTCTGAACAAATATGGAAATGTGATTCCGTATTTGTTCTTTGGCGTATGCACGACGCTCGTCAATGTGGTATCGTATTGGATTTGCGCCTATCCTCTCGGTTTTAGCATCATGACGAGCACAATCCTCGCCTGGTGCCTCGCCGTCTTCTTCGCTTACGTAACAAATCGTAAATGGGTTTTCCATGGCGAAGCGCACGGCATGACGGAAATCGGCAAAGAAATGGCGCTATTCTTTGCCTGTCGGCTGGGAACCGGGCTGCTCGATTGGCTATGCATGTTGATTTTTGCGGAATGGCTCGGCATGGACGATGTTTTCGTCAAAGCGGCAGCGGACATTGCCGTCATTATCTTAAATTATCTGGCCAGCAAATTTGTTATCTTCAAAAAAAGATAACTTTCTGTACCGACCCCCAAAAGTTAGACCTAAATTCTAACGATTGGAGGTCGGTATTTT
>CAVEFO010000002.1:0-97179 GCA_963615055.1 Lachnospiraceae bacterium
CGCCCTCATCCGCACCGTCCGCGGCGTCGGATATCGGATGGGGGAAAAATGAGAGAGCTGAGGGGCCTGGGTTTGTTGTTTTTTCGCTTTTTAGGCATTTGTGGGGAAAGCTGAGTGCTGATAGGGAAGAGGGGCCTGTCTTTGTTCGTTTTTGATTTTTGAGGCAATGGCAAAGAAAGGCGATTTCCTTCTATCAGCAGAAAAAATTTCTATAGTAAATGCCGCCCAAAGGAAATAACCTCCTAAGTCCGGCCCCTCATCTCTCACAGCAGAAAAATTTTCACATCAAATGCCGCCCAAGGGGAAAAGCCCCTCGGCGTGGCCCCTCATTTTCACAAAGGAGTCCTTCATTGCGCGTTCAAATTCATCGCAGTTTCTTTCTCGTCGGGATTGCCTCCGTCGTGCTCACGTTTTTCCTCTCCGGCATTCTTTACTACCAGGGGATGCAGGAGCGTGCCATTCATGAGATCGCACATTTGGCCGAAGTCGCATCCGATGGGATGACGGGAAACCGGGCGAGTGATTTGGCATTTCTGGAAAAAATTCGCGAAAAGAGCGTCCGGCCCATGCGGATTTCTTGGGTGACGGCTGCCGGGACGCCCATTCTGGAAACGAAGGACGTGAAGACGGTCGATTACGTCGATGCGAAGGAAATGAAAGAAGCGCGCACGGCGGGCGTCGGGCAGGCTACGCGGAAAAATGAAGACGGGCAGCCCGTTTTCTATGCGGCCAAGGCTCTTCCGGACGGGAGCATTTTGCGCCTATCCGTGCCGCGCACCGCACCGACCGGCATTTTTACGCCGCTCATTCCGGAAATATTTCTCTTTTTCATTGCCATCGGCGTCGCTTGCTACATTGTCGCCGAAAAATCGACCGATGCCGTCTTGCGGCCGCTCCGCCGTGTGGAAGACCTCATTTCCGACATCATGGCGGGAGCGCCCGAACGCGAAATGCCGGGCGGCTACAAAGAATTGCGCCCGCTTGTCGATAAAGTCCGCGAACAAAAAGAAGTCATTCAAAATTACACGGAGGACCTCGAAGAAGAACGAAACACCATCCGCACTGTCGTGAATACGATCACCGACGGCATTTTACTCTTGAATGAAGATAAAGAAATCATCGACTCCAATCCGATGGCGCAGCACATTTTCGGCTACACCGATCCGATTCTCTATCGCAAAATAGCCGGGCTCTATCACGACGAAGATTGGCTCCGCGCCGTCGAGCTCGCTTACGAAAAGGGTGGCCGCCAATGCTACACGATGAATATCGCGGAGAAACCGTACCGCGTTTCTTTCGTTTCCATCGATCTGTCCGATGACGAGACGGGGCTTTTAATCGTGCTCCACGACATGAGTCTCACCTACGCCGCCGAAAAAATGCGCCGCGAATTTTCCGCGAATGTTTCCCACGAGCTCAAGACGCCGCTCACATCCATCAGCGGCTTTGCCGAAATGATTGCGGGCGGCCTCGTCGCGAGTGAAGCGGATGCGAAAATGTTTGCCGGGCGCATTTTGGATGAATCACATCGGATGCTTGGCCTTATCGAGACCATCATGCACCTCTCGCGCGTGGAAGAAAGCCAGACGACCATCACGTGGAAACCGGTCGACATGAAGGCGGCCGCCGAATACACAGCAGGTATCATTTCGCCGCAAGCCGCCGCGAAAAATGTGACTGTCCGCGTCGATGCCGAGCCTGTTTTTGTGTACGGGAACCAAGCGCTGCTCTACGAACTCGTCATGAACTGCATTGATAATGCCGTGAAATACAACAAAGAAGGCGGCGAAGTCCTCGTGTCCGTCCATGCCGACGGCGACGACCGCATTCGTCTCACCGTCGACGACACCGGTATCGGGATTCCGAAAGACAAACAAGAGCGCGTCTTTGAACGTTTCTATCGCGTGGATGAAAGCCGCAACAAAGCGACCGGCGGCAGCGGCTTGGGTCTCGCCATCTGCAAACACATCGCGACCCAGCACCACGGCACGATTGAGATCGAAAGCACCGAAGGAGAAGGCACGCGGATTTTGGTGACGCTTCCGCGTATGAGCGAAGAAGAACTCGCCAAAGAAGCTGCCGCGACGACGACAGCCCAGCTCGAAGCGACCCGCGCCGAACGCGGCGAATTCGATGAGGAAGAGGAAATCGAGGAAAACGAGATGGCTATTGAGAAAAAGCAGAAGGACAAGAAGGAGAAGAAAAAAGAGAAAAAACGGGAGAAGGACAAGGATAAGGATAAAAAGAAGAAGAAATGAAAAATGGGGAGCGGGGCCTTCGGATTGCTTAGCTTTAGCGGCGTTTGTGCCAAAAACGTTTGCAAGATAGAGATGAGGAGCCGGGCTTTGCCCTTGCTTCGCTTCGAGCGGCAGATGCAAGATAGTGAGCAGTGAGCAATTAGCAGTGAGCAGTGCAGGTATCGCTTCGCGATGATTTTTATAGGGCGCCTTGCGGCGCGGAGTTTCATAGAGAAAGTAAAAAGCAGACGACTTGACGGTTGTCTGCTTTTTGGGTTGGCCATTTTATTCATTTATTTTTTAGGAGATTTGGCTCTAGTGCATCAGAAGTAAAGAAGCAACAAGGTCTGCCCCTCACCCCTATCAGCACGCGGCTTTCATCGCAAATGCCGGAAAGGCAAAGAAGCAGCAAGGTCTGCCCCTCATCCCTATCAGCACTTGGTTTTCATCACAAATGCCGGAAAGACAAAGAAGCAGCAAGGTATGCCCCTCATTCCTATCAGCACTCGACTTTCATCGCAAATGCCGGAAAGGAAAAGAAGCAGCAAGGTCTGCCCCTCCTCCCTATCAGCACTTGGTTTTCATCACAAATGCCGAAAAGGCAGAGAAGCAGCAAGGTCATGCCACTGATTTTTCAAAGTATAATCTAAAATCGGTATGGTGGCAATAGGTTCAGGTCCCATTGCTTTTTTTCTGTTTTTGGGTATAATACAACTATTGAAACGATTGGAATGAATGATTTTTTTGTTTCATCAGGAGTATGGATGGATTTGGAGAAGAGTAGCAAGAAGGGCAAAATCGTAGAAGCGGCGCGAGAGATGTTTCGCGAGAGGGGATTTTCGGACGTCTCTCTTCGGGCCATCGCGCGGGCGGCCGGGGTGTCGGCTTCGGCGATTTCGTATTATTTCGGAAGCAAAGAGGAGCTGTATCACGCGCTGTTTCCGGATGGGACGGCAGCGGCGACGGATAGCCGGGGCGATATCTTGCGGGCGGCGCAGCGGCTGTTTGCCGAGTCGGGCTATGCAAAGGTGTCGATTCGCGACATTGCGGAGGAGGCCGGGGTCTCATCGTCGGCGATTTCGTATCATTTCGGCGGCAAGGCGGCGCTGTATCGCGTGGTACTCGAAGAGGGCACGAGTCTCATTTCGGAATTCATGGAGCGCGTACAGGAAGGAAACCCCGCGCCGGATGCCATTCTGCGTTTGTATGGAGATTTCCTGATGCGTTGCGGCGAGGAAAATCCGGAGGTCATGCGCCTCATCTTTCGCGAATTGATGGAAGGTTCGGACGTTTTCAGTTCGTTCGTCCGCGAGCGATTGAAGCAAATGATCGATGTGCAGCGAAAAGCATTCTCGGAAGGACAGGAAACGGGTATGTATCGCTCGGACGCACGCGCGGAGATTGTCTCGATGGCGTGGGCGGGGATGGTGCTCTTTTATCATCTCGCGCACGGAATCATGGCGGATCTGGCCGAAGGCGGCGAGCCGACACCGAAGGAATATATGGACGCTGTGTGGGGGATTTTGGAGAGGGGCATCGGGCGCGTGTAATTCCGTTATCCGCAGACCGTTGACCGTTTACCGTAGACCGTAGACCGTAGACCGTTGACCGTCTCTCACTTTCACCGAAGCACGATATATTCACACACAATCAATATTTATTTTGGAGTCGGACGTTTTGATCTCTATAAAACTCCCAAAACTAACAGCTGACAGCTGACGGCTAATCCCTATCTTGCGCCTGACACCTAAAGCTGAGCACGTCTCATCTCTCATCCCCATCTTGCAAAAGTTTTTAGCGCCAATGCCACGCAAGCGAGGAACATCCCAAGCCACGCTTCTTTCATTTTTCACAAAGGAGAAACAGAATGGAAAAGAAATATATTTCGGCGTTTCTTATCGTATCTCTCGCGGTTTCTTGTATGGCCGGCTGCGGCGGGAAGAAACAGGCGCAGGAGACGGCGGCGCCTTTGGTGAAGACGATGGTGGCGTTTGCGGATACGGCCGGGGAGAAACGGACGTTTTCCGGGACGGTGCACGGGCATTTTGAGTCGGCTTTGGCGTTTCAGGTCGGCGGGCGAATCATGCATCGGTATGTGCAATCCGGCGACCGGGTGACGGCGGGGCAGGCGCTTTTCGAGGTGGATTCAAAGGATGCGACGGAGCAGAAGGCAGCGGCGGAGGCGGCTGTCGTCTCGGCGCGGGCGCAGTTTGATTTGGCGTCGTCGACGCTGCGGCGCTACAAGGGACTCCATGACGCGGATGCCATTTCGGATTTGGCGATGGAGCAGGTGCAAAATTCGTACGATTTGGCGGCGGCGCAGCTCGATCAGGCGCAGGCGGCGGCGGCGCGCGCGGAGAATAATTTGTCGAATACGATTCTTGTCGCGGATCGGGACGGGATCATCGGGCAGACGCTCTATGAGGTCGGGCAGGTGATCGCGGCGGGGACGCCGGTGACGTATCTCGTGGATGATTCGCAGATGGAGGTGCGGATTTCCCTGACGGAGAAACAGTACGGGACGTACAGCGTCGGGATGCCGTGTACGGTGACGTTCTGGGCGCTGCCGGGCGTTTCCGTTTCCGGCATTTTGAGCGAAAAAGCGGCGTCTCCAAATACGTCGACGGGGACGTATGACGCGAAAATCACGCTGACGGACGCGCCGAAATTGTCCGTCGGGATGACGGCGGAGGTGACGTTTGCGGAAACGGGCGCCGGAAAGGAAACGCTCTACATTCCGCTCACGGCCATCGCGGGGACGGAGAAGGAGCCGTCCGTCTGGGTCGTGAAGGACGGAAAGGTCACGCTCGTGCCGGTGAAAACAGGTGCATACGGCGCCGATACGGTGGAGATCACGTCGGGCGTCAAAAAAGGGGATCGCATCGTGACGGCCGGCGGGCAGAAGCTGCATGAAGGCGAAGAGGTACGGATATGAAAGGGCTGAATATGGCGGAATGGGCGATTCGGCACAAGTCAATCGTCTATTTCTTCATCATTTCCATCATCATCGGCGGGATGTGGTCGTATTTCCGGCTGGGGCGCAGCGAGGATCCGAGCTTTACGATCCGGCAGGCGGTGGTGACGGCGGCGTGGCCGGGCGCGTCTGCGGAGGAAATCACGCGGCAGGTGACCGATCCGCTGGAGAAAAAATTACAGGATACGAAGGGGCTCGATTACCTTCGGAGCGTGACGCACGACGGCAAGACGGTGATTTATGTCCATTTGAAGGACGAGGTGCCGACGGCGGAGGTGCAGACGCGCTGGCATGAGGTCCGCAATATGGTCTCCGATGTGTGGAGCTCGCTGCCCGCCGGCGTGTACGGGCCGTATATCAATGACCGTTTCGATGATGTGTACGGATCGATTTACGCGCTGACGGGTGACGGTTTCTCCTATGAAGAGAAACGGAAATATGCCGAGAAGATGCGGCAGAAACTGCTCGCCGTGGACGATGTGCAAAAAATTGAACTCTTGGGTGTGCAGCAGCAGACGATGTACATCGAGATGGATCAAAATAAGCTCGCATCTTTCGGTATGAGTCCGTCGCAAGTCTTCCAGCTGGTGCAGCAGCAGGGCATGATGATGCCGTCCGGCACGATTCACACGGATACGAGAAATGTCGCGCTTCGCGTGGAAGGTCTCATCGGCACGAAGGAAGCGCTTGAAAATCTGCCGATTCATGTCGGCGAGCGTTCGTTCCGTCTGGGCGACGTCGCACGTGTGACGCAGAGCTATGAAGAGCCGGAGACGGCGCTCATGTATTTCAATGGGAAACCGGCCGTCGGGGTCGCGATTTCCATGACGCCGGGCGGCGACAATCTGAAACTCGGCGAAAATCTCGAAAAAGCGGTGGCGGAAATTCGCGCCGATTTCCCTGTGGGGCTCGATGTCGACCTTGTCGCTGATCAGCCGAGCGTCGTGAATGATTCGATTGCCGAATTTACACAGGCTCTTTTGGAGGCGCTCGTCATTGTCATGGCCGTCTCTCTCCTCTCTTTGGGACTTCGGAGCGGCTTCGTGCTGGCGCTTTGCGTCCCCGTCGTCATTTGTGCGTCGTTTCTTTTCATGAAATGGAAGGGCATCGATCTTCACGTCGTGTCGCTGGGTGCGCTTATCGTCTCACTGGGTCTTCTCGTCGATGACGCGATCATCGTCATCGAGATGATGCAGGTGAAACTGGAGCACGGCGCCGAACGGATGGAAGCGGCGGAAAGTGCGTACAAAGCTTGCGCCATGCCGATGCTTGCCGGGACGCTCATCACGGCGGCCGGCTTCATTCCCGTCGGGCTGGCCGATGGGACGACCGCCGAGTACACGAATGCCCTTTTCTGGGTCATCCTCTCGACGCTTGTCATTTCCTGGCTCGCCTCTATTTTTGTTTCCCCCGTCTTGGGCTACAAATTGATTCGGGTGGATGAGCATCCGTCGGAATGGAAACATCGGCTCCACGAAGTTTCCTACGCCTTTTTCTACAAAGCGATTCGCAAGGCCGTGCATTTCCGGAAATCCATGATCATCGGCACGGCGGCGCTCTTTGTGGCGTCCTTGGCGACGTTTCCTCTCATCAAGCAGGAATTTTTCCCCGCCTCCGTCCGCCCCGAGCTGATTTTGGACGTCAATCTTCCGCAGGCGACCGGCATCCAAGACACGAAACGCGTCATGGCCGGTATCGCCGATACGCTCTACGGTGACGATCGCGTGTCTTCCTTCTCGACGTACATCGGCGATTCCGCGCCGCGTTTCATTCTGCTTTTCACGCCGTTGCCGCCGGAAGACGGGCACGGGCAGATGATCATCGTCGCTAAAGATACGGACGCTCGAAACGAATTGCATGATGAAATTTTGCAAACGATTTCCGATCAATATCCGGAAGCGCGCGCGCATATCCGATACATCACGACCGGGCCGCCCGCCGAATATCCGATCATGCTCCGTCTTCGCGGGCCGGACATGGCGGAAACGATACGTCTCGGAAACGAAATGCTCGCGATGGCAAAGACGCATCCCGACGTCACAAATGCGAGTCTCGATTGGCCGGAAACGGCGCCCGTCGTGCGGCTTCGCTTCGATCAGGACAAACTCCGTACGCTCGGCGCCGACAATTATTCGATTGCGCAGGATTTGTACGTGAAACTTTCCGGCTACAAAGTCTCCGAATCCTATCAGGGCGACCAGCTCGTCCCGATCAAATTCCGTCTCGAAGGCGACAATGTGGTGCGTTTGGCGAATTTGGCCTCGATTCCTGTCCACGTCGGCAGCGGGAAATATGTTCCGCTCGGCGAATTTGCCGATATTTCCTATGAAAATGAAATTTCTACCATCTGGAGACGGGACGCGGCGCCCTGCATCACGCTTCGGGCGGAAGCGGCGGGTGATGCGAAATCCGACAGCGTCGCCAAAGAACTCCTCTCGAAGACACTCGCCGATTTTGCCAAGAATCTTCCGACCGGCTATACGCTGGAGGCGAGCGGCAGTCTGGAAGACAGCCAAAAATCCGTGACGAATATTCTGGCGCCCGTGCCGATTATGGTCTTCGTGATTTTGATGATTTTGATTTTTGAATTGAAAGACATCAAGCTCATGGTCATCGCGGCTATTTCCGGACCTCTGGGCGTAATCGGATGTTTCCTGACACTTGCGGTGACGGGAGAGGCCATGGGCTTCGTCGCCATTGTCGGGATGCTCGCCATCATGGGCATGGTCATCCGAAACAGCATCATTTTGCTCGATCAGATTCGCCAGCATTTGGAAGAAGGCATGAGCCCGTACAAAGCCATCATCGACTCGGCGGTACTTCGTTTCCGTCCCATCATGCTGACGAGCTTTGCCGAAGTCCTCGGCATGATTCCGCTCCTTCCGAATCCGTTCTGGAGCCCGATGAGCGCGGCCTTCATCGGCGGTCTCGTCCTCGCGACTCCCCTCGGCCTCCTCTTCGTCCCGGCGCTCTACGCGGCATGGTACCGCGTCGAGGAAACGGATGAGAAAGGGGCATGGGAGAAATAAGCGTCTTCCGGTGTGGAGATTTTTATCCCGTAAAATAAAAAATAACGGCAGTCTTTTCGTGAGACTGCCGTTATTTTTTGTGGAATTTTTGCATTGTAGAATGTGGTGAGCTTTAGTCAACGTCAGAATTACAGAGACAAACGAAAGCTGAGCATGCTTTATTTCTCATCTCTATCAGCAGAAAGCTTTCATCACAAATGCCGCAAAAGAAAAGAAGAGCCAAGCTGAGCTCTTCATTTCTATCAGCAGAAAGCGTTTTATCATACATGCAGCCAAAAGCCTAAAACTTCATAGGCGATGCCCCTTTATTTCTCTATCCCGTCAATCAGCAAATCGATATACCGCGACAGGGATGCATCGCTGGCCGTGCAGGGGAGGAAAAAACCGGCTTTGTTTCCGTCCAGAATCAGCGGAAATTCTATCGCGGCGAGGAGCTGGATGCTTTTGAGCTCGATATCGCGTTCGTCCGTGAGGCCGGAGAGTTCGCCGACGATGTGGAGGAATTTCGTCCAGACTTGGTCATAGAGGAAGGTGAGATAGACGAAATACGTGTCCTGGGCGGCGTCGCTGGAGGGGCGCGTGATGGAGCGGAAGAGCGCCGGGTGCTTTTCCGCGAGCGCGAAGTAGGCGTGGATGTAATTTTTGAGCCGTTCACGCGCCGAGAGTCGGGTGTCTTCCAATGTCGCGACGATGGTTTCCAGATTTCCCATCATGTATTCCAGCGCAAGCCCGATGAGTTCTTCTTTGGAGCCGAAGTAGTAGCGAATGGCGGCGATATTCACATTCGCTTCTTTGCAGATGCGGCGCACCGTCGTTTTTTTGAAACCTTCTTCGCGCAGGATTTGCGCGGTGACAACGATCATTTTTTCCCGGACGCGTTCGCCTTTGTCCGTGAGTTTTTTGTCGGGGAGTTGTTTCTCTTTCTCGGCCATGATATCCTCGCTTTCCTAATATACAATGAATCGATATATAGTTGTCTATATTTTAGCATAAACGGAGAAAAGAACGAAATATTTCCGGCAAAACTTTACGCACGAAAAAAGAGTTGCGAATCCAATGCATTCTTGTTATTCGCAACTCTTTGATAGGGCCCTCGTGAGCCGCTCTCCGTCGTCCGTGTAACCGTGTATGTACACTTTCGTTTGTCATAAGGATGTGAGACACGGTAAACGGTAAACGGTAAGCGGTAAGCGGTAAGCGGATTATTTCTTCTCCGACGCGCCGAACCACTTGTCGTAAATCTTTTGATACTCGCCGTTGTCTTTGATCGTCTTGAGCGCTTTATTCACTTTTTCCTGCAATTCTTTGTTGTCTTTTTTCATCGCGATGGCAAAGCCGGCGTTGTCCTTCGGCGTACCGACGAGTTTGAAATCTTTGTCGGCGCCCTGTTTCAGATAATACATCCCGACCGGCGCGTCGATGACGACGGCTTCGACCGTGCCGGCTTTGAGTTCCATGAACGCCTGCGAATTGGAATCAAATTGTTTCACTTGGGAATCTTTGACTTCGGCGGCGTATTTGGCCTGCTGCGTGCCGACCTGTGCGCCGATGACTTTGCCTTCGAGTTCATTCCAATCGTGAATCGTCGTGTTGTCCTTCGGAATGATGATGACGTAGCCGGTCCGGTCGTAATAAATGTCCGAGAAGGAAACTTGTTTCTCGCGCTCCGGCGTGATGTCCATGCCTGCGATGGCCATGTCGATCTGGCCGCTTTGAATCGCCGGAATGAGCGCATCGAAGCCCATGCTCTTGAATTCCATCGTGCCGCCCATTTCGCGAATGACGGCGTCCGCCAAATCGATATCAAAGCCCACGTATTTCTCGCCCTCGGTAAATTCAAAGGGCGGATACGTCGTCTCCGAACCGACGCGAATCACGTTCGCGCCCTCTTTTGCCGCTTCCTTTTTCTCTCCGCCGCAGCCCGAAAGCAAGACGGCGCCTGCCAGAAATCCCACGGCCAACGCCGCTTTCCATTTCATGTTCATATGCTGCCTCCTTTACAAATATATAAGTTATACGTGTATTGTAGCAAGTTGGTGGCGCGGCGTCAATTTTTCAAAACCAATTTGGAAGGGAAATGCGACCGGATTTGCAGAAACAGAAACGGGAGCTATCTCCTCCCAAGCGGAAGAGCTCCTCTTTTTTGCTATCTTGCAATGCATGGTACTGCATGATATACTACAGTCATGAAAAGCGGGAATGGTTGTGTTTCCTCTTTTCGTTCGGGGTCATAATATGGTATAGTAAATAGAAAAATTTTATAATCAGATTTTGTCGATAAGGATGTCAGCATGGAAATCATTACGGATTTTCTGTATCAATACGGCTATGTGGCGCTTTTTGTGACGATGGCGCTGGAGAATATGAATATCCCGATTCCCAGCGAAATCATTTTGGGCTTCGCGGGATTTCTCATTTCCCAGCAGATTTTTTCTTTCTGGCCGACGGTCGTGGTGGCCACCGTCGCCGGGATTGTGGGCTCGCTTGCCTCGTACTGGATGGGCTACAAAGGCGGGCGCGCGATTTTATTGAAATACGGTGATAAGGGCGGGCTCACGGGCAAGAAATTGGCGGCGGCGGATGCGTGGTTTGCCAAATACGGCGGTATTTCCGTTTTCACGGGGCGGCTCTTGCCGGGGATTCGCACGTTTATTTCTCTGCCGGCCGGGATTGCGCGCTATCCGCTTCCCGAATTTATTCTGCTCAGCGTCATCGGGACGGTGCCATGGACGATTCTCCTCGTCTGGCTCGGCGCACTCTTCGGCGAAAATTGGCGCGTGATTTTGGATTATCATTATGAAATCGCCGTCGGCTCGGTCTTGCTGGTTTTGCTCATTGTGGCGGTGTATTGGTATCTGCGGAAACGCTGAGACTGTCTTGAAGGAGTTTTTATGAATCGCACGCTTCGGTTTCCCGTGTTGTTGGCTCTGATTTTCTTTGGGGCCTTGCTTTTTTATTTGTGGGGCGCGGCGCAGATGCCCGTCACGGACCCCGTGGAGTCGAATTATGCGGAGACGGCGAAGGAAATGGCGCTCTCCGGCGATTGGCTGACGCCGCAGATTTTCGGAAACGCTTGGTTTGACAAGCCTATTTTCACGTATTGGATGCTGGCGGCTTCGTATCTGCTTTTCGGCGCGACGACGCTGGCGTCCCGTTTCCCGGCGGCGGTGGCGGGGGCGGCGACGATTGTGCTGACGATCCTTTATGTGAGGCGCATCACGGGCGACCGCTCTGTCGGCGTGTGGACGGGCCTTCTCTTGGCGACGTCTTTGGAATTTTGGATTCTCTCTCACGCCGTCGTCACAGATAGTTTCTTGCTTCTTTTCACGGTGCCGACTTTGTTTTCCGCCTACATCGGGATTACGGAACGGAAATGGGGACACATGGCGATTGCCTACGCGGCAGCGGGCGCGGCTTGCCTCGTAAAAGGACCGGTCGGGCTGCTGCTGCCGGGGCTCATTTTGTTTTTGTGGGTGCTGACGAGGAAACGTGCCAAAGATTTCCTGTATCTTTTCGCGCCGCATGGGATTTTGCTTTTCGCGGTCGTGGCGCTTCCTTGGTATTACTGGATGTATACGACGCATGGAGAGGCTTTCGTCGACGGCTTTTTGGGGCTGCACAATGTGACGCGGGCGCTTGTCTCTGAGCATCCGGAGGATAATTATTTCTTCTATTATCTTGCCATTTTACCGGCGTCGCTCTTGCCGTGGACGGGACTTTCTTTTTATGCGATGTGGCGTGGATGGAAAGAGCGCACGACGCTCTATGATTTCCTTATGCTTTGGTGCTGGGGGACGGTCGCTTTTTACACGCTTGTCGCGACGAAATACGTCACGTACACGTATATCGCCGTCGTGCCGTGCATTTTGCTCGCCGTCTTGGCTTTCCGGCAGCTTTTTGACGAGGAAACGAAGGGCGCGCGCATTGCGTTTGTCGTGCCGTATGTCCTGACGCTTGCAGCGCTGGCTGTGGCGGCTTATATGCAGCCGGGAAATTATCTCACGTTTTACGTCATTTGCGCGTATACAGTCGTCATTCTGTACAGCCAATGGAAGAAGAAACAGTACACATCCATGCCGCTTTTGGCGACGGCGGCGATGGCCGTTTCCTATACCTGCCTCGTTTTCGGCGGGCTCACGAATTTCATGGTGTACCGCTCGACGACGGATATGGCGCAATATTTCCATGACCGGCCGGGACGTCATTACATTTACAATGATTACAACGTTTCCTACGTTTTCTACATGGGCGATTTCGCGCCGCGCGTCGTGGAGGATGGCGGGCGGAAAGGGCCGGAGAGAGAGGACGAGTGGGAGAAGAAATATTCGTATCTGCCGACGATCACGATGTCGGAGATGTGGGCGGAGAAGGACGCACCGATTGCGCTCTTCGTACCGCGCTCGGCACAGGAGTATTTCGAAGATTCCGCGAACTTCTCGCGCTTTGTCGAGGATAAGGCGTTTGTGTCGGGGAGAGTGTATAAGGAGAAATAAGGCGCTTTCGGCGCTTTATTTTTGCATAGAAACGGTGGGGGCTTCCATGTAAAGCTTTTCTCACAAAGAGCCCTTTATCTCCCAGTCCTTCGGGCCACCGGCAATCGTCCACCGGAAGGTTGCCTTCAAAAGAGGGCTAATCGGTGACTGCCAATTTTTTATGGCTGATGTCTGATCCGCCATGAGCTGCCAAAAACCAACAGCTAATAGCCGACAGCTAATAACTATCATGCGCTTGACAGAAAAAGCCGAGCACCACATCCTGACGCACACGGAGGAAAATCCATTGGAAGACAAAATTTCTTCTTTTATACGCGACCTTTCTGCCTATCGGCGTCCTTGCGTTTTTAATCCTTGGGGCGAGGAAGACACGGCACTGGATGTGGCGGGCGCGGCGGCGATTCGGCGGCGGCAGCTTTCGCTGTATTTGGAGCGGCGCATCGGGCGGGCGCGGGTGCTTTTTCTGGCGGAGGCTTGCGGGTATCAGGGCGGGCGTTTCTCCGGGATTGCGATGACTTGCGAGCGGATGCTCTTGTCACGCCACCCTTCCGTGACGGCCGAGATGGTCTTGGGGGCGCAGGGCGTGCGGACGAGTCGGGCGGACAGCGCATTTCCTTTGAAAGAAACGCAGCGAAAGGACGGCTTCAATGAGCCGACGGACACCGTGGTCTGGGGCGCGGCGGCTGAGGCGGGGCTGGTGCCGGAAGAATTTCTGCTTTGGAATATCTTTCCGTTTCATCCACATCAAAAAGGCGCACCGCTCACGAATCGGACGCCGACAGAGGCGGAGCTTGCGGACGGACTTTTCTTTGCAAAATCCTTTTTGGCGCTGGCGGGTCCCGTCAAAATTTTCGCCGTCGGGAAGAAGAGCGAGGAAACGCTTCGGGCGGCGGGCTACGAAGTCATCGGCCTCCGCCATCCGGCCAACGGCGGTGCGCGGCAATTCCGGGAAGGATTTTTGGCGGTGCTGGGTGCCGGCATCCGTAAACCGTAAACCGTAGACCGAGCGTCACATAGAGGGGAAAGCTGGAGGAGGCTTGATGTTTGACTCTTTTTTCCTTTTTCGTCTTTCCGTCTCTTTGGCTTGGGCGGATGGCTTGAAAAGGCTTGCGGACGGCGGGCGTTTTCAGTCATCCGTGAACCGTGGAACGTGTGTGAAAGCCGCCGTGCGACATTGCGATGTGAGGCACGATAAACGGATAACAGCAAACGGACAACACAAAAAGGCAGTTTTGAGGACTGCCTTTTTGTGTGGAAAAACTTATGAAAGAGATGGGAAAAGTTTAGATATTCAGCCGGGAGATACAGTGGGCAGAAGATGCATTGCTTCATGCGAAGCGGAGAATCGAGATGGATCGATTATCAAAAAATCTTGTTGCCGATGTCGCTAAAGGTAAGCAGGGGAAAATGGTGATGCTCATTTCCGTCATTGAGAATATTCATCACAGACGCCGAAAAAGCCAAAAATAAACAAAATATCGTTCTATCTATAACACGCTATAAAAAAATTCAATAACAGAAATGAGAGAAAACGCAAAAAAAGACTTGACAAATAGCAGGGGGGGGGTGGTAGGATATTCTCAAAGCGGATTTGGAGGAGGGAGAAGATGTCGGGCCTTGCGGCATTCCTCTGTGATTTGGCTTTATGTGATGGGATACTTATCGGTGGTCGGTTGGCCGGGAGGTAAGGTGTAAGGAAAAATGGAAATGGGAAATTGGAAATCGTCGGCAAAGAGGAGATGCAAATTTGCCTTGTGACAGGAGATGCATTTTTTGTTGCAGTCGGTGATTTCATTGTGTCTCTTTAGGGGCTACGGATTGTTTGGCTCCGCCGTTGAAATGGGCGGTGCCAAAGTGTTTTCGTACTCAGAGAGGACACGTCTTGTAGAAATGAATTGTCATATTGGTGACATGGTAAGAAGGGAGTTTGCTTTATGAGTAAATTTTCATTATTGAAGAAATTGAGAGGCGAAACGAAGGCATCTCGTGGACGTTACCTTCGCCTTTCGCTGGCCGTGCTGACTCTGTGCGGCGCTGGATTGGGAAATGTCGATAGTGCACAGGCGGCTGCTTATTCTGGTGGTGGTGGGTCGGCAACAGGAACAAATTCTATTGCACTTGGGGCCGAAAGCGAAGCCAATAGAGATGCAAGTGTTGCAATAGGGGTTACTTCAAGTTCTACAGGGATTGGTTCTGTTGCGATTGGGACAAGAGCTGCGGCAAGTAATACTGATACTATTGCGATTGGAACAAATGCAACGGTTACATCTCAAGCTGGAATTGGAATTGGATATGCTGTAAAGAGTTATGGGTATGGGTCGATCAACATCGGCGCGAATCAGGCAGGCAGCAGTGCTTCCACCTGGGCCATAGCCATTGGGAATGGAGCACAGGCAACTGCTACGGCTTCGGTAGCTATGGGCAATGGGGCGAATTCGAGTGCTGTGGATGGAATTGCAATCGGAACAAGTAGTACTGCTTCAGGAAGAGGCGCGTCTGTACTTGGTTATGGAAGTAAAGCTAGTGGCACCTCTTCGATAGCCCTTGGATATGGAGCGATTGCGGGCGATACGGCTTCGGTAGCTATGGGCAATGGGGCGAATTCGAGTGCTGTGGATGGAATTGCAATCGGAACAAGTAGTACTGCTTCAGGAAGAGGCGCGTCTGTACTTGGTTATGGAAGTAAAGCTAGTGGCACCTCTTCGATAGCCCTTGGATATGGAGCGATTGCGGGCGATACGGCTTCGGTAGCTATGGGCAATGGGGCGAATTCGAGTGCTGTGGATGGAATTGCAATCGGAACAAGTAGTACTGCTTCAGGACAAATCAGCACTGCTTTAGGTTATGCTGCGCAAGCAAGCGGATATGGCTCGGTAGCGATAGGTTCTGGTGCTGTTGCGGATGAAAAGAATGTTATTTCAGTTGGTAATGCATCTACGAAAAAAAGGATTGTTAACGTTTCTGCTGGTACATCGAAAAATGATGCTGCTATTGTAGGTCAGATTGCTAAAGTTGGCGGGACGTCGGCTGTGGCTTCTGATGGAACGGTTTCCATTACGAATCTTGACGGTGAAGAAGTTTACAAAATTACCGGTATTGGTTCTGCCGGTGGTTATACGGCGGGAAGCAACGTCAGTATTGATGATAATAATCGGATTTCTGTCAATACTACGGGTACAGTGGCGAGAGAAAATACCGGTATTGTCTCTGGCGGTACTGTATACAATGTACTCGGCGAAATCGATTCCACGAAGACGTATACGGCTATCGATAAGACGAAGACGGTTTCCGAGAATTTGGCTGCTTTGGACGCGGCACTTGCTTCGGCCGGAACCGGCAGCGGGAATACGACCGGGTCGGGCTCGACGGCGACGGGTAGTGGAAACGATGTCAGCGGGGAAGGCTCCAGTGCGACAGGAGACAAAAATACCATCACCGGAGACGGCTCGACGGCGACCGGTAGTGGAAATACTGTCAATGGCGGTACGAGCAGTTCCGGCGGTACAGGGACGAGCGGGTCAACTGCGACGGGGAATAAAAATACAATCGGCACGAGCACACAGGGTGTCAGCGGCTCGACGGCGACCGGGAATGAAAATGAGATTTACAGCGACGGTTCCACGGCTGTCGGTGACAAGAATGTCATCAATCAGGGTGCGACCGGCTCCACGGCGGTTGGAAGCGGAAACACGGTGAGTGGTTCCGGCTCTGTTGCAGAAGGCTCCGGGAATACGGTCGGCGGTTCCGGCTCCGTGGCGAGTGGTATCGACAACACGGTGGATGGTGCCGGTTCCGGGGCTTTCGGTAGCGGAAACAATGTGACCGGTGACGGGACATATGCGCTCGGCAGCGGGATTACGACGGCGGCGAAGAATTCGGTCGTACTCGGAAAAGATTCCACGGCGGATGAGGACAATGTTGTATCTGTCGGCAGTGCGACGGCACAGAGAAAGGTCGTCAATGTGGCCGATGGCACGGCGAATACCGATGCCGCGACATACGGACAGATTGTGAAGAAGGGGCAGAGTGTCACGCTCTCTGCCAGTAAAACGTCGCAAGATTTCGTTAATAATAGCGATGATACGGTTTTCACCGTCGGTATATCCAACGGTTCGGTTACTTCCGGTAATACGGGCTTCGTCTCCGGCGGCACGGTTTATAGCGAATTGCGTCCGACGGATGGTTCTTTTGTGAAACAGGCTTCCACGACGGCGGCGAATTTGGCAGCTCTTGATACGGCTTTGACGGTTGTGGCGCCGACGGTGGTTTCCGGAAGATATGAAGATACCATTACGAGCCCTGACGGAAAGTCGATGCTGGGCACTTATATCCAGTCCACTTTGAATTCCGACGGAAGCTTGAATTCTAACGGTACCATCAGTGCCAATCTGAATGCTTTGAATGCGAAGATGATTGCGCCGAATCAGACAATCAGCAAGAGCAATCTTAACCTCTTTGCTAATGACGGTACGCTTTTAATTTCGTTTGCTGAATATGGTGATGCGAGTGGAATTGATGCCGGTGGTGACGAGGCTGAGGCTTCTTTGTTGACTGCGAATACCAAATTGGTTGCAGCAAACAGTGCGTCTGCGTCTTTGGCTTCTGACAATATTGTTCTTACAGCGGATTCTTATCCTTCGCAGGAAGATATCTATGTCACGTCGTCGAAGGCTGATGATGCGTCAATGAAATCGCGTGCAGCCAGAGTGAATGTCGGTGATGCGGTCAGAAAGCAGGCGTATGGTGCCGCTTCGGTATCGTTTGGTTATTCAGCTGTCGGGCATGCGGCCGGGTCTACGGCAATCGGTTCTTCCACTTATGCCGACGGGGAAGGCTCTGTCGCTCTCGGTTCCGACTCTGTGACATATGAAGCGGATACGGTTTCCTTCGGTCATAAGAAAGGGGATCTGAACGTATATGATCTGAAGAGTGGGACTGCCAGTGGTTATGAGGAAGATTACACCCGTCGTTTGACGAATGTTTCGGAAGGTATCGATGGTACCGATGTTGCGACTGTCAGCCAGATTGCGGCAAAAGGCGGTACGACGAAGGTCACTAGTACCGGTAAAGCGGAAATTAAGAATGCGGACGGCGAAACCATCTATACCATCACGGGAATCGGCTCCGGAACGGGCGGCGGATTCTCCATTGTGGACTTCAATGAAGACTACGAAACGGATGGTAATCATTGGTTGTCCACGGATTACGGTGAAACTGTTACGACCAAGGGTAAGAACAGCACAGCTTACGGGTATCAGGCAAACGCGCAGGCGGAAAATTCGGTAGCCATCGGTGCCGGTTCTGTCGCGACGGAAGAGAATACCTTTGCGGTCGGCAGCACGACTTCGCAGCGTAAGATTGTGAATGTGGCGAAGGGCATGGCGAATACGGATGCGGCGACGGTTGCGCAGATTGCCAAGAACGGCCAGACCATTGAGCTTGGGAAAGCGAATGGCAATACGACAATCGTTTCTAATGACAATACGACACTTGCGACGGTTTCTGTCACGGAAGGTGCGGTTGCGTCCGGTGATAAAGGTCTTTTGACCGGCGGCGCGGCGTACACGGAGCTTCGTCCGACGAATGGCAGCTATGTGAAGCAGGCGTCCACGACGGCAGCCAATTTGGCAGCTCTCGATACGGCGATTGGTGCGAAGACATCCGGTAATTATTACACGACGACGGATAGTGTCGAAGCGCAGCTTCAGAAGGTCGATGCCGCGATTGGCGCGAAGACGTCCGGAAATTATTACACGACATCGGATAATGTCGAAGCGCAGATCCAGAAGGTCGACGCGGCAATTGGTGCGAAGACGTCCGGTACGTACTATGCGACCACGGATACGGTGGAAGCGCAGATGAAGAAACTCGACACGGCGATCACGCAGAGCTATGTCGACGGCAATGCGTATACCATCGATGCGGACAACAAGAAGATTTCCGTCATGAATAAAGATGGGACGAAGGCTTTCGATCTCACGGTAGAATCCAGTGCTTTCGGCTCGTATTCCGGCAGCGATACGATTTCCGTTTCCGATGACGGCCAGATTTCCGCCAAGACGGGAGCGGTTGCTTCCGGCGAAAAGGGACTTTTGACCGGCGGCGCTGCATATACGGAACTTCGTCCGACGAATGGCAGCTATGTGCAGCAGAGCAATACGACGGCAGCCAATTTGGCAGCTCTTGATACGGCTATCGGCGCGAAGCAGAGTGGCAATTATTATGCGACATCGGATAGCGTCGAAGCTCAGCTGAAGAAACTCGACACGAAACTGGGTGCGGCAAAAGGCGCAGACGGCGTGTATGAAGCGACGGATTCGGTGGAAGATCAGATTTATAAATCCATCGAAAAACGCGTCGCGGCGGATCAGACCGTTTCCTTGGCGACGACGAGCGGCACGGATGCGACGAATGTGATCAAAGCAGCTGATGACACTGTCTTGGCGACATTTGATGCAGGCTCGGTTGCGTCCGGTGATACGGGCTTCATTTCCGGCGGCGATGTGTATTCTGAAGTGCGTCCGGCGAACGGAACCCTCGTGAAACAGGCATCTACGACGGCGGCAAACTTGACGGCATTGGATAAAGGCATCCAGGCGATCACGGTCAATAATAAGAATGATTACGTCTTCGATAAGACGTCGAAGAAGGTCACCATCTCCAATGCGGACGGGAAAGCGCTCTTCACGCTTGACGGCAGCAATTTGGGCGGCGGCTCTTCCATCGTCGATTCTGATGAGATGGATCATTGGCTCTCCACCGGTTTCGGTGAAGATGTCAATACGGCGGTCAATTCTGCGGCATACGGCTATCAGGCGAGCGCTAGTGCCGAAGGAGCGGTGGCTCTCGGCTATAATGCGCAAGCGAACGGGCTGAATTCCGTGGCATTGGGTTCCGGTTCTATTGCGGATGAAGAGAATGTTGTTTCCGTCGGTGGCGGTGATGTTGCGGAACGTCGTATTGTCAATGTTGCGAATGGCGAATCGAATAGCGATGCGGCGACATACGGCCAGACCTTCAAAGCCGGAACGGTCGAGCTTACGTCTTCGAAGAATACCATCACGTCTCACGACGGAAGTACGACGGTTACCTTCAAGCAAGCGAGCATTTCCAATAACAATACGGGATTTGTCTCCGGTGGCCAGCTCTTTACGGAAGGTCGTGTGACGAAGAGTGACAGCAATTACAATGTGATTAAGAAAGCGAACACCATTGCGGCGAATCTCGAAGCATTGGACAGTGCGATTGGAAACGGCGGTGTCATCACAGGTGACGAGGCGGATGATCAGCGTTGGCTCGATGTGAAGTGGAATGATGCTGATGATGTGACGCGCGGTATGAATTCGGCAGCGTATGGCTACCAAGCCAATGCGGCGGGAGAAGGCGCTGTGGCGCTCGGCTACAATGCAAAAGCAAACGGTCTGAATTCCGTGGCATTGGGCTCCGGCTCTATTGCGGATGAAGAGAATGTCGTTTCCGTCGGCGGCGGTGATGTGGCGACTCGTAAGATTGTCAATGTTGCCAACGGCGCTGCGAATTCCGATGCAGCGACGTATGGGCAGACATTCAAGACGGCAACTGTTGAACTTTCGTCCTCCAAGAATAAGATCACGTCAAATGATGGCACGGCATCTATTACCTTCAAACAGGCTAGCGTGGCCAGCAACAATACGGGATTTGTTTCCGGTGGTCAGCTGTATACGGAAGGCCGTGTATCGGGCAGCAATTACAATGTCATCAGCAAGACGAACACGGTGGCTAAGAACCTAGAAGCTTTGGATGCGGCGCTCAATAGTGGCGAAGCGGCTTTGATTGTCGGCGACGAAGATGCTCATGTGTTGGATGTTTCTTGGAATGAGCAGCTTGGTGATGAAAATGGTCGCGGCACGAATTCAGCGGCGTACGGCTATCAGGCCAATGCACTCGGAAATGATTCTCTCGCGCTTGGCTACAATGCAAGAGCGAATGGTGAAGGCTCCGTGGCATTGGGCTCCGGCTCTATTGCGGATGACGATTATGTCGTTTCCGTCGGCGGTGGTGATGTGGCGACCCGCAAGATTGTCAATGTGGCGAAAGGCACGGCGGCGACGGACGCGGCGACGGTGGCGCAAATTGCCAAGGTCGGTGGCTCGTCTACGGTCGATTCCAATGGTACGGTGACAATCAAGAATGTATCCGGCGAGACAGTCTACACCATCAAGGGCGTTGGATCCGGTTCCGGCTCTTCTGTTGTGGAATCTGACGATACCGAGCATTGGCTTTCCACAGATATGGGTGAGACCATTGCGACGAAGGGCGAAGAAAGTACGGCGTACGGATACAAGGCCAATGCGCAGGCGGATAATTCCGTGGCGATCGGTGCCGGTTCTGTGGCGACGGAAGAAAATACGTTCTCCGTCGGCAGCACGACGTCGCAGCGCAAGATTGTAAATGTGGCGGACGGCTTGACAGCAACGGATGCGGCGACCTTTGGTCAAATCAATGTTGTGGCACCGACGGTGGTTTCCGGAAGATATGAAGATACCATTACGAGCCCTGACGGAAAGTCGATGCTGGGCACTTATATCCAGTCCACTTTGAATTCCGACGGAAGCTTGAATTCTAACGGTACCATCAGTGCCAATCTGAATGCTTTGAATGCGAAGATGATTGCGCCGAATCAGACAATCAGCAAGAGCAATCTTAACCTCTTTGCTAATGACGGTACGCTTTTAATTTCGTTTGCTGAATATGGTGATGCGAGTGGAATTGATGCCGGTGGTGACGAGGCTGAGGCTTCTTTGTTGACTGCGAATACCAAATTGGTTGCAGCAAACAGTGCGTCTGCGTCTTTGGCTTCTGACAATATTGTTCTTGCAGCGGATTCTTATCCTTCGCAGGAAGATATCTATGTCACGTCTTCTAGCCCTGATGACGCAGGGATGAAAGCTCGTGCAGTCAGAGTGAATACCGGTGATGCGGTCAGAAAGCAGGCGTATGGAGCTGCTTCGTCATCTTACGGCTATTCGGCTGTTGGGCATGCGGCCGGTTCCACGGCACTCGGCTCTTCCACTTATGCCGATGGGGAAGGCTCTGTTGCTCTTGGTTCCGATTCTGTGACATATGAAGCGGATACGGTTTCCTTTGGTCATAAGCAAGGAGATCTGAATGTATATGCGTTGAGGAATGGGACGGGCGAAGGCTATGAATCTGACTATACTCGCCGTCTCGTCAATGTTTCCGAAGGTATCGATGGGACCGATGTCGCGACTGTCAGCCAGATTGCCGGCAAGGGCAAGGCTTTCACGGTCGATGATGAGGGTAAGGTCTCTATCACGAATGCTGACGGGACAGAACTGTACACAATCGAAGGGATTGGAACGGGTTCCGGCACGGGTGTGACCTACACCGCGGGCGACGGTATCAATATTGCCAATAGACAGATTTCTGTCGATATGGGAACGGTCGCGGATGTCGTAAAAGACAATAAACAGCTCGTTACCGGCGACACTCTTTATCAAAAGACGGCGGAGAATACAACATTCACCGCTTCCGGCGGCAAAGTCGAAATCAAGAACGCGGATGACGAAGTTCTCTACACTATCAGTGGTCTCAATAATGGATCCGGCACCGGCACCGGCGTGGCGTACAGCGCTGGCGATGGTATCTTGATTGACGATGAGAACAACATCATCTCGGTGGATATTGCGACGGCGACGGATGTGAAGAAAGGAAGTAACAAACTTGTTACAGGCGATGTTCTTTACGGAAAACTCGGCGAAGTGACTTCGGATGGTAATATTGTCAAAAAGGCAAACACCATATCGCAAAATTTGAAAGCTTTGGAGAATGCGCTTGTACAAGCGGGAGCAGGTGGTAATGAGACCGGCGAAGGAACGACGGCGACCGGCAGCGACAATACAGTCACCGGTGATGGGTCTTCGACGACCGGGAACAACAATAATGTTCACGGCAGCACAACGGAAGATCCGGATACCGGTACGACGACGACCGGCTCGACGGCGACCGGTACGAGCAATACCGTCGGTACGGAAGAGACGCCTGTTTCCGGATCGACTGCGACCGGCAATGAGAACGAGATTTACAGCGATAAGTCTACGGCAATCGGCAATAAGAATATTATCAATACAGATGCGACCGGTTCGACAGCTGTCGGCAACGGCAACGGCATCGATGGTGCCGGCTCGGTAGCATTCGGCAATGATAATGCCGTTGTGGGTACAGGATCGGGTGCTGTGGGCACGGGGAACAAAGTAACCGGTGACGGTACGTATGTTCTCGGCAGCGGCATCACGACGGGATCGGATAATTCCGTGCTTCTCGGTGCAGGATCCACGGCGAAGAGTGCCGGCATGATCGGCGAACGCGATAATATCGTTTCCGTCGGCTCGGCGGGCAATGAACGACAGATTATCAATGTGGCAGCCGGCACGAAAAATACTGATGCGGCGAACTTCGGTCAGCTCGTGAAGATCCAAGACTATACAGCTTCGGATGGAACGGTTACATTGCAGACCAATGATGGTACCAAGTTCAAAATTTCCGGACTCGGCACGGGCAGCGGTACGGGCGTAGCCTATGAAGCCGGTGACAATATCGACATCACGGACAACACGATTTCCGCAGTGACGGGTGATATCGCTTCCGGCGAGACGGGCTTGGTCACGGGCGATACGGTTTACAGCAAACTCGGCGAAGTTTCCTCGACCGGCTCGTACAAGGCCATCAACGCGACCAATACCGTTGCCGAAAACCTCGCGGCTTTGGACAAGGCACTTTCCGAAGCGGGTATCAGCGGCGGCAATACGACAGGTGATGGCTCCACGGCGACGGGTAGTGGCAACACGACTTCCGGCCAAGGATCGACGGCGACCGGTAAGGATAACATTGTCGATGGTGATGGTTCTACGGCGACCGGTGATAAGAACACGGTCAACGGCGATGGTTCCACAGCGACCGGTTCCGGCAATACCGTCAACGGCGGCACAAGCTCCGGCTCCGGCAGCACGGGTGGCTCGACGGCTACGGGCAACAACAATACCATTGGCACGGAAGATAAGGGTGTCAGCGGCTCGACGGCGACCGGTAATGAGAATGAAATCTACAGCGACGGCTCGACGGCAGTCGGTGATAAGAACGTCATCAAGGAAGGAGCGGAAGGCTCCACGGCTGTCGGCAGCGGCAACGAAGTCAGCGGCGCAGGTTCCTTGGCGGATGGTATCGGTAACACGGTTAGCGGTGCCGGCTCCGGCGCGACCGGCTTGAACAATACGGTCAGCGGTGATGGCACATTCGTTCTCGGCAGCGATATCACGACGGCAGCGAAGAACTCCGTTGTCCTCGGCGCGGGCTCCACGGCGGATAGAGATAATGTCGTCTCCGTCGGCTCGGTCGGCGGTGAACGCCAGATTATCAATGTGGCGGCCGGCACGAAGAATACCGATGCAGCGAACTTCGGTCAGCTCGTGAAGATCCAAGACTACACGGCTTCGAACGGGACTGTTACATTGCAGACCAATGACGGCACGCAGTTCAAGATTTCCGGACTCGGCACGGGAAGCGGCGATGGTACGAGTGTGGCTTATACAGCCGGCCAGAATATCGCGATTTCCGATCAGAATGTCATTTCTGCGGTCGTCGGAGATATTTCCAAAGCAGGGTCCACGGGATTGGCGTCTGCAAGCGATGTGTACAACACCGTCACCAATATCAATTCGCAGCTGGATAAACTGGCGAACGCTATCGACAATATCGAAGCGGGCGGCAGCGGCACGACCGGCGGCGGCTCGAATACTGTCGACGGCAGCGGCTCCAGCGCGGTTGGTAAAGAGAACACTGTTACGGGTGAAGGCTCTACGGCGACCGGCGACAAGAATACCGTTTCCGGCAACGGCTCGACAGCGACCGGCAGCGGCAACAATGTCAATGGCGGCACGGACAGCCAGAGCGGGTCTTCTGCGACGGGCAACAACAACACCATCGGTACCAATACCAGCGGTGTCAGCGGCTCGACGGCGACCGGCAATGGAAATGAAATCTACAGCGACGGCTCGACGGCGACCGGTGATAAGAACATCATCAACCAGGGCGCGACGGGCTCCAACGCGACCGGTACCGGCAATGTCATCGGCTCGGATGCAACGAGCGAAGGCACCGGCACGGGTAAGAATTCCAGCGCAACCGGTAATAACAACACTATCTACAGCGATGAATCCGTGGCTATCGGTGACAAGAATGTCATCAATCAGGGCGCGGACGGCTCGACGGCGACGGGTACCGGCAACACTATCAGTGGCGCAGGCTCTGTCGCGAACGGCATGAACAATACCATCAGCGGCGCGGGCTCCGGTGCAACCGGCGCAGGCAACACGGTCAGCGGTGCGGACTCTGTCGCGAACGGTATGAACAATACCATCAGCGGCGCGGGCTCCGGTGCGACCGGCACGAACAACACCGTCTATGGCGGCGGCAGCTATGCGACCGGCTCCAATGTCACGATTGGCTCGAAGGGTGATGCGTCTGTCGGCACAGATACCTTCGTCGTCGGCAGTGATGTCACGACCACGGCGAATAATTCCGTCATTCTCGGCAAGGGCTCCACGGCTGACAGAGACAATGTCGTTTCTGTCGGCGGCGGTACGGACAGCACGAACCGTCAGATCATCAATGTGGCGGCCGGTACGAAAGACACCGATGCGGTCAACCTCGGTCAGATTAAGCAGCTCATCTCCAATGCGACCGACGGCTCCAACGTCAATAATGATGTCAAGAACGAGACCGCTAATGCGACCGGTATGGACAATGTGATCGATTCCTCCGCCAGCGGCTCGACGGCCACCGGTACGAAGAATGAAATCACCGGGAAAGACTCCACGGCGACCGGTAAAGGTAATACGGTCAGCGGTGAAGGCTCCTCTGCGACGGGTACCGATAACAGCATCAGTGGCAAGGGCTCTGCGGCAGACGGCATGAACAATACCGTTTCCGGTGCGGGTTCTGCGGCAAGCGGTATCGAAAACACCGTTTCCGGTGCCGGGTCCATCGCAACCGGTACGAACAACACCGTTTCCGGCGCGGCCTCCGGTGCAACGGGTAGCAGCAACAAAGTCTATGGCGGAAACAGCTACTCCATCGGGTCGAATAACACCATCGGTAAAGAAGGCGACTCCACAGTCGGCCAGAAGACTTATGCCCTCGGTGATAATATTTCGACCACGGCGAACAACGCTGTCGTCCTCGGCTCCGGCTCCACGGCGACGAGAGACAATGTCGTGTCTGTCGGTAGCGAAGGTGCGGAACGCCAGATTGTCAATGTGGCACCCGGTGTCGCCGGTACGGATGCGGTCAACGTCAATCAGCTCAATAGCATGAGAAGCGAAATGTCGCAGGAAGCGAAAGATGCCGGTGCTGTCGGTGCCGCTCTCGCAGGCCTGCATCCGCTCGATTACGATCCGGAGAACAAGGTAGACTTCGCAGTCGCGTCCGGTACGTATCGTGGACAGACAGCCTTCGCTCTCGGCGCGTTCTTCCGTCCGACCAAGGATGTCATGTTCTCTGTCGGCAGTACGCTCGGAAATACCGATACGGCTTGGAACGTGGGGGCTTCCTTCAAGATTGGGCGCCGCAGCGCGATGTCCGGTCTCGGCACGAGCGAACTCTCCAACCAGGTCAACCGTCTGGCGCAGTACAATACGCAGATTGTGGAACGCATGAATACTCTCAATACGGAAAATCAGCGTTTGAGAGAAGCGGTGAACATGATTCTGCAGCGTATGGAAATGTACGAAAACGTCCAGAAATCCATGACGGAAAAATAATTTCCAAATCTCTGACTCGGAAGAAGCACGTTTCTTCTATTCGGTCATCCCATCTACTGCCGATAGAGGAGCGAACGTTTCCGAAAGGAGTCGGATTTTGCGGCGGGACAATCTTGTCGGCTTAGGCCGGAAAGGAAATATCTCGGTGGATTTCCCTTTCGTCATACGGGTTCATGGCAGCGCGTACCTGATGGCGAAGTCACAAAATCGCGATGCCGGTTTCCATGGTGGAAAAGCTGAGCAAAGAGGGGAATGGAGGTGCGCCAACCCCACTTCGATCTCTACGCTTGGCTTTCCATATACACTTCTCCAACACCGGAAACGGCAGCAAGGGGAGTCGACCATGTCGTTCCCCCTTTGTTGGAGAAAGAATTGACAAGCAATCGGATTATCTGCTTCGAGCGATAGGCGTGAAGCGGACAGACTGATTTGCTTTTGAAAAAGAGAGCTCTTTATGGGCTCTCTTCGAAGGGGATGAAATTTTGATCTCTTTCGAAGAAAGCCCATAACATTGCTTGATTGATGAAAGCGAACGATTGGCTTTCGGCAGATTATTCTGCCTGTGTCAAGAGAATCGAAAGCATTTGGTGTTTTGATTCTTACTAAGATGGAAATGTCGGATACAGTGATAAAGCCGGCGGGAAGGTAATTGCCGCTGCTGCAGTCTTTTCTTGTATCGGACTTCCATATACTTCTCCAACGCCGGAAACGGCCGCAAAGGGGGAGTGGCATGGTGTCCTCCCTTTTGTGCGGAGAAAGATTTTTGTTAGGTGGGTGTGTGGTAGCACTTACGGTGAATAGGAATGAGAATGCCTAAAGCGGGATGAGGTACGTCGCCGGGATTCTTGATTTTGTTTTATGAGAAGGGGTCAAAAAGTGAAGAATAAAAAATGTGGATCGAAGAAGACGTTTGCAGTCGCTGTTCTTCTGGGGCTAAGTACAGGTCTTTTCGGCAGCCCGGTGCAAGCGGCTACTTCCACTACGTATGGGGAGGGATCGGCGGCTAGTGGCGAAAATAGTACAGCTTATGGGTATGGCGTAAAGGCAGAAGGAAATCGATCTATCGCAATTGGGCAAGATTACCCAGAGACATTGGATGCTGAGGGGACACCGGTTACTTATGAATCTACTGCGGCAAAGGGATATTATTCGGTGGCGGTTGGTGCAGGAGCGCAAGCAGCCACTGACGGAACGATTGCTATAGGTGCGTTGGCAACAGCAGGATTACGTAGCACCATTGTGGTTGGTGGTGAAGAACAGGAAACGACGAATGATAATGCTGTGGCTATAGGAAGGGAAACCGGGGCTTTAGGCGCTTCCAGTTTAGCGTTAGGCGCTTATGCTAAGGCAGCGGGGAAAAATTCTATTGCAATTGGCGGTGCCAGTACGGGTGGTAGTATTACATCTGCTAGTGGTATCAATGCGATTTCTATTGGGAATATGTCTGTTGTTAAAGCTGATAATTCTTTGGCAATGGGATATGATGCGCAGGCCGGTGCAGCAAAAAGCGGATCTACGGCAGCACAAACAGGTGCAATTGCTTTAGGATCTAGTTCACGAGCTCTTTATACCAATGCTATTGCAATCGGGAAGAGTGCCGGCACAGCAGCCGAAAGTGCTCTTGCCATTGGGACAACGGCAAAAGCAGAAAAGGCAGATACCGTGGCATTGGGGACGCAAGCGGTGTCCTCCGCTGCCAGTGCGATTGCCATAGGGAATGGGGCGAGTGCATCAAGTGACGGTACGAGCGGAATTGCGTTAGGGAAAGCGGCCAAGGTCGCCGCGGAAAATGCTATCGCTATCGGCGCATCCTCTGTGACGGAGATGGTCGATGGAGAAGATCCGGAAAATCCGGGCGTTTTGATACAAACAGAAAAAACGACAACCGGCGGAGGCGCGACGGGTGTGGGCTCGATTGCTTTTGGGGCAGCTACGACGAGTAGCGGTGCGCAGGCTGTCGCGATTGGTTATAAAACAAATGCAACGGCGGCGAATGTCATTGCCATCGGTAACGGAGCCAATTCGTCTGTGGCCAATGCGGTGGTATTGGGGGCTTCTGCCAGCGCGACGGCGGCCGGTGTGGCGCTGGGCTACGGTGCCAGTGTGACGGCGGGCAATTCCGTTGCTTTGGGGGATAATTCGGTGGCAGATGGTGCCAACGTCGTTTCCATCGGTTCTTCGGGAAGTGAGAGAAATCTGATCTATGTAGCCGATGCGCGCGGAATGAATTCCTATAGTGGGTATGAAGCGGTCAACTGGCGCCAATTGATTAGCAACAATAACGGTGATCGATATACGTTTGCCAAAGCAACCGACGGCAAGTACGTCGCGACGATTAAGACGAATGCGACGGATGCGACCGGGTATACGAATGGGGTGGCATTCGAGTTGGAGCTTCCGGATATGGGGACGACCATTCCGGTGCAGACGGTCAAACTTTCGAGTGGCAAACGTACGTATATCGAGGATGATGAGCAAAAAAAATATGATGCGCAGCACAATCAGATTATGGACGCGGATGGGAAGCCTCTCGTCACGTTTGAGATGGGTAAGGTAGCATCGTCGACAGCCACTGATGCAGCCACAAACGGTTCTTCCGGTTTCATTTCCGGCGGCGATGTGTGGAATGAGACGCGCGCTGATATTCCCGCTACGGATACAGACAACAACTATATCAAGCAGAGCAATACAGCCGGTGCGAATCTCAAAGCTTTGGACGATGTGATCGGTCAAGTGGATACGGAGCCGACCGCCGGCGGGAGTTGGAACTATATCGGTCAACACGGGACGAGCGGAGATACGACAATCACTGTGTCGGATAATTTGGAAGCATTGGACCAAGCCATCGGCAAAGTGCCGGAAGGGACATACACCTTTATTCAAAAAACAGACGGTGGTGCGGATGACGGCAGTAATGTCAGCATTGCGGATAATCTTGTCAATCTGGACAAAGGTGTTTCCAAGCTTATCAAACCGGTCGAAAATACCGCTGGGACAGCGACGAAAATATCTATCGGGGATGATACGGATTATGCAGGCGTGACGGAAGTTTCTTTTGGCCAAGGTGACAAGACGAGAAAACTGACGGGCATTACGGCAGGGACGGATCCGACGGATGCGGTCAATGTGAGCCAGCTGAATGTTTCTCTTGCGTCGAAAACATATGCCGAAAGCGATACGGTCTACTTCACGGAAGGGGATGCTGTCAAGGATAAAGACGGCAACGTGATGAAAGATGAAGCCGGGAATGAAATTAAAGAAACCGTCATTAATGTCAAGAATTTGGCTATGGGGACGACGGATGCTACAGCGGCGAAACCGACGGCAGGCGGCGCGGGCTCAATTGCACTCGGCGCCGGAAGTAGCGTGTCCGGAAGCAACTCTTTGGCGCTCGGCACGAATGCCAGTGTCGGAAATTTTGCCAATTCCGTGGCGCTCGGTTACGGCTCGGTCGCCAGAGAGATGAATGTTATTTCCATTGGCGGCGGCACGGTCGGTACCCGCAAGATTGTGAATGTGGCAGACGGGGCGAAAGCCGGAGAAGCGGCGACTTGGGGACAGCTGGTCAAGAATGAAACTTATAAATTCGGTGCAGACGGATCGGTAGAAGTCCAAAATAATAACGGTGGTACGGCTTTTAAACTCCAGCTGACGAACAACACGATTGGAGATACTTCGGCGGGGACGGGTTATGTCACGAACAACACGATGTACACGGAACTTCGTCCGACTGACGGAACGTATGTGAAGCAAGCAAATACGACGGCGGACAATCTGACGGCATTGGATCAGAAAATCGGCTCGATCGATGATACTAAGACGACCATCGTCAAGCAGGCGAATTCTGTTTCAGCAAATTTGATGAATTTGGAGAGCGCCATTACCCAAAACCAGGTCGCCGTGGAAGCGGTGAAGCTCAAAGATACGACGTATACCTTCAACAAAAAACAATCTTCGTGGGATATTTTGTACGCCAATGACAGCAAAGCTTTCACCATCACGGTGGAGGGTCTCGGCGGAAGCGGCAGCGGTGCCGACTATACGGCGGGGGATCATATTTCTATTTCTGATGACGATGTGATTTCCGTCGTAGCTGATGGAAAAGTCGAAGCCGGAAACGAAGGGCTCGTCACGGGCGGTACGGTCTACGACAGCTTGCACGGTCTCAATGATGACATCAATCGTGTGGGGGCCGGTGCGGCAGCTTTGGCGGCTCTTCATACGGAGCAGTACGATCCCGAAGACAAATGGAGCTTCGCGGTGGGCTACGGGCATTATCGGAGTGCGAATTCCGGTGCGCTCGGTGCTTTCTATAAACCAAATGAAGACACGACGCTTTCCTTTGCGGGGACGATCGGAAACGGAGATGCGATGTTGAATGCAGGCGTTTCCTTCAAACTCGGCCAGCGCGGCCATTCCGATTTGTGGCGTCGCGAAAAGACGATGATCGAGCGCATGGATCGCATCGAGGCGAATACAGCGCAGCAGAATGCACGGATTGATGCACAAGATCGTATCATCGATATGCAGACGCAGCGCATCCAGAAATTGGAAGTGCAGGTTTCAGAGCTCATGCAGAGAGCGGGGATAGCGTCTTCCGTTCAGAAATCTATTGTACGCTAACGCGTGCGTCATGTTCTTCCGTGAATCGATTTTTATCGGGTCATCGCACCGCGGACCGGATGGAGATTCACGGAAATGATAGAAATCGTGGTGCATCCATCTAAGGTGGAAATGTCGGATGTGACGATGAGGCCTAAGAATGCCAACCGGGGCTTCACTGCGCGGATGACTTTCCATATACTTCTCCAACGCCGGAAACGGCAGCAAAGGGAGTCGGCTTGTCGGCTTCCTTTGTTGGAAGACATGATCGGCAACCGCCTTGCTCGTCTTGCTTATGTAGAGACGGATAGGTCGGGTTGCGTGCGGAAGCGCCTGAGGGAATCGACAAATAATGATTCTCTCGGCGCGTTCTAAAATAGAAAGGGGGAATGGGCTCTTTCCGGAAGGGACGACAATTTGGTCTCTTTCGGAGAGAGCTCTTTTCTGTTTTGTGATTAGGGGTGTGAAGAAGGATACGCGATGGCACGAAAATGTTTGAAGTTGTGAGCCGGGTGTTTGGGAAGAACTGTGCTCGCGGTGATCATTTCACTAAATCATGCGAGATGTTTTTCCACTTGGTTGTGCATGGTTTGTTTTGAAGGTTGTTTTGGGAATGCCTTTTGGCGGAAAGAAGGGGTTGAGATGAAAAGATCAAACGAAAAAAAGCTTCGGATGGCGCTGGTCGCATTTGTGCTGGGCGCTTTGACCATGCCGACGGTGAGCGTCGTGCGTGCGGAGACGTATACCGGAAGTGATACGGTGACTGTCGATGCGGAGACAAAAGAGATCAAAGTTAAGAATATGACGCAGGTTGAGGATGAGAATTCTTTGGCACTAGGCGCTTCGGCACTTGCAGACGGTACTCGCGCTTTTGCGGTCGGGAATTCTGCCATAGCACAGGGAGAAAATGCGGCTGTTTTCGGAAACGGGAGCCAGGCCACCGGGAAGAATGCTACAGCGTTTGGCGTGAACAGCTACGCGCAGGCGGAGGAAACAGCGGCGCTTGGTTACTATAATTTTGCGACGGGTCAATATTCTGTCGCCATTGGCTCACACAATGATGCGTCGAGAACCGGCGGGACGAGTAATGCCGCCATCGGGAGTCAAAATGAAGCGTCAGGTGAGACGCAGTCTGTGGCAATCGGTGTCTTGAATAAAGCGACGCAGACGACTGCGACGGCGGTCGGGAAAGGAAATAATGCCTATGCCGGAAATTCGGCGGCGGTCGGGATTTCCAATAAGGCCGGCGCAGAGGGTGCGACGTACTACAGTGCGTCTGCTTTCGGTATTTCCAATAATGCGACAGCGGAGAAAGCGTCTGCTTTTGGGTATAGCAATAGTGCATCCGGTCTCTGGTCTTCTGCTTTTGGCTATTCGAGCAAAGCGAGCGGAAAATATGCAAGTGCAGTCGGTCTTAAAAATGAAGCCAGCGGTACGCTTTCCGCAGCTTATGGTTTTTTTAATACAGCGACAGGGAAATACGCTTCTGCTCTCGGCGGTTACAATACAGCAGTTGGCGAAAATGCAACGGCTACGGGGGAAGAGGTTGCTGTTTATGGAGCAAACTCCGCATCGTTTGGATACAAAAATACTGTTGGCGCGGCAACGAAAGGGACGGATGGTACGATTACTGTCGATGCGACAAAAGGAAACAATTCTTATGTTTTCGGTGCGAGCAATACCGTCACGGCGAACAATGCTATCGTCCTCGGCACGAATGTGACAACTGTCGCGGATAATTCTGTTGTTATTGGGGATCAATCGACGTCGGAAGATGCGAATACGGTTTCCGTCGGGTATACGGGTGGGGAGCGGAAGATTGTCCACGTCGCGGACGGTACGGTCAATACCGATGCGGCGACGTACGGGCAGATTGCCAAGACTGGGCAGGCTATTACGCTTTCGACAGATACGCGTGATACGGTGAACGAAAAAGATATCAAGGGGAATGAAATTGCCGCCAATGACGGCACGGTGCTGGCGACGTTTACTAAAGTGGGAGAGACGCTGACGGCGAATGATACCGGTTTTGTTTCCGGCGGGGATTTGTATACAGAAGTGCGGCCGACCGGAAGTAAAAAAGTCGACGGTGTCGGAGATTATGAATACATTGACAAGGATCAGACGACGGCTCAAAATTTAATCTCACTCGACGCGGCCATTGCTGAGAATAAGTATCAAGGCAGTGATACGATTTCCATTGCTAAGGCGGACGGGGATACGGCGTACACCGTCAAAGTCAAGAATATGGCGATGAGCACAGCGGCGACAGATGAAGCGGTGAATGGCACGACGAAGGCACAGGGCGAAAATGCGGTGGCTTTCGGCGTAGGTGCGGAAGCATTGGCCAAGGATGCGCAGGCTTTCGGTACGGGTGCACAGGTTTACAGCGATACGACCTTGTCATCTTATGGGGCGACGGGTCAGGATGGGATTGCTATCGGGACTGAGGCGAAGACGTCCGGATCATATGGTATTGCTCTCGGCAAGAGTGCCAGTGCCGGCGTCGGTGGGACTATTGCTATCGGTGCCGGAGCGCAAGTATATGTGGATTCGAGCATTTCTGCCAGTTTGGGTGCTATCGGTCTGTATGGTATCGCGATTGGTTACAATGCCAAGACATCGGGGGCGCAGGGTGTCGCTGTTGGGTATAAGGCACTTGCAAGTGTGGGTGGCACGACGGCTGTCGGGCGGGAAGCACAAGCAATCGATTTGTATGCGACAGCCATCGGTGCCAAAGCACAGGCGAATGAGAATGAGTCGGTCGCAGCCGGGTATACGGCTCTCGCAAAAGGGACATTTTCCGTAGCCATCGGCAGTGGTTCGCAAGCGGGGGCTCGTCAGTCACTTGCTATTGGTTATCAGGCGGCGGCGTCCGCAGATGAAACCGTCGCTATCGGCCGGTATTCGAAAGCGTCCGGTTCCGAATCAGCGGTTGTCGGCGGCGGCGCGATTGGGGCCGGTGTTTACTCGACGGCTATCGGGAACAGTGCGGAAGCGGCCGGACAGGCCACGGCGGCTTTCGGCTCGGCGTCTGTAGCTCTCGGCGAGAGTGCGACGGCGCTCGGCAATGGTGCGAAAGCATATGCAAATTATTCTATAGCGCTTGGCCGGAATGCGACGGTCGGTATCGAATCGGAAAGAAATGCTGACGGCTCGTCTAAAGGCAATATGGCACAAGAGAGCCGGTACGGTATCGCCATTGGTGACGGTTCGCAAGCAAGCGCGTTTTTCACTCTTGCTTTGGGGCCGGGCGCTTATGCGGGTGGCACGTTTTCTAATGCTATCGGGTATCAATCCTATGCGACGGCGAAAGGGGCTGTGGCAATCGGGACGCAATCCGTGGCGAGTGTGGCGACTGCGAAAGAAACTTTGACGGATGGCACCAGTGCGAATGTGTCGACTGTTTCCTTCGGGCATCAGAATGGAGATGCGTATAAAGCTTACGACGAAGGGACGCATACGCATTCTTCGGTGGAGGAAAGATACACGGATGTTGCGTTGTCCCGTCTTACGAATGTCGCGGAAGGGAAAGCGGATACGGATGCGGTCAATTTCTCGCAGATCGAAACGGTGGCCAGAAGCGGGAATGAGGAAAAGAACGGCGTATACATCCAATCCAGTTTGACGGATGGAGCGCTCAATGCCGATGGTACCGTTGGCAAGAATTTGGCGGCTCTCGATGCGAAAGCGGTCGCAGTTACGGCAGTCAATACGGTCAGCCTTTCGACGGATGCGCGTGATACCGCAAAGACGGAGCAAGGGAAGAAGAATGAAATCGTCGCCAATGACGGGACTGTGCTGGCGACATTTACGGAGATGGAAGCGGTTTCTGATACGGACACGGGATTTGTTTCCGGTGCGGATCTTTACAAGGAAGTGCGGCCGGTGGACGGTGACATTGTCAAAAATGGGAAGACGACGGCTGAAAATCTGAAAGCATTGGAAGAGGCGTTGGCCGGGAATGCGTATCAGGGCAGTGACACGATTTCTATTTCCAAGGCGGAAGGGGATACGGCTTATACTGTCAAAGTCAAGAATATGGCGATGAGTGAAGAGGTGGAAGCGGCGGCGTCCGCGCCAACGGCAGTGGGTCTCAATGCGATCGCTTTCGGGGTCGGTGCTAAAGCTTCCGGGGATTACACGATGGTCTTGGGACATGGCAGTGAAGCGGAAGGCGAGGGCGCGACTGCGCTGGGTGCCGATAACAATGTAAAGGGACAATATTCCGTGGCTATCGGTACGATGAATACGGCATCGTCTTCCGGTGGAACGACCAGTGAAGGAACGATTGAGGAGGATGAGGTCGCGCTGAATGCGGCAATCGGTGCCGGAAACTATGCGACGGGTCCTTATTATTCCAGTGCTGTCGGCGTGCAGAATTCTGCGACGGCGGCGCAGGCGGTGGCGTATGGGTATTACAACCAGGCGACCGGAGAAGGGGCATCGGCTGTGGGCGGTGCGAATACGGTGAGTGGGATGTATGCCACGGCCGTCGGGTCTAATAATGTGGCGACCGGTCAGATGGCGACGGCGATTGGGTACGGGAACCAAGCCGTCAATAATATGTCCATGGCTATCGGAACATCGGCGACGGCGACCGGTGAGGGTGCGACGGCTATCGGTTACCAAGCAGCAGCGTCTGTCGGCCCCAAAACGGAATCGGGGAATACGGTGCTGACGGTTTCTTTCGGACATGATCCCGACGATATTGATCCCACGACGCTGACGGAGGAAACACCGACCGGAACGACGTATGGGACGACAGTGCTTTCGCGTCTCACGCATGTGGCGGACGGTAAGTCGATAACAGATGCGGCCAATTTCGGCCAGATTGCTAAAACCGGACAGACGGTGAATTTGGGGACGACGACAACCACGGTTAATGGAAAAACCATCACGGCGAACCAAGTGGCGGCGAATAACGGTACGGTGCTGGCAACGTTCACGAAAGTGGGAGATACGCTGACTGCGAGTGACACAGGTTTTGTTTCCGGTGCGGATTTGTATAAAGAAACTCGTGAAGAGATTACATCGACGAATTACATTGCAAAAGGTAATACCGCGGGCGCCAATCTGAATGCTTTGGCGGAAAAGATTGGGGAAGAAAAAGGGGTGACCGATGTTTATGACGCGACAGACACGGTCGAAGACCAGATTTACAAAGTGGCCAATACGCGTGTCGCCAAAGATCAGACGGTGTCCTTGGCGACGACTTCGGGCACGAATGCGACTAATGTGATCAAAGATGCGGACGGAAATGTTCTCGTCACGATGGCGGCCGGTACGGTTTCTTCCGGGAATAACAATTTCGTTTCCGGCGGTCAAGTCTGGGCAAATGATGTCAAAAATCAGTCGTATGACGTGCAGGGAGATGGCACGGTCACGATTAAGAACAATGTGAATGGTACAGCTTTCACTATTACTGGCATTGGCTCCGGTTCATCCATTGTGATTGGAGATGGGGCGGAGTCGGCGCATTGGGTCGATCTCGTCTGGAACGGGGCGGTCGATGATGACAATGTGACGCGCGGGATGAATTCGGCGGCGTACGGGTATCAGGCAAATGCTTCCGGGGAAGCGGCGACGGCGCTTGGCTATAATGCGCAGGCCGGCGGAGTGAATTCCGTGGCACTCGGCTCTGGATCCGTTGCGGAGGAAGATGAGGTGGTCTCAGTCGGCGGTGGTGATGTGGCGACACGCCGTATCATAAATGTCGCTAACGGGACATCAAATAGCGATGCGGCGACGTACGGCCAGACATTCAAGGCTGCGACGGTCGAACTGACGTCTACCAAGAATACCATCACGTCTCATGACGGAGAGACGACGGTTACTTTCAAAATGGGGGCGGTTTCCAATAACAATACCGGCTTCATTTCCGGTGGGCAACTTTATACGGAAGGTCGTGTCAAGGGAAACGACTATCATGCCCTTGATAAGGCCAATACAATCGCGCAAAATTTGGAAGCTTTGGATGCGGCGCTCGGAAATAATACGTCGATGGTCGTGGGGGATGAAGATACTCACGCGCTCGATATTTCGTGGAATCAAGAATCCGGAGAGGCGGCCGGACGCGGCACCAATTCGGCAGCATACGGGTATCAGGCAAATGCTTCCGGGGAAGGGGCAGTGGCTCTTGGCTACAATGCGAAGGCCGGCGGAGTGAATTCCGTGGCGCTTGGCTCCGGTTCCGTGGCGGAGGAAGATAATGTTATTTCCGTCGGCGGCGGTGATGTGGAAACGCGTAAGATTGTGAATGTAGCGTATGGTGCCGATTCGCATGATGCGGCGGCTGTGGGGCAGCTGATTGCCGGAGCTTCGAACGCGACTTCGACAGATAAGACAAAAGCGCAGACGGCAACGCTGACATTTAAGGATACGACGCAGACCGCTCTTACCATCGAGGTTCCCGGACAAGGAACAGTGGATGCTGGTGATCAACGTCTTGTTTCCGGCGCGACGCTTTACGGTGAAACGAGAAATGCTATTGCGACGACCAACCAGACATTGCACTATGTCAGCGAACAGGATGCGGCGAACAATCTCTTGGCTTTAGATAAAGCCATCGGAAAGACAGCGAAAGGAAAGTATATTTCGGCGCAGGATGGAGACAGTGTGACCGTCGCGACGAATTTGGTCGAGCTGGATCAGGCGTTGAAAGATTTTGATGAGACCAGAAACGGTTTGGTTTCTTACGATCAAACAGGGAAACAAATTCAAATCGGATCGGGCGTCGAGGCAGATACGATTTCTGCGGGGGCTCGTCGGATAACAAATGTCACGGCGGGCACGGCGGATACGGATGCCGTCAATAAGAAACAACTCGACACGGCGATTGCCGGCACAAATTATACGGCGGGGAATGATTATGTCACGGTGGACAATGCGGCCCGCACAATTTCTGTCGATGTTTTGGGTGCAGTTTCGTCAGGGGATACTGGAATCGTCACCGGCGGGACTGTCTATAATTCGATTGTCAAAAATGCGACGTATAGCGTGAACAGTGATAAGAAGACGGTCACGGTGAAAAACGGGGCGAATCAGACGGCATTCACATTGGATTTGGATGGTCTTGCCGACGAAGGCGTAACGTATGAGGCGGGAAATTATATTTCCATATCCGACGCTAACCAAATTTCTGTCGACGTCGCAGGGAACGTTTCGTCAGGGAATGCTGGAATCGTCACCGGCGGGACTGTCTATAATTCGATTGTCAAAAATGCGACGTATAGCGTGAACAGTGACAAGAAGACCGTCACGGTGAAAAACGGGGCAAATCAGACGGCATTCACATTGGATTTGTCCGGGCTTCCCAGCGGCAGTGGCAGTGGTGTAACCTATGAGGCCGGTGATCATATTTCCATGTCTTCCGACAATAAGATTTCTGTCACGGCGGATGGGGCTGTGGCGAAGAACAATAGCGGTCTTGTGACAGGTGGCACGGTGTATGATGCTATTCAAACACAAATCGGGCAAATCACGCCATACACGGGAGATGATGAGACGATTGCCGTCACGGATAAGAAAATTTCCGCCAAGACGGGAGAGATTGGCTCCGGGGTCAAGACGCTGGTCACGGGGGATACGGCATATCAGGCACTTGTCAAGAACGCAACGTATTCGCTTAATGACGACAAGAAGACAATCACGGTGAAGAACGGAGCCGATCAGACCGCCTTCACACTAAATCTGGATGGGCTTGCCGGTGGGAGCGGCACGACGTACGAGGCCGGTGACCATATTTCTATTTCTTCCGACAATGTGATTTCCGTCAAGACGGATGGGAAGATTGAGAGCGGTAATACCGGTATCGTGACGGGTGGCGCTATCTATGAAAAGGTCGGCGATACGACGAAACTTTCTGAAGCCGGTCTCGGGGAGAACCTGACGGACAGTGTGCTGAATGTCAATTCCCGCATCGGGAGACTTGACAACGATATTTCGAAAGCCGGTGCCGGTGCAGCTGCTTTGGCGGCGCTTCGGCCGGAGGCATTCAATCCGTCGGATAAAGTATCGTTTGCGCTGGGCTACGGACACTATCGCGGCACCAGTGCCGGAGCTTTCGGGGCGTTCTATAAGCCGAATGCCGATACGACGCTCTCTGTCGGCGCTACCATCGGAAATAGCGACTCGATGATGAATGCGGGTATTTCCTTTAAGCTGGGGAGCCGTGGACAAGGGCTTGGTCTCTACAGCCCGAATGTGGATCTTGTGCGTCAAGTGAATGCGCTTCGCGTGGATAACGAACTCCTCAAAGCGGATAATGCCAGGATGAAACAGCAAATTGCGTTGATTCTGGCCAATATGGAAATGTCGGGAACGGTGAGGAAATCGGTGAAGGAATAATTTTTTGTTTTGTTTTTCATAAGATGTGACATCGCGAGTCTTATGAAAAATAAAATGGTTATATGCGTGATAATAATCATCGCGGTGTACTGCTTTAGGTGGAATTGTCGGGTGCAGTGATAAGGATAAAAGTGCGTCACCCCCCCTCATTATTGGGCATCCGGCTTTCCATAATACTTCTCCAACGCCGGAAACGGTTGTGAAAGGGGCGGCTTTATGGCTGCCTCTTTTGCGTGGAGTGTTTTTATGCTTCCGTTGCATGAGAAATACAGCGCGGGAGGCATTGGCGATTTCTTTTGTTTCCTTTATAATGGGGAAGAATTTTATTTTGAAGGTATAAAATTAAAACGAGGATTTTGGGATGGATAGACTTTCGGAAAAAGAAAAAGTTTTGGAGGAGCGGCTTCGGCGGATGGGATCGGTTTTGATCGCTTTTTCGGGCGGCGTGGATTCTTCGTATTTATTGCATGTGGCGCATCGGGTGCTGGGAGAGGCGGCGGAGGCCGTGACGATGCGGCTGGCGACGGTGCCGGCGCGCGAGGGGAAAGAGGCGGAGGAGTTTTGCCGCGAGCACGGGATTAGGCAGCGTGTGCTTTCGGCCGATCAGCTTTCGATTCCGGGATTTTCGGGCAATCCGCCGGATCGTTGCTATTTGTGCAAGCGGTTTTTGTTTCAGAATTTGAAGAAACTGGCGGCACAGGACGGTTTTTCTTTCGTGGCGGACGGGACGAATGCGGACGACACGAAGGGGTATCGGCCGGGGCTTGCGGCGCTCTCGGAGCTTTCCATTGTCTCGCCGCTTTGTGAGGCGGGACTGTCCAAGACAGAGATTCGGGAGTTGTCGCGGCGCGCGGGGCTGGCGACGGCGGATCGGCCTTCGTTTGCGTGTATGGCGACGCGTTTTCCGTACGGGGCGCAGCTTACGGAGGCGGGGCTTTCGCGGGTGGAGGCGGCGGAGGATTTTCTCTTTGCGCACGGTTTCACGCAATTTCGGGTGCGGGTGTATGGAGACATCGCGCGCATCGAGGTGCCGGAAGCGGATTTGGTGCGACTTTTGGAGATTCGAGAGAAAACGGTTCGCCGGTTTTCGGAGATTGGATTTTTGTACGTGACGATGGATTTGGCGGGGTTCCGATCCGGCTCGATGGATGAAGGACGGACGAAAGGAGGAAGCGGCGCATGATGATGACGGATATTTTGGAGCGTGTCAGCCTCGGGGAACTTTCTGCGGCAGAGGCGGCGGCGCTCTTATCGGAGGCCGAGAAGGGAAAAACGTATTGCGAGATGGGTTTTGCGAAGCCGGATACGGGGCGGCGCGCGCGGCAGGGGTTCCCGGAGGTCGTGTATTGCGAAGGGAAACCGGACGCGTATCTGGCGGACATTTTTGAGCGGCTTCTGTCGGAGAACGGGGAAATTTTCGGGACACGGGCTTCCGAGCGGCAAGCGGAAATCGTGCGGGGGCGCATCCCGGATATTTCCTACGATCCGATTTCGCGCATTTTGAAAAAGGAAAGACCGGATAAGGAAAAAATCGGTGGGATCGTCGTCGCCACGGCCGGGACGTCGGATATTCCGGTCGCGGAGGAGGCGGCGCAGACGGCGGAATTTTTCGGGACGCGCGTCACGCGAGTTTATGACGTGGGCGTGTCAGGGCTGCATCGGCTGCTCTCGCATGAGGAGACGCTGACGGCGGCGCATTGTGTCGTGGCGGTCGCCGGGATGGAGGGAGCGCTCGCCAGTGTGATCGGTGGGCTTGTCAAAAACCCGGTGATTGCGGTGCCGACGTCGGTCGGATACGGTGCGAGTTTCCACGGACTGTCGGCGCTTTTGACGATGCTGAATTCTTGTGCGAACGGCATTGTGACGGTGAATATCGACAACGGTTTCGGCGCGGGGTATGTGGCGACGCAAATCAATCGTTTGGCGGAAGGGAAAGGGATATGATGGAAAAGAAATATTTGTACATTGAGGGGACGAGCGGCATTAGCGGCGATATGTTCGTCGGCGCGATGATCGATTTGGGTGCGGATTTGGATGTGCTGGGGCGCGCGCTCGATTCCATTCCGGATGAGGGCTTTGGCGTCGATGTGGCGCGCATCCAAAAGTCCGGGATTGATTGCGTTGATTTCGATGTGTATCTGGAAGAAGATTTGGAAAATTTCGATGACGACATGGCGTATCTCTACGGCACGGAGGAGGAAGCGGCTGCGGCGGTCGAAGCGTTCCATCGGGCGTGTGAGGAAGCGGAAGAATGGGATGAGGACTGTGGCTGCGGTTGTTGTCATCATGAGGATGAAACGGAATGCCAATGCCACCATCATGAGGGCGAAGAAGAGGGTGCGTGTCATTGCCATCATTACGATGAGGATGAAACGGAATGCCATGGTCACCATCATGAGCACGATGAAGAGCATGATCATGGCCATTGTCACGAACATGGTGAAGAAGAAGGGCACTGCCACTGCCATCATCATGAGGATGGGGCGCCGTGTCACGGTCATGGCGAAGACGCCCATCATCACGGCGAAGACGGGCACCATCATCACCACGCGCATCGCAATCTGGCATCCGTGTCGGCCATTATCGACGCGGCGGATATGACGCCGCACGCGAAAGAACTGGCGCAGCGGATGTTTCGTATCGTCGCGGAGGCGGAAGCAAAAGCGCATCGGCTGCCGATAGACGAAGTGCATTTTCACGAAGTCGGTGCGATTGATTCCGTCGTCGACATCATTTCCGCAGCCGTCTGTTTCGACAATCTCGGTATCACGGATGTCATTGTTCCCGTACTTTGCGAAGGACGTGGTACGGTTCGCTGCCAACACGGCGTGCTGCCGGTGCCGGTCCCCGCGACGGCGAATATCGCGGAGGCGTATGGGCTGAATTTGCAATTCATGGATGTTGCAGGCGAATTTGTCACGCCGACGGGCGCGGCGATTGCGGCGGCGCTTCGGACATCGGATACGCTTCCGGCGCGTTTCACCGTCGAAAAAATCGGATGCGGCGCCGGGAAACGCGCATACACAGAGCGCCCCGGTTTCCTTCGCGCGATGCTGATTGCGCCGACGGAGGCGGACGAAGACATTCTGCAATTGACGACGGATATCGACGATTCGACGGGCGAAGCGCTGGGCTATACGGCGGAATGCCTCCTGGCAGCGGGAGCGCGCGACGTGCATTTTGCGCCGATTTTCATGAAAAAAGGACGTCCGGCTTGGGAGCTGTCTGTCCTGTGCGATCGTGAGAAAAAAGAAGCGTTGGAAGAAATTATATTTAAGGAAACGACGACCATCGGCATCCGCGAGATGCCCGTTTCCAGGACTGTCTTGCCGCGAAAAGAAATGTCGGTCGCGACGCCCTACGGAGATGTCAAGGTAAAAGGCGTCATCCGCGGCGGCGTTTTCTGCGGCTATCCGGAATACGAATCCGTCCGTCTTCGCGCGAAAGAAACCGGCGCGGCTTTTACGGACGTGTACGACGCGGCAAAGAATAAGGCAGAATTGAGGATGGAGGGGCGCGACTGAGGCAGTTTTTGTTTTGATGAAAATTCAAAAAATCTCTTGACAGGATTCCCTTCGTTTGATATAGTATCGCCATACACAAATGGCGAGGACGAAAGAAAGTACGCGTGCACGATCCACAAAGAGAGCCGGTGGGCGGTGGAAACCGGTTGGTGACGGATGCGGAAGTTCCTTTCCGAGCTGTCCTTCTGAACATGAAAGTAGGAAGGATCGGAGTGATTCGCGTTAAAGAATTGAGAGTTGATTTGAGAAGATAGGGTGGTACCACGGATTGTTTCGTCCCTCGGTGGCCGCTCTTTTTTTTATTTCTCAAATAATTTGGGTGGTACCGCGATGTGTTCCTGTCGTCCCTTGGATGACGGGACTTTTTTTATGGAAAGGAAGAAACAAAATGAAGAAATGGATGAGATGGGCGGCAGCGGGTCTGGCGGCAGCGGCGCTTTGCACGGCGGTCGGTTGCGGCGGCAGAGAGAAAGCGCCGGCCAAGGAAGACGGCAAGAAGAATGTGGCCATCGTGCAGATTATGCAGCACGGGTCGCTTGACGCAGCGAACAAAGGGTTCCTCGATGCTCTCGCGGAAGCGGGCTACGGGCCGGATAAAATTTCCGTCGATCAGCAAAATGCGCAGGGCGATCAGTCGAATCTGAAGACGATTGCGGCGCGTTTCAAGAGCAATCAGCCGGATCTCATTTGCGCGATTGCGACGCCGGCGGCGCAGGCGGTCGTAAACGAAATCAAAGACATCCCGGTCGTCGGGATTGCGATCACGGATTATGTCGGCGCCAAGCTCGTGAAGTCGAATGAGCAGCCGGATACGAATGTGACGGGCGCGAGCGACATGAATCCGGTGGCGGCGCAGATTGATTTGGCAAAGAAGATTTTGCCGGACGCCAAGACGGCGGGACTCATTTATTGCTCCTCGGAGGTCAATTCGGAAATTCAAGGCGCGGAGATGAAGAAACGCGCGGATGAGCTCGGCCTTGCGGTCGTGGAGATGACGGTCTCGAATGTGAATGATATCCAGCAGGTGGCCGAAGCGATGGCCGGCCGCGTCGATTTCATTTATGTGCCGACGGATAATGTGATTGCTTCTGCGATCCCGACGCTCGTCAAAGTGACGGATGCGGAGAAAATCCCGGTCTTCGTCGGGGCGGACAGCATGTGCCGTGACGGCGCGTTTGCTTCGCTTTCCGTGGATTATTACCGCTTGGGGAAACAGGCGGGCACGATGGCGGCAAAGATTCTCAAAGGCGAAGGAAAGCCGCAGACGATGGCGATTGAGACGCAGAAGGATCTGGGCGTCATCATCAACGGTCACTCGGCCAAAGTCCTCGGTATCGAAATCCCGGCGGATATCAAGAATACGGCGACGATTGTCGGGGAATAAAAGGCTTGAAAGGGCTTGAAAGGGCTTGAAAGGGCTTGAAAAGGCTTGAAAAGGCTTGAAAAGGCTTGAAAAGGCTTGAAAAGGCTTGACGGTGTCATCGGTGCGCTGTCCGTTATCCGTTTACCGTTGACCGTGCGTGTTTAGGCTTTGCGGCTCATGGAAATGAAAGATTTGAGGCAGAAGCGAAATAGGGAAAGGTCGCAAAAGTGATTTTTTCGGAAGCAAGCTTTTTCAAACCTACTTACAAATTGATGTTCCCTCTTAAACGGGGAGAAAGGAAGAAAAAATGAAAAAATGGATGAAATGTGCGGCGGCGGCTTTGGCGGTGTGTGCGCTTTGTACGGCCGTCGGCTGCGGTGGAGATAATAAAAAAGAGGCGGCAGGTGCCAAGAAGAAAATCGCGGTGATTCAGCTCATGCAGCACGGCTCGCTCGACGCGGCGAACAAGGGCGTGATGGACCGGCTCGCAGAGCGCGGCTACACGTCGGATAAGATTGAAGTCGACCAACAAAACGCGCAGGGCGATCAATCGAATCTAAAGAGCATCGCGCAGCGTTTCTTGTCCGCGCATCCGGATCTCATCGTCGGCATTTCGACACCGGCGACGCAAGCTGTCGCGAATGAAATCAAAGACGTCCCGATTGTCGGCGTGGCGATCACGGATTTCGAAACGGCGAAACTGGTGAAATCGAACGCGAAACCGGAGACGAACGTGACGGGCGCCAACGACCGCGGCCCGGTGGAAAAACAAGTAGAAATGGGCAAAATTTTCGTCCCGAATGCGACGCGCATGGGGCTCCTCTACTGCTCGTCCGAAGTGAACAGCCAGATTCAGGCGGCGCAGGCTAAAAAACAGGCGGAAGCGATGGGACTCACCGTTGTAGAAAAGACCGTTTCCTCCGTGAATGACATCCAGCAAGTCGCCGAAGCGATGGTCGGCGCGGTGGATTATATTTACGTACCGACGGACAATGTGATTGCCTCGGCGATCCCGTCTCTCGTCAAAGTGACGGACGCGGCGAAAATCCCCGTTTTCGTCGGCGCGGACAGCATGGCGCGTGACGGGGCGCTCGGTTCGCTTTCCGTCGATTTCTATAAAACGGGCCTCCAGGCGGGCGACATGGCGGCTGACATTTTGGATGGCAAAGGGAAACCGGAAACCATGCCTGTCCAAGACCCGGCCGACCTCACCGTCATCATCAACAAGAAGAATGCGCAAATCTTGGGAATCCAAATTCCTGAGATTTATAAAGACGCGACCTTCGTCGAATAATCGTTCGGAAATAAAAATAGAAACAGAAAAGCCGCTCACACCGATTTTCTCGGCATGAGCGGCTTTTAGCTTGGCGAATTTTCTTCGCTATTTCTTTTGAAACAGAATCGAATGGTTTGCGGTTTTCTTCCCGAAAAGGGGTGAGGGGATAACGGCAAACGAGCCTTCTCCCGGAATGAAGGCACCTGTCTCGGCTATGTTCGGCAAGGCGGGATTTTGCGTAGAAACAGAATGAAAGACAGAGGAGCGGCCGGTGATTTTCGTCTGCATTTTCTCAAAGCGGAAATGATTTTGAGGCGCAGGCAAAGCCGCAATCGACATCATCCCTTTATTTTCAGCAATGCCGTTTCCAATGTATGCCAGCCCAAGACGGCGCATTTTACGCGGACGGGGAGTTTGGAAATATCTTTCAGCGCCTGCGCGTCTTCGAGCTCTTCGAGTGCTGCGTCGTCCGTCACGTTTCCGCGAATCATATCAAGAAAAAGGCGCACGAGGCGAAGAGCGTCATCGACGGTGCGGCCGCGGAGAAGCTCGGCCATGATGGCTGTCGAGGCTTGGCTGATGGCGCAGCCGTTTCCCGTATAGGCAAGGTCCTTGATTTTTCCGTCTTCCAACAGGACTTCGATCGTGAGGTCATCGCCGCAATTGGGATTGTGCCCGTGCTCAGAAATCGTCGGGCAGGCCATCTTCCGCTTATTCGTCGTGTCTTTATTGTATTCCAAAATGAGGTCGGTATAAAGTTGCTGCAGGTCCATGAGGGCTCCTTGTGGGGGAAAAACGGGTTAAAACGGCTTGATAGGGCTTGAAAAGGCTTGATGGATGGCTTTGGCGAGATTGGATGTATGAGCCATCGGAAGAGCTACGCTTGCGAAAGATCACAAAAATTTTTATCGGGAGCAAGCCTCATCAAGCCGAGAGAAAGGCGAGCTTATGAAAAGTCTCAAAAGTTTCTCATCGAAATCAAGCTTTTCAAGCCGGAGAAAAAGATGAGCTTGCGAATGATTTTACGGTCAAAATCCCATTCTTTTACGGACATCGGAGAGTTTTTCCAAGAATGTATCGACTTCTTGCTCGGTGTTGTAGAACCAGAAACTGGCGCGGCAGCTGGCGCCGATGTCGAGGTATCGATGCAGCGGCTCGGCGCAGTGGTGGCCGGTGCGGATGCAGATGCCGTCGGCGGAGAGAAGTTCGGTGACGTCGTGCGGATGGACGTCGTCGACGGTGAAGGCGATGAGGCCTTCCTTTTGCGCCGCGTCGGTCGGGCCGATGACGCGGATATGGGGCATTGCGAGGAGCCCTTTGAGCGCTCTTTCGACAAGTGTCTTTTCTTGGGCGCGAATGGCCGGAAACCCGACGGATTTGAGATAGGAAATGGCGGCAGCCAAGGAAACGGCGCCTTCGACGTATTGCGTCCCGGCTTCAAATTTCGCGGGAAGGGGCGCCCATTCCGTTTCCTGCTCGGCGACGGTATCGATCATGTCGCCGCCTAAAAGAAACGGCTCCATTTCCTCTAAAAGTGCGCGCTTTCCATAGAGGACGCCGATGCCGCCGAATGCGCCCATTTTGTGTCCGGAGAAGGCGAAGAAATCGCAATCCATGACTGTGACGTCGACGGGTTTGTGTGGCGTGCTCTGCGCCCCGTCCACAATCACGACGGCGCCGTGGGCGTGCGCGCGATCGATCCAAGGTTTCGGATCAAAATCAATGCCGAGAACGTTGGAGACTTCGGCGAACGCGAAAATCTTCACGGCGGGATCATCGATTTTGGCAAGTTCGCTTTCGGGGATAAATCCGGTTTCTTTGTCGATATACAAATATTCCAAAGTCGCGCCTGTTTTCTTCGCGACGCGCTGCCAAGTGACGAGATTGGAATGATGCTCGGCGATGGAGATTAAAATTTTATCGCCGTCATGAAGATGCGTTTCCCCATAGGAACGCGCGACAAGATTCAATGATTCGGTCGTATTGCGCGTGTAAATGATTTCGTCCGCACTTTTGGCGCCGATAAAATCACGGACGATCTCTTTGGAGCCGTCGTAAGCCGCTGATGCCGCGATGGAGAAACGGTGCGCGCCGCGATGCGGATTTCCGTTGTCATGCGTCACATATTCCGTGACGGCGGCCAGCACGGGAAGCGGCCGCTGCACGGTGGCGGCGTTGTCGAAATAAATAATCGGTGCGCCATCCTGCTGAGAGAGGATAGGGAAATCGTGTCGGATGAGATTGAGATTCATGGGAGTTGTGTCCTTTTGTGAAAATTTTGGGAAATGGGCTTTTTTGTCAGGCGGGAGAGCAGTTAGCAATTAGTAGTTAGCAGTTAGCAGTGCAAGTAGCGGCTCCGCCGCAATTTTTAATATTGTCGCCGAAGGCGACACCTGAATTGCTAATTGCTAATTGCTAATTACTAATTGCTAACTTTTACCGCCCATCCAGCTTCTCCGCAACGGCCCCCAAGATATCATCTCGCCTACTTTCCGACAAGCGGTCGATCAAGGGACGGAGGAGGGCTTCGACGACGATGCGGTGGGCTTCTTCTTTTGTGAGACCGCGGCTCATGAGGTAGTAGACCGTGGATTCGTCGAGCTGGCCCGCACTGGAGGCGTGATTGCCGATCACATTGTCCTCCGTGCAAAGGAGGAGCGGCAGGGAAATATTTTTCGCATCCGGCGAAAGACTCACGGCCACATCGCCCTCATTTCCGACGGCGCCGCTGCAGCCGCGTTTGAAATCGATGGTGCCGCGGAAAATTTTCTTGGCATGGCCGGAAAGCGCACCGCGGACATCGATATTGCTCTCGGATTCTTCACCGAGATGATCGATGTGATAGAAGAAATCCAATTTCTGCCCGCCGCCCGCCGCATAGAAGGCCGCTTCGTCCAGTCGGGATCGTTTTCCGAAAAGGAAACCGCGGCTGTGAAGAATGGTTTCGCATCCGCCGAGCGCCGCCGCCGTGAAATCCGCTTCGGCTTGCTCCGCCAATGTCACATGGCGCTGACAGACGATTGTTTTTTCTGAAAGACCGATTTGCACGGCGCTTTCCGTGAGCGTCGCGCCTTCGGCAAGGGCATAAGCGGCAGCCGTGATACCGGTTCCCGCGGCCGTGCCTTCCCATTGCCACAGGAGGGACAATTTTGCGTTTTCTTCCAGAATAAAAGAGAAGAAACCGGCGTAATCGGGCGCGTCTTTCGTCAGCGGAAGGGCGATGGTGAGCGCGGCTTTTGTATCTTTAGGAATGCGGATTGTAAATCGCTCTCCCGAAAGGGCGGCTGCAAATAGCGCGGGCGAGGCGCCGGTAAATGTCTCCGGCGGATTCTCCGCGCCTTTTATGACGAATGTTTCCTCTGAAAATAACGCTTTGGCGCAGATGGTAGGCGGCGCGAAGGACAGCTTTGTGTCATTCACTTTGAGGTATCGATACGTCGGCATGGGGAGCCGATTGACAGTTTCCGTGGTCATATTTCCTCCCTTATCCGATGGATCCTTCAAATTCGAGATCGATGAGACGATTCATTTCCACGGCGTATTCGAGGGGAAGCGCTTTAGAAATGGGTTCGGCAAATCCGCGCACGAGCATGGCTTTTGCATCCGCTTCCGTTAGGCCGCGGCTCATGAGATAGTAAATGTCTTCGTCCGGAATGCGGCCGATTTTGGCTTCGTGGCCAAGGTCGATGTCGTCATTTTCAATGAGAATGGCCGGCACGGTGTCCGAGCGGGACGCGCCGTCGAGCATGAGCGATTCGCAGCTGATGGTGCCCTTCGCGCCGGAGGCCGCCGGGCCGATGTGGACGACGCCGCGGTAAATCGCCGTCCCGCCGCCTTTGGAAATAGATTTCGTGTGAATATTAAGCGTCGTATTTTTCCCGATGCATTCGACTTTGGAGCCGGTATCGAGAAATTGTCCCGCGCCGGCAAACGTGATGCCCGTAAATTCGCAAGACGCGCGGTCGCCCGCAAGGCGCGTGTCCGGATAGAGACACGACGTGTGCGAGCCGAAGGAGCCGCTCACCCAGATCATGCGGCCGTCTTCCTCCACGACGGATTTTTTTGTATTGAGATTGTACATATTTTTCGACCAATTTTCGATGGTCGAGTAGCGAAGTGTCGCGCCTTTTTTGACGAACAGCTCGACGGCGCCGGCATGGAGATTGGCCACATTGTAGCGCGGCGCCGAGCACCCTTCGATGAAATGGCAGGACGCGCCTTCGTCCACGATGATGAGCGTGTGCTCAAATTGCCCCGCGCCGGGGGCATTCAGCCGAAAATAACTTTGGAGCGGCATGGAAACGGTGACGCCTTTCGGCACATAGACAAAGGAGCCGCCCGACCAGACGGCGTAGTGCAGCGCCGCGAATTTATGATAATTCGGCGGAATGAGCGTGCCGAAATATTGTCGCACCATGTCGGGGTATTCTTTGACCGCCGCGTCGAAATCCGTATAAATGACGCCTTGACGCGACAATTCTTCCTGCACATTGTGGTACACCACTTCCGAATCGTATTGCGCGCCGACACCGGCCAGCGTTTCTTTTTCCGCTGCCGGAATGCCCAGCCGGTCGAAAGTGTCGCGAATATTTTCCGGCAAATCTTCCCAGCGTGCTTTCTGATTCGTTTTCGGGCGGACGTACGTATCGATATGCGCCATGTCGACTTCGGAAATATCCGGCATCCACGGACCGAGATCGAGTTTCCGATAAATGGCAAGCGCGCGAAGACGAAGCGCGAGCATCCATTCCGGTTCTTCTTTTTTTGCGGAAATTTCCCGCACCGTTTCTTCCGTGAGCCCTTCCGTTTTATACGAAAATTCCGCCGCGTCGCGGATGTCGTACACGCTGCGCGACACGTCCTCGATTTGGCTCTTCTTTTTCATCTCCGCCATGTCACACCTCGCGGAAGGCGTCAAACCCTTGCGCCTCCACCGTATCGGCCAGTTCGGCGCCGCCCTCAGCCGCAATTTTTCCATCGATCAAAATATGTACGACATCCGGGCGAATGAAACGGAGCATCTGGTGGAGATGCGTGATGAGAAGAATCGAATTGGTTTCATTGTGATAATCGGAAACGGCTTTGGACACGATCCGCACCGCGTCCACATCGAGCCCGGAATCTGTTTCATCCAGCATCGCCAGCTTTGGCTCCAAAATGCGCATTTGCAGGATTTCATTTTTCTTCCGCTCCCCGCCGGACGCGCCCTCATTGAGGTATCGCTCCGCGTACGCCGGGTCCATGGACAGCTCCTCCATCCGCGTCTTCAAAAGGCGCTTGAAAGGGAAAAGGCGCTGCGTTTCACCGGAAACCGCAGTCTTGGCTGTGCGGATGAAATTTTCCGTCGAAATCCCCGCGACGGAAACGGGCGATTGGAACGAAAGAAATATGCCGAGCCGCGCGCGCTTGTCGACGGAAAGTTCCGTTATATCCGTTCCTTCAAAAAAAATACGACCTTCCGTCACGGTGTAGGCGGGATTCCCCATGATCGTGTGGAGCAGCGTCGATTTCCCGGCGCCGTTCACCCCCATGATCACATGGGTTTCCCCGGTATTCACCGTGAGAGAAAGGCCGTGCAAAAGTTCTTTGTCTCCCGCAGAGACATGCAAATTTTCAATGCGAAGAAGTTCGCTCATACTATCACCTCAAAAATATATCGTATTTTTTGAATTTATTTTTATTGTATTGTAACACAAGAGGGAAAGATTGATGACACCGACACTGCTAACTGCTCATTGCTAACTGCTCACTGCTCACTGTCTTAAGAAGCCAAGCCCCGTCACAGACCACTTTCCACTCCCGTCCCGTCGAAAGCCGGCGTGAAACATTCATCGGCGGATTCTTTTTGCTGCGTGTAGCCCTCCGTGATGCCGAGCGCTTCCATGTAGGCGCGTGCCTCTTCGTATTCTTCGTCCGTCACGCGGCGATTGATTTCCGGAAACTCTTTCGCGCGGCCCATCGGCGTATATTGACGCATGAGGCTGACGAGGACATCGCCTTCGCGGAATGTTTCCGCCACATATTCCAGCACGCCCTTTGTATTTTCCATCTGGCCCGGCAGGACGAGATGGCGGATGAGGACGCCTTTTTTGAGAAGCCCGTCCGCGCCGATTTCATACGGCCCCGTCTGGCGAAACATTTGCTCAATCGCGCGCGTCGCGACATGGAAATAATCCGGCGCGTCGCTGTATCGACGAGCCGGCGCTTCGAGACTGTATTTCAAATCGGGGAGCCAAATTTGGATTTTTTTACGCAAAAAAGCCACCGTGTGCACACTTTCGTACCCGCCGCAATTGTAGATGACGGGGACGGGAAGCGATTCCGCGAGGCTTTGAAAAACGGCATGAGAAAAATGCGTGGGCGTCACGAGATCGATATTGTGCGCCCCCTGCCGAATGAGTTCTCGGTAAATCTCGGAAAGACGGGAAACGGAAATTTCGCGGCCGCGGCGAAGCGCCGAGATTTCATAATTTTGGCAATAGACGCACGAAAGCTGGCAACCGGCAAAAAAGACGGTGCCGGCGCCGCGCGTGCCGCTGATGCACGGCTCTTCATCGTGATGGAGCGCCGCACGCGAGACGACGGGACGGATCCCGAGGCCGCAATAGCCGACCGCGCCCGCCGCTTCCGATGATTCTTTCCGATTGACGCGGCAGGCGCGCGGACAAAGATTGCAGAGCATTTACAAGCGATTTCCGCGCTCGGCGGCTTTGGCCGTGAATGTCGCTTCGTCGACAAGGAAACGTTCGTGCTCCGCTTCCCCGATTTCGCCCGCTTCGTCCGTCGCCAAAATACGGAAAGAGAGCCGGCGCCCTTCGATTTCCGTCAAAACGGCATTCGCGGTGACGGTGCCGCCGACCGGCGTGGGCGCTTTGTGCGACAGATGAATGGAAATTCCGACGGACGTCGTCCCTTCGGGGAGTGCAGGCGCAATCGCTTTCACGGCCGCCGCTTCCATGACGGCGGACAGCATGGGCGTCGCGCACACATCGACCGTGCCGCTGCCGACCGCTTTTGCCGTATCCGTTTCCGAGACCTCGCGCGAGACGGTCCCGATCATTCCGATTGTGAGTTCCATGAGAAACCTCCTTTGTTTTTTCTCATTATATCATGGGCGGCTATGGTATAATGAGGAAAATAATGCGGAAAAGAGGAAAATCGTGGATAAAAAAATCAAAATTTCGGCCCTCGCCGCGGCGGCTGTCTTGGCGGTCGCGGGCGCGGCGGCTTGGTTTGCCTACGCCGTGGATCGACCGGCGGGGCGCGATTCCGTCACATTGACGATTCCGCGCGAGGCGACGGGGACGGACATCGCCAAACTCTTGGAAGAAAAAGGCGTCGTCCGAAGCGCAGGCATCTTTCGCGCGGCGCTGCGGCTGACGGGAGAAACGAACGCGTTGCAACAAGGTTACTATCGATTGTCGCAAGGATTGACCGTGCGTGAAGCCGTCGAAGCGCTGAAGCACGGATGCGCCGAATCGGCGACCGTTACGATTCCCGAAGGCATGACGATTCATCAAATGGCCGCGCTATTTCAAAAAGCGAATATCCGAGGCGCTGCGGATTTTGAAAAAACGGCCGCGTCGTATGTGTGCTACGATTATATGAAGGCAGAGCCGCCCGCGTCGATTTTGGGCGAAGGATTTCTGTGGGCGGATACGTATGAAATCCCACTCGATTTCTCGGCCAAAGATATTTGCGATTTGTTGTACGAAAAAACGGACAGCATGCTGACGCCGGCCATCCGCGAAAAAGCGACGGAAAAAAATCTCACGCTCTATCGGCTGATGACAATCGCCTCCTTGGTCGAGCGCGAGGCACGCCTACCGGAGGATCAAGTGCCGATTGCCTCCGTCATCTTGACGCGCCTTGCCCGCGCCATGCCGCTCCAAATCGATGCGACGGTGCAGTACGCACTCGGCCGGACGAAGCCGGAGCTGACCTATGCGGATTTGGAAACGCCGTCGCCGTACAACACCTATCTCCGCGAAGGGTTGCCGCCGGGACCGATTGCCGCGCCGGGAATGCCCGCCATCCAAGCGGTGCTCGCCGCCGAGCCGGGCGATTACATTTATTACGTTGCACAAAAAGACGGCCGCCATGTCTTCACGAAAACGCTCGCCGAGCACGAAGCGAAAATCGAGGAGATTTATGGAAATCCGTGACGTGCTTGCCGCTCTGGAACGAGAAGCAAAAGAAGAAAATATTCCGATTTTGCGGGAAACGGAACGCAAGATACTTGTTTCCGTCGCACAAGAGGCTAAGCCGGGGCGGATATTGGAAATCGGTACAGGAAACGGATTTTCCGCGCTTCTTTTGGCAGCGGCCTGTCCGGACGCAAGGATTGATACGATAGAGCTCGATTCGCGGCGAAGCGAACGTGCCCAAAAAGCCGCACAAGACGCCGGCTGCGCGGGTCGGATTCATTTTTTTGAGGGAGACGCCGCCGAAATCATACCGACACTGTCGGCGCCGTACGATTTCTTGTATTTGGACGGCCCGAAAGGGCAATATTTACGACATTTGCAGATGGCGGAACGCGTGCTCGCCCCGCGCGCCGTCATTTGCGCCGATAATGTCCTCTTTCGCGGTCTCGTCCGCGGAAATCATCCCATTCCCCATCGGTATCGCACAATTGTCATGCGCCTTCGGGACTATCTCGCCTATGTGGAGGCAAAGTATTCGACGAAGATTTGGGAAGAGGGCGACGGAATGGCTGTATCGACTTCCCGCGTAAAGTAAGTCTTGTTTCCGGCATCTGATGGAAATTAAGACGTCAGACATCTGACACCTGACCTTTTCGCCTCCGTGAGATGCTCGAAATCTAATAGCTAACAGCTATACCAGACAAAAATATTTTTATTTTGCGCCACATAAAGATCTTAGCCGCAAATGGGGGTTTTCCCATGCATGAAATGCCTTATCAACAGTTTCGACCAATGATGACAAAAAAGCAAAACGATGTGTGCAAGGAGGAAATATGATTCGTAAATTTGATCCGGCGGCGTTTCGCTGGGACGGTATTGAGCCGCATATTTACAAAGAAGATCCCAGCGTCTTTTTCGGGGTCACGAAACAGGTTTTATTTGAAAACGAAGGCGATTTGCCGATTCAATTTCGGTATTTCGAAGTCGAGCCGGGTGGACGGACGTCGCTGGAGCACCACGCGCATATGCACATGGTCGTCATTTTCCGAGGCAGCGGTCACGCGCTTTTGGGAAAGGAGATACGCGAAGTCGCGGTGGGCGATCTGATCACGATTCCCGGCTGGGATTTTCATCAATTCAAAGCGGACAGAGGTGAGACGCTCGGTTTCTTCTGCCTTGTCGCCGCTGAGCGAGACAAGCCGACGTATCCGACGGAAGAAGATTTGTCGGCGCTCTCCGAGAATCCGGATGTGGCGGATTTTTTACGGAAGGTTTGAACGGCTTGCGTATATCGTGCAGAAGACGTCAGAAAAGTGAGCAGTGAGTAGTGAGCGATTAGAAGTGTATTTTTGTCTTCGGCGCTTCACAATCTTGTATGCAGTTCTCTTCACTCAATTCTTTTCTAAAAATGCAAGTCTCTTCTTGTAGCCCCAAAGTTTTCATATGTGAGTAGCCGGATAGGTTGCGAAATGTGGTGGCATGTTTCGCGGCCTTTTTTGGTGCACAAAAAATCCGGAACTTCGTTTTTGAAATTCCGGATGACGGGACTGGTGGAGACGAGGGGAGTCGAACCCCTGTCCAAAAAGTCTGCCCCACGAGTATCTCCGAGCGCAGTTCCTGATCGTGTCTCGACGGAGTGTCGCTCAGGAACAAGCCGGCTCCGTCCGATCCGGTCAGTTTCCCTTACACGTCACCGGATGTCGCGTGAAGGTATCCTGCATGGTTGGTATCCAAGCGGCGCGGCAGGCTGGCGCCGAGAGGACATTGGCGGTCAAGCCGCCAAGGCAAAATCAGATTTTGCGTTTATGTTTGTCCGCCGTTTTACGGGGTAGGCGGGATCCCGGCTCGCTGCTCATGATACAGGAACTCCTGTCGAAACCGGTGCGTCCCCGTTTGATTCTGATTTTGCTGCTGTCCGTGGGCCGTAGGCTGTGGACCGTAGGCCGTGGACCGTGGACCGTGTGTGAGAAACTTTGTTTGTCATCGAGATGAGACACACGGTAAACGGTAAACGGACAACGGATAGCGGACAACTGCCGCCATTGTATCTGATTCAATGCGCTCTGTCAACGGCGGCGGCGCGGGCGGTGAGGGCTTTGTAAAATTCTTCCTTGCTTTCGATGAAGGAAATGAGGCGGAATGATGATTCCGGATAGAAACCTGTTTCCTGCATATGCAGCAGCAAATCGCGGAGCGCATTGTAAAAGCCGTTCACATTCAGGAGGAGGCAGGGGGCTTTGATGTGACCGAGATGAATTTGGCAAAAGATTTCGCTGACTTCATCCAAGGTCCCGACGCCGCCTGGAAAAGCGATGAAGATATCGGCGCGCTGCATCATGAGGGTGCGCCGCGTGGACATGTCGGGCGTGACGACGAGATCGGTGAGACCGGGCTGATCGACGCCGGCCTCGATGAAGGCTTGCGTTTCGATGCCGACGACGCGTCCGCCGGCGGACAAGGCTGCACGGGCGAGCGTCCCCATGAGTCCGATTTTGGAGCCGCCGTAGATGAGGGTGTGACCGTTTTGGCCGATCCACGTGCCGATGTCTTTGGCCATTTCGGTGTAGAGGGGATTGTTTCCGTCGCGGGAGCCGAGATAGACGGTGATATTCATACCGGTTTCCTCCTTTCGGGGATGGGATTACAGCGTGAAGTGGTGCATGTCATTCCAATGACGGCGAATGGCAATGTCGGCGGAAAGGTCGGTATTGTCATAGAGAATGGACCATTGCGTATTGCTCGTGATGTCATGAGAATTCGGATCTTGGGCGGCGTCACAGGCACCGAGCAAAGCCGGGAGAGAATATTTCCACACGGTTTTCATACGAGGGCTCCTTTCTTCGGAAATCCATACATATACTTTATTATAGCATATCACGGAGGAGAGATGGGGAGCAAAGCTTTCGGCGCTTTTTCTTTTGGCGGCATTTGTGGAAGAAGCTTTTTGCAAGATAGGGATGAGGGGGAAAGCGGAGATAAATCGTTTACGCTTTATCGCTCGTCACGCCTTGTGTAGCGCCACGGCCCACGGTCCGCGGATGACGGATGGCTGCGCCGGGGATGCAAAAAGAGAAGCGTGGCACACCAAAAGAGCTGTGAGAAAATGGGAAACATTTTTTCACAGCTCTTTTCATCTGATGTCAAATTTTATGATTCGTTCTCAGCGAAGAGGCGGCGGAGGTGAGTGGCGAGAAGCGTTTGTTCGGGATCGCTGAGGAGCATGATTTCATTTTGCTTGGCGATGACGGCGCGGATGGCGGTCTCCGTCGTCATCGTTTTCTGTAATTTTTTCATGTCGGGATAGAGCAGGCGGGCGTAGACGTAGGCCTGTTTCTCGTCGGCATTCAAAGCGGAGAGATCCGTCCCGTCCAGCTTCGGCATGAGCGTTTCCAAATATGTCCGGTAGGCCGCGATGGCATCCGGCGGATTGGTGGCGGGATCGAGGCCGGGGAGGAAGAGGGGCATGATTTGGTAGCGATCGAGCAATTCGTAGCTGCGCCGGGCGTAGCCGTCGGTGAAGAAACGCGCCGCGTTGTAATATCGTTCATTCATCGGAATCATCTTCATGTATTCCGATGCCTTTTCCATGGCCGCCTCAAGGCGCGGGCTCATACGGAAACCGAAACGGGCCGTGAAACGGAGGGCGCGAATGCAGACGGAGGGATTATCGGGGAATTGGATGCTCGGCTCGTAAAGGCTGTCGGTGATGTGTTCGCGCAAATCGCGGAGGCCGCCGTGATAATCTATCACATCGCCGCTTTTCGGATCGTAGAGAAGGGCGTTGTACGTGAGGTCGCGCCGGAAAGAATCGGTGAAGAGACTTTTTGATGTGTCGTCGGGAATCCCTTTGCGGCCCAGATAGACGGCGGGGATTTTTCCGTAAGTAGCGACATCGACGGGTTCCTTTGCGTCGGGGAGGCGGACGGCGCCGTAGGCGGTATCGCCCACTTCATGCAGGAAGAAAGCGTCACCGAAGATGTCCCGGCAATCCGTATAAGCGGCGTCGGTCGTGATATCCCAATCGCTCACCCGTTTCCCCATCAAGGTATCGCGGACGCTGCCGCCGACGAAATAGGCGGTAAATCCTGCGTCTTGCAATTTTTTTGCCACAAAGACGGCTTCTTTTGGAATCGCATTTTCGGAAATCGGATGGAGCCGGGCGGGCAGTACGAGATTTCCGTATCCTTGCTCCGTGACCATGCGATAGTCTTCGTCGATGAGTCGATTGACTTCGGGCGTAAAAAGGGAAACGGCAAGGCCGGTGTTTCCATAAAGGAAAAGCACCAGGAGCGCCGTCAGAAGCGCCGGCAGATTGACGTGGAAACGAGTGCGATGATGCATGAATGAGACCTCCGATTATGATAATGCAAATCCTTTTTTCGTTCGCGGAAATTTTTTGTTTCTTGCTTTTCGTTATTATACACGACGGAAATTTTTTGTCACGCGAGACAGCCAGAGTTAGCAATTAGCAGTGACCGGTTCCGGTAGCGGCTTCGCCGATAAAGGCTGACGTCTGACGGCTCGACACCTGATGACGCAATTGTTGAACGCGCAAGCTTTTGACGCGATATGTCATTTTGATATAAAAAACTTTTATGACAATAGGAGCCGTCAATATTATTGAGATAATTTTATTATAAAAATATTTTATTATGCAAATGAAAATTTTCCTTGAGTTTGGTCGCGGGACATAGTATAATGCGACGCGTCAACATGGGGAGGTTTCGCTTCTTTTATGTTGTATCGATTTTATCGGATTCATTTTGTGCGGAAGGCGAAGAGCTACCCCCGCACGGTGAGAATAGGAGAAAAATATGAAATTTGTACGGAAAGTTTTGAGAGAAGATGCGCGTCGTCAGGGGAAACTGTCCGGAGAGAAGGCGCTGCGTCTGATGATGGCGTCCTTGGTGGCCATGCAGTCTTTTGCGCCGATTGTGGCCGTAGCCGATAGTCAAATTACGCGCGTGGACGGGACGCGTGTGGACTTTAATAACGGCGTTGCTGACGTATACGCGGAAAAGGTGCAAGGAAATCTGGGGATCAATCGTTTTACCGATTTTTCCGTGGCCGAGCACAATACGGCGAATATGTACTTCAAAGAACAGGGTGGGGCGACGGAAGCGACGGATCTCATAAACTTTGTTTCCAATCGGATCGACATCGCCGGTACGGTGAATGCGCTGCAGGGAAGTGAGGTCGGCGGTCATCTCTTGTTTGTGAGCCCTGAGGGAATGGTCGTAACGAGCACGGGCGTCATCAATGCGGGGAGTCTGACCATTGCGACGCCGACGGCGGATTTCTTTGAAAAAATGAAACTGGATCCCGCGGCTACGGGTGAAAAAGTAGAAACGGTCAATATTTTCAGTGCTGACTTGACAGATACGCAGCTCAGCCAATTGATGACGAATTACAGCGCAGACACCATGGTGCCGGCGACGCTCGCTTTGAATTCGTCTGGCTCGATTGCGATCGAAGGCCAGATCAATGTGAAGACGGCGGCGATGCTGATGGCGGGGACCGTCAATGTGGGAGATACGGGAATCGTGCGGAATGCAATGGATTTCTCCCATGTTTCTCATCTTAGCGAATCCGATCAGGAGGGACTTTCGGATGCCGATCGGCTGACACTGACAAAGGATGCATCCGGCAATATTGTGCTTCGCGGCGTGACGGAGACGACGGTGGACGGCAAGGTGGATGCCGGAAACGGTGCGGCGATCATCAAAGCGGAAAATGAAGTCACGGTGGATCTGACGGCGGAAGATGCCGAGAAAGCGGCTCTCGTGGATTTTGACGCGGCCGCTTCGGGTGCCAAAGTCACGGTGAATGGCAGCGTGAAAGGCGCCAGTGTCGATGTGTCGGCCAAAGCGACGGCGACATTCAAAGGAAATATCGTGAATAAGCCCGCGGAGAAGAAAGAGGGCGAGAGCAGCGAGGAAGAAAAGGCAATCTAGCAGATTACGGAAAGCCTGATGAAAATCGGCGCCGTGAAGAAAGTTTCCGATACGGCGAAAAAATTCTTCGACAAAACCAATGTGCTCATGGATGAGAGTGTAGCCGCTGCCACTGTCACCATCGGACAAGGTGCGAAAGTGGAATCGACGGCGGGCGATACGAGCATCAAAGCGGAGAGCGCGGTCAATAATGATTTGTCGCTCACGATTCAGCCGACCGTTACCGCCAAAGAGGGCGATCCGGCTTCTAAGAGCGACGATATTACGAAGACGTACCTGTCGGGCGCGTCCATTTACAATGGCTCGACATCGGCGGCGAATGTCAATATTCTGGGTGATGTGAAATCGAAGAAGGATCTCACTATTTCTGCGGACGCGACGAATACATCCAAAGTGGCGACGACGATTCAGAAAGCGAATGCCCAAGGGGCTACGTCGTACATGAATGCGGTCGTGAATGTCGTCTCTCATAAGACGACGGCGGCTGTAAATTTGGCGGAAGGAGCGACCGTTTCCGCCGGCGGCGCGCTCAAAGCGACAGCGAATACGGATACGTCTCTTGATGTGACCGGCAAGATTGCGACGGACAATGTAGCCGTCGTTTCTACGGCAATCAATCTCGTCGGGACGGACACCGATGCGAGCGTCCATGTGGATACGACACTTACCGGGGCATCTGTGGAAACGAGCGCCAAGAATACCGTTTCCAAACTCGATATCACGACGGATAACGCGTATGAAAAGCCGGAATCCGGCGATGCGTCCGGCGGCGAATCCGGCGGTGAATCCGGCGGTTCCGGTGATACATCCGGCGGTGGATCCGAAGACGCGGATGCGGGCGATGATTCCGTCGAAGAAAGGGTCATCGACGTAGACGCGACAGCACCGGCGGAAGATGGCGAAATCTCTGTGGCGGCTGCTTTGAAAGCTCTCCTAGGAAGTGATGAGGAATCCCAAAAAGAGGAGAGCGGGATTTTGGCTGCCAATAAAGACGCCGATGAAAAGATGGCCGCGACGTCCGGTGACACCGATGCGGTGAAAGACGAAAAAGGAACGACCGAGACCGATACGGAACAGAAGACGGAAATGAAGGGCGACGGCGCTACGAAAGAAGAGCAGAAGGCGTCGTCCGAAGAGAAGGAGAAAAAAGAAGAAGAGAAGAAGGCCACCGGCTGGAATGAGTATGTCGATATCGGTGCGTCCGTCATGGTCGGCCATTTCAAAAATACAGCGACTGTCGATGTCGGCGCGAAGGGATCCCTTGTCTCCGAGGGCGACGTGACGGTAAAAGCGGATACGGAAGTCGCGAAATCGTCCATCACGACGGTCAATACGCTTCTCAATACGAATACGGATACGAAGGCGGTCGTTTCCGCTGCCGTCGCCGTAAAGAATATGAAAAACAATGCGTCCGTCATTCTGTCGGGGAGTGAGGCGAAGCATGATATCATCAAGGCCGGCGGTGCAGTGAATTTGTCGGCGAATGTCGTCGATCAGCCGTCGGAAGGCGAGAGCGACAAGCAGGAACCGACGATGGTGACGCAGGCTTTTGTTGCGACGGATGTCGGGGATGAAGGCAAGACGGTCATTCCTTTCGGCGCGACGGGCACGGTCGGGATTGCCAAGGTGACCGGAAACGCCAATGTCTATGTCGGAAAGAATGCAAAAGTCACGGCGGGCGGTACGGCGACGATTGAATCGACCGTGTCCGGCCAGGATATCGTGCAAGCCGGGAAAGAAGTCATCAAGAAGGAAGAGAAGAAAGATGAAGGCGGCACCGAAGGCAGCGGAAGCGGCGAAGGCGGTGCCGAAGGTAGCGCTAGCAAATCGGAAGGTGGTGAAGGCAGTGCCGGCGGAAGCGGTGAAGGTAGCGAAGGCGGTGCAGAAGGTGGCGCAGGCGGCACGGAAGGCGGAGATGGCAAGGATGATGAATCCTCTACGCCGACGTCTTCCGGAAACAAAGTCGGACTGGGCGGCACGGTGGCCGTACAGAATCGCTACATGAACGGCAAGACGGAAGTGGCAGCCGGCGCAGTAATCGAAGCCGGTGAAATTGCCCTTTCTTCGAAAAATACGACAACCGCAGGGGCATCGGCTCTGGGCGGCGCGAAGACGAGCAATGTCGGCGTGACGGGCATGGTTTCCTACATGGGCGGCGAATCGAATGCGCGCGTCCTGGTCGACAGCGGTGCGAGTCTCAATGCCTCTGTCAAGGGGACGGGCAAAGAGGCGACGACGGGCAAAGTGTCCATTTCCGCCGAAAACACATCGACTATCGTGAATAAAGCGGGGCTGACGGATATTTCCAAGAGCACGGCCGTCGGCGCTTCCGTCGGCGTCGTCTCTTATGATGTCCTCTCCGAAGCGAAAGTTAAAAATTTCACGACGGATGCGGCAGCGGCCAAAGGGACGTTCTCCGCGACAGCTTTCGAGGTCACGTCCACGAATGCGAGCACCATCAAAAACAGCACGGTGGCCGGTGTGACGAGCGGTGACGAGAAGAAACCGGATGAAAAGAAAGATACGGAAAGCCAGGACAGCGCCGGCGGCGAAGCGCTGAAAGTCCGTGCGGAGAAGACGAAAGAGGGCGGCGACAGCGACGAAAAGGCTGTCGAGCTGGCAAAAGTTTCCGTCAGCAGCGAAGGCACCAAAGAGGAAAAGGAAGTGACGGATCCGGAGGCACCGTCCGAGGCGGATACGGAAGTGGCGAAGGACGCTGACGGCAATGCCGATACGCAGAGCGATGAAAAGACGGAAGCGCAGGAGCAAGCCAATTCCACGGTGAATATCGCCTCTGCCGGCGCTGTTTCCTGGAATGACGTGAAGACGTCGGCCATTGCGGAAATTTCCGGCATCACGGTGACGGGGGTCGGTGACAAAGCGTCGACAAAGGTCGAGGCGACGGATACGAGCAGTATCACGGCGGACAGTGGTGCGACGGCGCTCATTGCGGAGGGAAAAGAGAAAGAAACAACGAAGTTCGGTGCGACGTTGGCCGGCGGTGTGGCCGGAAATGACCTCTTAAAGACCACGAGAGCCACCATAAGTGACGTGAAGCTGGAAAATATGACGTCCGTTTTGAATGCGGCGACGAATAGCGGCACGCAGCAGGCGACAGGCATGAGTGTCGGTACGGCGAAAAAGGCGGGCAAAGGTTTCTCCGCCGTGACGTCGGCCAGTGTCAATTATGCGACGAATCGCGTCGCAGCCGAAATGAAGAATGTGACGACCGGCGGCGTGGTGATCAATATGGCCAGTAATAACGACATTCAGATTGCCGGCGGTCTTTCCAAACAGGCAACGCTGCAGACCGTCGCAGCCGGAGCGGCTGTTTCCATCAATAAAGTCAAAAATGATACGACGGCGTTGATTTCCGGCGGACAATACGGCACGGAAGAGGCAGCGGCCGTGGTGACGAATTCGGCGTACAGCACTCTCATGCAAATCGGCGGTGCGTCGTCCATTGGGATTGCGGAAGGCGAAAATGCGTATCTGGGACTCAATGCGGCTGTCGCGGTGAATACCGTGAAAAACACGCTTTCGGCAACGATTGAGAATGCGACGATTTACGCGACCGGTGAGGAAGTCACCAATGTGGCGCAGGACGGTATCGTGCCGGATGAGGAGATCCAAGATCAGCTCAAATTGGCGATCAAGGAGGAGCTCACAAAGCAGGTCCAAGATTTGGCTGATAAAGGCGTTGCGGCAGCGAAAGAAGCTGTCAACGAAGTCATCGATGCGGTGGGAAAAGATATGGGGCTGGCAATAGATTCAGAAGGAGACCCCACCTCCACCGGCACACCGGATTCGGATAAAGCCTCACAGGTCGACTATGAAGAGACAGAGACAGAGGAAGGGGCAACAACCAATTATGCCGAACTGGCAGAGCTGACGAAAACATTGGTCGGCGCCGGCAATCTCATCTCCACGGGTGCTTTCTCTTTGTCCGGCGGCAGCAAAGGGTCAGCTGCGGCAGCCGTTTCCTATGCGAGCGTGCAAAACAATGTGAAAGCCAATATCACCGGCAGCACGATTGTTGCCAATCAAGTCAGCAGTCGGAGCGGAACCGATACGATCATAGCCGATGCGGCTATCGGCAGCGCTTACTCCTCAGAGGCGAAAGGAATGGCGGCCGCGGGTTCTGTCGCGCTTTCTCGGATTCAGAGTACGACGGAAGCGTCGATTGAAGACAGCACGATTACCGTAGGAAGCGTCACGGTATCCGCTGATAATAAATCATTCCTGATTTCCGCGGCCGGAGAAGGCACTTCCGCGAAGAGCTATGCGGCGGCCGGTATGGGCTGGGCGCAGAATACGCTCGGAAATACCACGATTGCCAAAGTCCTCGGCAGCACCATTGCCGCTTCCGATGAGACCGGATTGGCTTTGAATGTCACAGCGGATAATACGAGCAAGGTCTATGCGGTCGGGGCCGGCCTCGGCATCGGTCTCGGCAATGGCGCGAATATTGACGGCGCGTTTGCGGGGAATACGGGTGTAAACAGCACGCAGGCTCTCGTCGATAAGAGCGATAAAAATGATAAAACGACCATTTCCGGTGCACAATCGGTCAATGTCGCGGCCAATAGCGCTTCGACGCAAAAGGCAGTCGCCGGGAATATCAGTGCCGGAAACAAGACGGTCTCCGTGGGCGGCGCAGTTGCTGTCAATAAGATCGGCTCGGATGCGGCGCATCAGTCTGTCTCGGCAGCGCTCAAAGCGTCCGATGTGACGACGGTTACCGATTCCACAATTTCCGTTTTCGCCAAAGACGATGATTCGCTTCTCACCATTGCGGCAGGTGGCGGCGTGAAAGCGGGCGACGGCGTCGGCGTTTCCGCGCAGGGCAGCGTCGCGATTTCCCGTCTCTACAAAGACAGTCAAGCGGAAATGGAAAATACTTCCATTGATAAAGATAAGGAGAAAAAAGCGACGGTCGCTGTCAAGGCGGAAAGTACCGGAAATATCACGGGAAGCGGCGCAGCGATGTCGATTCCCGCCGGTGGCGCCGTCAATGTCAGCGGCGCGGCCGGCGTCTCTTTGGTGACTCTTGCCGGCGATACGTCTGCGACGGTAAAGGGCGGCACACAGGACGTGAAAGATGCGTCCGTCACAGCCGAGAGCAAGCGCAATGTCCTCAATGTCGGCGTCGGTCTGGGAGTCGCGGGCGGTAAGGCGGTGTCCGTGAATACCGAAGCCAATGTGGCTGTCAATAAATTGGCGAACAACGTCTATGCCAATGTGGTCGATGCTGCGGTGCATGCGGATAATAACGTGGTCGTAGCGGCTGCGAATACGAGCGCGCTCAAAAATTACGGCGGTGGTCTCAGCCTTGCTGCGGCTTCCGGCGTGGCTTCCGTCGGCGTCGGGGCGACCGTGGCGGTGAATACGATTTCCGGTGATACGATTGCCACGGTTTCCGGTTCGGACATAACGGCGGCCGGGAAGGGTGATGCCGTCAAAGTCACGGAATATACGGAATCGACGGATGAAAAAGGAAAATTCACCTCTGCCGAGAAAGAAAAGAAAGGCTTCATCGTTACCGCGGACAGCAAGCAGACATTGAAGAATGTATCCGTCACGGCGGGCATTAGCGCAGCGACCAAAGTCGGCGTCAGCGTAGATGCGACGGTCGCGACGAATCAGATTTCCGGCACGACGGCAGCGAAGGTGACCGGTACCGATATCAATAAAGATCAGGCGACTGCCGGCGACGTGGCCGTTCTCGCCCATGATGAAACATCGCTGAGCGGCATTGTCGGCACTCTCAGTGTTGGCGGCGGTGCGCTGGCCGGTGTGAATGCCGGTGCGGCAGTCGACACGAATACCTTTAGTCGCGACACCTCGGCAATGGTGGAAGGTTCTGCCGATAAGAAGACCGTCAAAGCCAAGGATCTTTCCGTGCGCGCGTCTTCGGCTGCGGATATTTCCACTATCGAGCAGGATGCCGGTGTCGGCGGCGGCTATGTCGGCGTGGGCGCTTCGGGGGCTGTGTCTGTAAATAAATTCACCGGCACCACGAAAGCGGCCATGACAAATGTTTCCGCACAAGCGGATTCGGCAGATGTCAGCGCCAATACGGCGAAGAAGACGAGGATTTTCACCGGAAGTTACAACATAGAAGGCGGTTTTGCAGCGGTCTCCGCTACGGCAGGGGTCATCACGGTGCGCGATGAGAGCAAGACCATGGCGGCGCTCAATCGTTCGACGCTGGAAACGGCCAAAGCGGCTTCGGTCTATGCCGGAAATACGGAACACATCTCCACGAAAGCGATCAATACTAGCCTAGCATTTGGTCTCGGAGCCGGTGTGGGCGCGGTCGTTTCCGTGAACAATCTGGAAAATACAGTGAGCGCATCTGTTTCCGATTCCAACGTATCGGCAGATACCGATGTTTCTGTCAAAGCCAAAAACGATACCACGCTGGAAAGCACGAATGGGTCGGGTGGCGGCAGTATTGTCGGTGTCGGTGTCGGCGTAGCCATCAATAATATCCGAAGCGGTACCGCCGCATCGGTATCCGGTGGCAGCATTTCGGCGAAAAATATCGAAGTGAAAGCCGATGAAACTCGCGCGATTCAGGCGCTGGGCGTCGCTGCGTCGGCGGGACTTGTCGGTATCGGTACGAATGTGAATATCAACAATATCGGCACGGCACTGGCTGATACCTACGAATATGATAATGGCTCTTACAGCACCGGCGAAATCCGTCAAAAAGCGTTGGACGGGCTGGAAACTGCCGACAAAGCCACGGCAAAGCTCGCCACTTCCGGCTATGCGAAGGAAGCCGGCGCGACGGCGACCTCCCACAAATCGGCACAGGAAAACGATGCCGGTTGGGATAGCCAAAAGACGGATACGAGAACGCCCGGCGTTTTGACTTCTGTATCCGGCGCAACGCTGACCGCTACGGGAAATGCGAATATTTCCGGAGCGGCGACGACGAATGGCAACGTGAATATGGCGCAGAGCTCCGTGGGTGTCGCCGGGGTCAATGTGGCGGTCGGCATTACGGATGTGAAGACAAATAATCAAGTCACCATCGCGGATAGCAACGTCACCGGACAGGAAATCAATGTCGAGGCGGCTAACGGCGGGACTTTCAAACAGGAGGTCGCGCAGGCGTCTGTAGCTGGCATTACCGCCAATGTGGCGGTATCTCGTCTCACACGAACTGGGGACAATGTGGTGGATATTTCCGGCTCCACCCTCAAAGCGGAAACGCATCGCGTCGCCAATGCGTCGACAGATGCCAACACGACGACTGCGCTGAATATTTCCGCCTTGGAATCCATGCAGATGAGCAATAAAGTCGTAGGTACGGGTGTCAGCGGTGCCGCTGCCGGTGTGCTCTTCGCCACTGTCGAAGACAAATTGAACAATACGGTCGCCATCGATGACGGCAGCAAGCTTTCGGCTGTGGACTATGCGACGGTCACCACCAGAGCAACGGAAACGAAGCTTAAAGAGGGGACAACGACGGGTGAACTTGTCACTACGACAAAAGACGTGGAGGCAGAAAAACCGGAATACAAAGTAATTAACATTGCGGCGGTAAATACGTCGAAGAGCACGGCGGAAGCGTATGTGAATGCTGTGGCACTGGCTTCCGGGGATGCAGCCAATGCGAAGGCCATTCTTGGCAGCAGTGATCACAAGACCGGTATCAATAAGGTTTCCATCGGCCAAAACAATACGTTCGAAGCCGGCACGGTCAATGTCCTTTCCACCAATGCAGCGGAAGTGTCGGCGAAAGTCGGTTCCGTAAGTGCCAGCGCCGTCAAGGGCGGCGGCGTCGTCTCGCGTGCGGAAGCTTACGGCACCAGTGAAATCGACATCGGAGACGGGACGCAGATGATTGCCGATGCGGTGAATGTGGCCGCTTTGGCCAAAATGAAAACGGATGCCGATACGCACGGATTTAATGTGGGCTTGGTTGACGCCGTCGTTAATCGTGCTTATGCGAATTTGTACGGACAAGTTGGCGTCCGGGTGGGTGATATCTCCTTCGCGTCCAATCAATGGGTCGATACGCAGACGCAAGCTCTTAATGAGAATGGCGAGACGCAGATTGTGGCGGGGCATACCGTCTCCGGTGCAGGCGGCGATTTGGCGATTGCGGCGTATGATGATTCGACCAATACGGCGAATATTGACGGGACGACAGTCGGCGGCGTGGCGGCATCGGGCACGAATGAAGCGTATACCAATAGCGACAGCCATGTGTCCGTAGAACTTTCCGCCAAGTCCATGGAGGCGAAATCGGTGACACTGGCGGCAGGCAGCGGCGTGACGAGCATCGCCAAAGCGAATGGCGACGGCGGCGGTATTGTCGAGGTCAGCCCGGTCGCGGCGAAAGCGATCAATTCCGTGAAATCCGATACGAAACTCATTGTGAACGGGAATTACAATATTTCCGGTGATTTTGCCGCGGCGACGTACAATCATGCCAATACGAAGCTGATGACGGATGCGATGAATGTGTCTGTGGCCGGTATCGGCGGGACGAGTGCGACGAATACGGCTGAGCAGAAAGCGGAAACGACGGTCTCCGATGCGGTCATTCATGCGGGCGGCAAAGTGGGGATCGGCGCGGAAAATAGTTACACATTCAGCCCGCTTGACGGCCAGAATTACGTCATCAAAGGAAACGGCTACGGTGCAGTCAATGCGGCGACCGCCGGACTTACCAATACGGTGAACAGCACGGCGACGACGAATTTGGGCAATGTGACATCCGAAGGCGAGCAGAAGTATTGGGCCGATACGGATAACAATATCACGTCCGATGCTTTCGTGTACTCACTCGGTGCCGTCAGCAATGCTTTCATGAGCAATGAGCTCAATGTAAATACCAACAATCTGATCACGACCAAAGCGGGCACGACGCTGAAGACGCTCGGAAAAGACAGCGATATTATTTTCGGTGTGGCCGATGATGAAACCATCACCAACCGCGCGAAGGCGGAAAACAGTGTCAGTCTGGCCGGTGCGGTCTCTGCGAAAACTTACAACAATATCACAAGAAACAACAAAGTGCAGATTGACGGCAATATTTACGGACGTCGCAATGTCAAACTGTATGCCGGTAAATTCGAGACGGATGAATTCGGGACACTCAATCTTAAGACCGATGCGGAAGTTTTCAATCGTTCCTTTATCTCGATGTCTGTGACTCCGACGTTGGAGAACAAGTTCAAGCAGAACAATATTGTTGAGATCAATGGGAATGTCGAATCGGTACAGGATGTGAATCTCTATGCCGATGCGGGGAAAGAATATATCAGCTCCTTTGTCGGATATTACACGGCTTACGGCGGCAAGGGTGATCCGCAATATGTCGCTAAGACGAACGGGAAACTCAATGTCGATCAGGACGGAAACCCGACGGGCGGCAATTACGAAACGGATAATCATGTGACGGTGACGGGAAATGTCACGGCCGGTGTTTCCAATTATCAGAAAGTCACCATCGGCGGCGATACGTACAAGGGCCTTGTCGTATTGACGAAAGAGCAATACGGGTACATGGCTGCGTATTATCAAAAGAAAGGTGAGCGTGTGCCGGAAAATTACGTCGTCCTCATGAGTGATGCGGACTACGAAAAACTGCCGGACGCCGAAAAGGCGAATGCCGCTTACCGGAAGATGAGCGATTTCGTAAAAATTTATGACGAAAACGAAAAAGAAACGGATAAAGCGGGGATTTCCGCTTCCGATTTCACCGTCGGCACGTACAATTACGTCAGCAATATCGAAAGTCGTATCACGGAATTGGTGAAACTCATTCGTGAGTATCCGGAGGGCAGCAGTGCGCGTCTGGGTTATGAAGCCGAATATGCGTCTTTGATGGAAATGCTGGTCGCGTCCGGCCTGGCGAAGAAGAATGCTGATGGCAATGATTATACGGTTTCCGGCGAACTCTATGTGAATTACATCGAGTTGCCGGACATGGTGGCCTCCGGCGGCAATATCAATGTCCAGACGAGCAATATTTCCGGCAGCGGCGCGCTCACGGCCAAAGGGACGCCGACGATCGAGATTCAGAATAATACGTCTCTTGCGACGAATGTGAATTCCGTCATCGTGACCGAGCCGGGCGGCAAAATGTATTACAATACGCTTTCCATGGAATCGAAGGACGATATTGCCAAAACCAATCAAGATACGAGCCGGACGGTCGGTGCGCTGAGTGTGGCCGATGGCAATGCGGGGACGATCACGATTCAAGGCAATGCGCAAAAATCGTCGGCTGTTGCGTCGGATCAGATGCATTATCTCGTTGATGGCGAGGAAAAGACGGCTCCGATTGTGTCGGATATCAATATCCGGGGCGAAGTGTATGCGAAGAATGGCACGGTCGAAATCCGGAGCCAAGCCGATGATATCGTCGTATCCGGGAAAAATGAAACCACCGGCAAAGAAACGGCTATTCACGGCAATACAGTGAGGCTCATTGCTGCTCAGGGCAGTGTCACGCAAAGCTATATCGACGGGATCGTCAATATCGGCGGCGATGTGAAAGAGCAGTACAAGGATAAGTATACAGGCGAGTACAGCAAGACCGAGGGCGAGACAAAGGTCAACGTAGATACTGGCGTGGTTCAGTCATCCGGCGGACGCATCGCAGGCTCGAATGTCTTCATCAATGCGGCTGACGTCAATCTGAACGGCACGGTGCAGAGTGGTTATGATAATTTCTATGTGACGATTTCTAAGGATACGAGGCTGGACGATCAGAATCATATCAGCGCAACGGGCACGAAGACCGTCGAAACCCGTTTGGAGGAAATCGAGAGTAACAATGCCGGCAGAAACGTGACGGATCACAGCGTCCTGGGGAATCCGAATTATTGCGTCATCACGGGCGGTGAGACGTATAACGAAGATAAAGGGTATTACGAATATGTCGTGCCGGTGTACTACAACCCGACGACGAAGACCCTTTTGACGCCGGATGTCGAAAGCAAGGGCGGAAATATTTTCATCAATGGGCGCCTCTCTTCCACAGGCGGCGGGAAAATCGTCTGCTTGGACGGCGTTTCCGATATTCACATTGAGAACAATCTGTCCAATGATCTCAAGACGGGGAATTTGGTCTCCAATGACGTCGAAGGCGTGGTGCGTCTCGGCGACACATTGTCGAAGACCATCACGGAAATCACGCGCGGCGATGACGGCACGATGAATTACAAGACGTATGCGATGGTGAAGACCGATGATGCAGAAGCCGGGGCTTTGACTTGGGACAGCGCAACGAAAGGCTGGGATGCCAACTACACTTATCTCACGAAAGAGGCAGATGGCAAGGTATACTACAATCCGACCACGGGCCTTCGCTACAACTGGACGGAAGGTAAGCAAGTCGGCGAGACCAAAACCTATGAAGCCACATGGTACAACAAGTGGTGGGGGCTGTCTTCGTCCAAGTCTGAATTGAGCGAAAAGATGACAAACCACGAGAGAAAGGAATCCGAAACCGTGGGTGTGACTTCTACCGAAGATAAGACAAATGGGACGTATATCGGTATGAACGATAAGGCGAGCCCTTCCGATGTATTGGATGTCTTCGATTACTACAATCTGAAAACCGATTCGACGAAAATCGATGAAGAACGGCATTGGTCGCAGGGGGTCTTCTGGTGCCATAAATACACCTATCTTCGTTGGACAAGAACGACAGGGGAAGAATTTGCCCGCACTTACAGCGTAAAGGCCGACCAGAGTGTGCCGATTCAATTTATCGGCGCCATGGACGGAAACAGCGAGACGAGCGTTGTGTCCCAAGGCAATATCGAGCTCGCCGGCTCTCTCGGAAATGTGAATACATATCAAGATGCAAGCGGTGTCTCCGTGAAAGGCGATGTGACTGTCGAATCGAAAGCGGGGAATATTGTACAGACGGGCGGCGCCATTTATGGCGAGAATGTGTCCCTTACGGCGGCCGGCGATATCAAAGGGATCGAAATTACGACGGGGGATTCTCTCAAACTGTCGGCGGTGAACCAAGGTTCCGCGGACAGCCAGAATATTTCCGTGACCGTCTCTGCCGTCACCGGCGCCAATGGAAATGTGGAGTTGACCGGCGCGGGATTGGCCGGCGGAAACGGACCGGAAACGGATACGTTTAATCTCGTGACGAAGGGAAAAGAAGGAAATATTACCACAGCCGATGGCACGACGATTTCCGCCAAACGCATCGATCTGACCAGTACCAATGGCAGCATCACGGCCGATGTGAATGCGGGCCAGATGCCGATCGACAGCGATACGCTCTCGGCCAGTGTCAATGCGCAGGCGGCTAAAAATATTACGCTCACGCAGAAGACGGGCGATATGCGCATCGGAAAAATCTATTCGACCGGCGGCGATGTGACGCTGAATATCACAAACGGCAGCGTCATCGATGCCCTCCCCTACGGAGCGCTCACGACGTCCGATGAAAGCGCATTGCTTGCAAAATGGCAGGCTATGGGGCTTTTGGGCGGCGACAGCGCGATGGCAAAAGAGAAACAAGAAGCCATTGAGGCCTACAATAAAGGCAAAGCGAAGGAAGACCAGATAGCGAATTACAATCAATGGGACGAAAAAGCGTTGCTGTATACGATCGAAGACAGCGTCATCAATCCGACATCGGAGACGCTTCCTTCCACGTCCGACAAAGACCCGAATGTCAAAGGAAACAACATCACCATCAACGTGAAAAACAATGCGGGGCTTGACAGTGAGACGGTAACGACCATCAACTCTATGGATTTCGGAAATTCGGGGCAAGGTCTTGAAAATCTGAAAACGGTGGCCAAAGCGGATGCCTCGACCGTCACCGTCACAAACAAGGATGACGGCAGCAAAGATTTCACCATCCGGGAAAAATTGCCGATTGGCGTCCAGACGAATACGGCCGCAGGGAAACTCACGATTGGGAAAATCGAGGGAGGCACGGTCGGCAAGAGCGAAGGCAATGTCTACATCCAGGGACGTACAGAGCGGGACGATACCACGGCCAATAAAGACCTGACGATTGATTCCATCAAAGCGGAAGGTGACGTATCCATCGAGGGTCTCGGAAATATTTATAATGGGAACGACGCTGCCGATGTGGCGGCCATTGTGGCGAAGAGTTTGTATATTGCCTCCGGCGCGAATGCGTCTGTCGGAACGGTAGAAAAAGCCATCACCACCGATTTGGCGGCGACCGGGAATCTTCGTGCAACCGGCGTCGGCGTCTACATCGATAATGTCGGAGCCAACAATCTTGCCGTGAAATCCGTTTCCTCCGGCGGAGACATCGTGCTTTCGGCGACGAAGGATATTGTCATGGCCGATGAAGATACCGGCAGCGGCGACGCGCTCGGACGCATCCAAGTCGAACATGACGGAAGCAATATCACGCTCGTTTCCCGCGAAGGCAGCGTCGGCGGCGTTTCCAATAAAGAAGACGATACCATCGAATACGATGCAAACGGAAAGCCGATCATGAAGGGCGTCCGCGTGCGCAACAGCGAATCGGGCAAAGGGCTCGTGACGGTGAAAGCGGCCAAAGACGTCGCCATCGTGGGCGTGACGAACGCGGCCGACGGACAGGCGGCCGGCGGCGTGCTCCATGTGGCAGTTTCCAGCTCGAAGGAAGGTGGAAAGCTCGAGAATATCGGCCTCCGTGCCAATGGGACGCTTCTGGTCGAGGGTGGTCTTTCGGCGGATAAGACCGTTCGCATCGAATCGACGACGGATCTCGCGCTGAATAACGCCATCAGCGCCGGGACGGAACTCTATGTCGGTGCGAAGAACATTACGCAGGAATCGCAAGACATCAGTAGCTCGGGCAATGTGAAAATCGCGGCTGATGAAAATATCACTCTCAATAGCAACAGTCTCACAGCCGACAAGGATGTGACGCTTGTTGCAGGGAAAGCCATCACGGCAGCTGAAACCATCGAGGCAGGAAACAGTGTTTCCATGACCGCCGGCACGACGCTGGACATTTCCGGCGCTGTCACTGCGGGGCAGAATGTGACGACGAACTCGACCGGTGATACGACGATTTCCGGAAATATGACAGCCGGGACGGATTTGTCTGTGACGGGGCAGAATATCACGCACGACAAAGGTACGATTTTCGGATCGAATGTGACGATTGACGGCAAGAAAGCCGTAGATCTTAAGGGTAGTGATATCATAGCGAAAACCAAAGCTGTTCTTAAGTCCGGGACTTCGCTTAATGTGGCAGAAACCGTGAATGCCTATAATGAAGATGTCTCCATGACCGCCGGCACGACACTGGATATTTCCGGCGTTGTCGCGGGGCAGAATGTGACGACGAACTCGATCGGCGATACGACGGTTTCCGGAAATATGACAGCTATAAACGATATGTCGCTGACATCCCATAAGGATCTGAAGGTCACGGCAAAACTTCAGTCGATGGGGGGAAGTATCACGACAGAATCTGTGGGTGATACGACTTTGTCCGGATTTGTTACGGCGGAGAAGGATGTCTCCGTGAAGGGACAAAATATCACCCATGACAAAGGCACGATTTCCGGCGCGACGGTGACGATTGACGGGCAGAAAGTCGTGGATCTCAAGGGCACCAGTATCTTTGCAACCAAGGATGTCGGGATGAACGCCGGGACTTCGCTCAATGTGGCAGAAAAAGTGCAGGCCAATAAAGACGTTTCCATGACGGCCGGCACGACGCTGGATGTGTCCAAAGAGGTCTCGGCAGGCCAGAAAGTGACGACTGCTTCGACCGGCGACACGACGATTTCCGGAAATGTCACGGCCGGGACGGATTTGTCTGTGACGGCGCAGAATGTGACGCAGGAAAAGGGCGCCGTTTCCGGTACGGATGTCGCTGTCACGGCTACGAAGGCTGTGACGCTCTCCGGAGGCAGCATCGAGGGGACGACGGCGAAGATTTCTGCCGGCAGCGACCTTGCGCAGGCGAAAGCGCATACGTTGAAAACGGCGAAACTCTCGGCGGATTCGACGGGTGAGCTGGCGCTGGAAGGGACGAAGAATCAAATTGCGTCGGCTGTGCTCGACAGCAAGCGTACGGCAGACGGGAATGCGATTGTCTTCCACAACGGTGTGGGCGACTCGGCCGTGACGGTTATCAATTCCCTTGATACTCAAAATTCCAAAGTGAAGGGCGACTTACTGCTCGAAAACAGCTCCGACGGATCGTTCCATGTTTATAATCTCCATGCGAATAACATCACCGTGAACGCGAACGGGGTGGTGGCGATGGGAATTGATGAGGACACGAATACCGACATCAATGCCCATGGCAAGCTTCATGTCACCGGTCAATCTGTCTGGAACATTGCGGAAAAAACGCGTGCTATCGGAGAGATTTCCATCCATTCGACAAATGGCGAGATTGTGAATCGTGCACACTTCCTTTCAATCGGAGGAAATATCACGCTTTCGGCGAATGAAGGACCGATTCTGAATCTTCCGGGCGCCGATGCGGTCACGCTGGACGGGAATGTGACGATGACGGCTAAAGCATCCGATAAGAGGGTCATAGAGGAACGAGAAGTCGGCGGCATCAAGTATGAAATTCGCAACGGATCTGTCTACAATTTCGGCAATCTGTTCGCGTATACGGAAGAAGACACAGCGGATAAGGGGAATATACGTCTCGTTTCCGAAACGGGCGATGTAAACAATTACGACGACAATTTCACAGGCGAGTATGAAGTCGATGGTACGACTTATAATATCGCGGTGAAAGATATCGAAATGTCTGCGGCAAACGGCTTGCTCTACACGGGGCCGGATAATTTGGTCGCGGGCGGAAAGATCACGCTCACAGCCAAAGAAGGGCTCGGTAGCATCGGGAGGAATATCATTGCCCGCAGTGATGTTTCCATTACTGCGACGGACGGCAGCATTTATAATGGTGCCCATATCGGCTCGGTGGACGGCAGTGTCACGATAAAGGCGGAAAAAGGTTCGGTGGTGAATACGCTGACCGGAAACATTTTGGCCGGCGGCGGCAATGCGCAGCTGATTGCAGGCGGTGCGACGGAAGAAAATCGTCCGTTTTATATGGCAACGTCCGAAGGAGAGGCGAAGGCTGTCACGCCGAGTGTCGACAGTGCGGACATTTCGGTGGTGAAAGCGTACAAGTATTACAAGCCGGATGCGACCGATACTTACGTGAGAATTGATGATATGACGGATGTCGATCACCTGTCGAAGGATGAGCTTGCCAGTATCGTGACCACGACGACGTATGTGGATAAGGCCGGCGCCGATCAGGATCTGGCCTTTACGGGAGACGGTGTGGAAACGGTCACCATCAGCGTGACGGTCGGCGATAAGACGGAAACGAAGACGGCGATCAAGGGCGACATGGAATTCTTCCGCGCGGGCGATGTACTGAATCGCGGCAATGTGGTCGCTATGGGTAAGACGGAACAGGTGGGTGAAGAAGTTCGCACGGTGGAACCCGGTACGATTACGCTTCGTTCCGATCACGGCGATGTCATCAACTATGATAATTTCCAAAAAGTAAACGGCGAAGAGCACGAATGGTTCCAGGGCTGGAAATACATGATTTCCGCGGGCAACATCGGACTCGTGGCGCCGGAAGGACATTTCTACAATGATTTTGCCTTCTTGACGGCCGGCGATTTGACGCTTTCGTCGAAGGGCGATATGACGGTCGGGAAAGATTTCTCGATTGCCGATGTTGGCGGCAATATCAACATCACATCGACGGAAGGGAAGATTTATAACGGGACCGACTCCACGTTGGTGGCCGGAAAGGATATGAATCTTTCGGCGGCGAAAGGTGTCGAAAACGGCGGATCGCTTGTGGGCGGTAACAATGTGAGCATCCAAACGGAGACGGGCGATATCAATAGCACGGGCGACGTACACGCGCTGAATGGTGCTGTCGAAGCGGCGACCAAATACGGGAATGTGAATTTGGCGGAAGTGTCCGGTGATCGGGTGAGTGCTACGGCGGGCGGTGAAGACCACAAAATTTCGATGGGGAAGACTACCGTCGGCTCCTATCTCAAACTCCATGGCGATTATATCGATACGCCGATTGATGTGCAGCATGGGGATTCCTATAAGGGTGTCATTCATTTCGATATCGCGGGCGGCGTCGAAAATTCGATGGTGAAAGGCAATGTCGATTTGCAAAATGCCGGTGACAGTGTCTTTGATACGCTGCATGTCACGGATGCGGATATCCGTATCACCGAGGGCGGGAGATTCGATTCCGACAGAATTCGCGTACACGGCAATGCCGGTATTTCCGCCATGGGCAGCAAGACGATGATTTTCGGCGCGATGCCCAAAGCCGAGGAGGCGAATTACGTTTATGCCGATAAGGGTGATTGGATGAGCCTTCATATCGAGGATGGGCACCATCAGAGTTCGAACGGCCTCCTCGTCCGTAGAGATGACGGGTACTATGCCGATCGGCAAAGATTTACGCTCGAAGATTTGGCGCGGCAATATACCGGATACAAGATGTTTGCGGATGCTTACAGCTATATCGGGGATCCGATGATTTTCTTTGATCGGTATGATATTTTCGAAAACACCGTGACATTTGGCTCCGGTGCGGAAGATGAGGAAGAATTTACGATTGTTTAAGGAAGCGCTGATTAAATCGTTATCTCATTTTGCGACAAGCATAATTATGCAAGACAAGGAAAAGGGTGACGCAAATAGTGAGGCTATTTAAGGAGCCCTTTGACGCAGTATTGCATAATTATGCCGCAAAATCAGATTCTTCGATTTAATCAGTGGTTCCTTAATGAGTGGTTTCGTTCACTCGTATGACGGAGGAAAGGATACGTATGAAAAAGACATTCGTGAGCGCGGCCTTACTGGGAGCTCTGTTTCCGCTTGGCGCTGTCTTGGCGGCGCCTACCGGGTCTGAGGATATCAATACCAATGCGGGCGCGCAACTTTCTCAGATGCAGGAGCATTTGGAGCGTGAATTGGTGGCGCGGCAGATTAGCGAGCAGCGCGAAAAAACAAGAGCGGAAGTAGAAAAAAAGAAAGAGGAAACGCGGCAGACGAGCGATATTTCCTTTTTCTTAAATCAACTTGTCATCGAAGAATCAAGTGTTTTATCGGCCGAAGAGCTGGCGGCCGTCAAGGCGCAGTATGAAGGACGGGAGGTATCGCTCGCCGATCTGTATGGAGCGGAAGATGCCATCAACCGGCTGTATGAGAGTCACGGGTATGTCACATGCCGTGCGTTTCTGCGGCCGCAAAGGATTGAGGACGGCGTCGTCCGCATCGATTTGGTGGAGAGTACCGTCGGCCGCGCCGTACTGGAAGGAAACAAACATACGGATGCGAAATATATCCTGAATCGGTTGCCGCTTACCGAAGGGACTATTCCGACTTTTGGGCGGCTCAATCGCGAGCAACTTCGCTTCAATGGGACAAACGATGCGCAGCTTCGCATTGTACTCAAAGCGGGGAAAGCCGAAGGGACGACGGATTATTACATCACGGTGAAAGAGCCGAAAAACAGTTCGTGGACACTTTTTGCGGATAATATGGGCGCCAAAAGTACCGGCCAATATCGGGCGGGGCTCTTTTACAACAATCGCAGTCTTTCCGGCCTGCGAAATCCGCTCATATTGGGCACGGTTTTCAGCCAAGGGACGGCCGCTTTCAGCGCGATGTATTCGCACCCGGTGGGTCGAAGCGGCGGGAAGCTGAATTTCGGAATGAATTTCAATACCGTTCGGCAAGTCAAAGATACGAAGCTTTCTGAGACGAGGGGGCACGCCGCTGCGTTTTCATTGGGATATACGCAGCCGCTCTGCGTGTCGGAAACATTTCGCAGTGAATTTTCCGTGGATTTGCGGCGGCAGAGTTCGGTTTCTGATTTGAATATGAAAGACAGTAATACCGACTTTCGTGTTGTGGATGATACGGTGACGGATTTGTCGCTGGGTCTGGCGATGACGAAATACGGAGATCGTTCGGTTTTTTATCGAAAACACACGCTGACATTCGGCAGAAGCTCGTCTGATTCCCGTATAAAAACGGAAACAAAGAATTTCGGATTTTACAAATTGGCTATGCTGTTTCAGAAGTATTATGCAAACGGACAAAATTTTTCCGCCCGTTTGGATGGGCAGTACAGCTTCCAAAAAAATCTGGTCAGCTCGCGGCAATTTTATCTCGGCGGGATGTACAGTGTCCGCGGGTATGAGGAAAATTATCTGAGCGGTGTCAGCGGGCTGACTCTGAGTCTGGAATATGGCGTGCCGGTGACGAAAGACAGAAAGGTTCGCGCTTTTGGGTTCTTTGATTACGGGCGGATTTTCAGTGAAAACGGGGAAAGTCAAAATAAGGAGCGCTATCTGGTGAGTACCGGGCTCGGTATCCGGGCGCAAATGGGCGAACATGCTTCCGGTACCTTAGTGTTCGGATTCCCGCTGAAACGGGATTTCCCCGGCAAAGCGGATCATGTCTCGGCTGTTCGTGTCAATTTCACAATCAGCGCCCAGTTCTGATTGAGGGGATGACGAGATGAATCAAAAGGCAAAGCGCTTCCAAGAGTATTTGGAAGCCAAGGGTATCACGTGCTTTCAAACGGATGAAATCGCCGGTGATGCGATGAATACGGTGGTGTTCCGTTCGCATATGGATATCGGCGGCCAATCGCTTCAGACGCTTGTATTGGCGGATAGCACGATTTATACCGTGCTGCGTGTGCTGGTCATGCCCGGTGCGCTGACAAAAGAAAATGAAACGGCCATGCGGCGTGAGGTCGATGCCATAAATGGCCGTTATAAAATTTTCAAATGTTATTTCGCGCCAAACGGTGATCTGGTGCTCGACGCGGTCATCCCGGCGCCGGCAGGCGAGATTGACGGCGATATGGTTTTCACTCTGTTTGACGGGATTATCCGAAATCTGGAAAAGGAATACGAAACGATAGCGGCGCTTTGTCGTCATTGATGTTTCAACAGAAGACACAAAAAAAGAACTCGGCTCTTGATGGGAGTCGAGTTCTTTTTTTGTTGTGGGAAATCGCGCGGGGTGTTTGGCTATTGATGTCAGGCGCAAGATAGAGATGAGCGGCAGAACCTTTTCGCCTTTTCATTTTTGCGGCAATCGGCATGGAATCACTTTCTGCTGATAGAGATGAGGAGCAGAGTTTTGGGTATTTTTAGTTTCAGTGGCGCTGGAGCTAAGGAACCGCTGATTTAATCGAAGAATCTTATTTTGCGGTATCATTATGCAATACGTGCGCCCGCGGATTCCTTGAATAGCTTGTTATTTGCGTCGTCCTTTTCCTTGTCTTGCATCATTATGCTTATCACAAAATAAGATAACGATTGAATCAGCGCTTCCTTTAAAATGCGCCCAAAGGTCGCCACAAGTTTTCCTTAATTCTGACAGCAGAGAGAATTCCACCACAAACGCTGCCGAAAAGAAAAAACGAAACAGTCAGGCCCCTCAATACTTCAATCTTCCTTATTTCTTGATAAACCGGAAGACTAAGAGCGTCTGCAAAAGAAGGAGGGCGGCGAGGGTGTAGAAGACGGAGACGATGCCGGCGTGCTCGGCTAGGAAGCCCAGGGCGCTCGGGCCCATGATGACACCGCTGTAGCCGATGGTCGTCATGACGGAGACGGCGGCGTCGATGGGAATGGCGTTTTGCCGTGCGGCGAGCGTATAGAAGACGGGGACGATATTCGCCAGGCCGATGCCGATTACGAAGAAGAAGGGGAGGGATGTCATGAGTGTCGGCATGATGTCGACAGCGATAAATCCGACGGCGCCGATGAGACTTCCGGCGAGAAGAATTCGTTTTTCGCCGAAAGCGGAGACGACGCGGTCGCCGATGAGACGGCAGATCAGCATGGCGGCGGAATAAATGGAAAAGCCGATGCCCGCCGCGGCGAGATCCAGCTGTTTTGTTTCCGCCAAGAGGACGCCGCTCCAATCCATGACGGCGCCTTCGGCCAAGAAGGAAATAAATGTGAGGGCGCACAGGACGGCGATGAGCCCGCGCGGCCAAGTGAGGGCTTTTTGCCCGCCGTCGCCGCGAAAAGGAATGAGTTTCCCGTAGAAACAGAAGCAAAGCGCCAAGAGAAGCGCCATATGAATAGAAACGACGGTAAAGACGGAGAGGCCGGCTTTGGCCAAAATCGTGAAAAGGCCGGAGCCGACAAAGCAGCCGATGCTCCAGAAGCCGTGCACACCGGAGAGAATGCGGCGCGCGGAGATGCGTTCGACGACGACGGCATTGAGATTCATCGTGACGTCGAGAGAGCCCATCGCGGCGCCGAAAATAAAGAGCACGACGAAATACGTCCAAAGCGAGGGCAGGACGGGAATGGAAAGGACGGCAGCGGCCATGACAAGAGTGGCGGCTGTGATGACGAGGCGACAACCGAAGTGCCGCGTCAGGATCCCGGCGAGCGGCATGAAAAGAAATGCGGCGAGCCCGATGGACAGCAACAGCAGCCCCAAAATGTCCGAGCCGACAGCGAGCCGCTCCTTGACGAAGGGAATCATCGGTGCCCATGTGGAGACGATAAAGCCGCCCGCGAAAAAGGCGCTCTTGGCTGCATGAATTTCACGTGCACCGGCGGTAAAATCTTTTAAGTTTGACATAAAAAACCTCCTGCGCATGGAAATAGCTCTGGCGTATGAGAAATGATGTTTCTCTTCACTGCTGGATTTCCTGCAAAAACAAAAAAGACCACGGCGGCGGGATATCCCGGGCGCCTTCCGGTCAGATTGCGCGGATTGTAGCACGGATAAAAATGTTTGTCAAATCGGCGGCGGTTTCTTTTTCAAAAATTTCCTTCGTCTTTATCGAATGCATTTGATATAATGGGAGTATGGAACAGGATAGGAAACAAAACGGGAAACGCGTCGCTTTTTTGACGCTCGGTTGCAAAGTCAATCAGTACGACAGCGACGCCATGCGCAGTCTTTTTTTGTCGCGCGGCTATGTGCCGACGGAGAAAGACGCGGACATTTATGTGATCAATACGTGCTCGGTCACGAGTATCGGCGATAAAAAATCGCGGCAGCTCATTCGCCGTATTCGCCGCGAGCATCCGGGGGCGATCATCGCGGCGGCCGGCTGCTACGCGCAGCTTTCGCCTGCGGAAGTGGAAGCGGCCGGCTGCGATGTCGTCGTGGGAAACCAAAACCGCGCCCGCATTGTCGATTACATTGAAGAAGCGGCAGCGGGACGGGCGGGCAGTCACGTCGTCGACATCATGCAAGTCGCGGAATTTGAAAATCTCACGGTGACGCCCGAAGGCGAGGAGAAGACGCGCGCTTTCGTGAAGGTGCAGGAAGGCTGTGACAATTATTGCACGTTCTGTATCATTCCCTATGCGCGCGGGCGTTTGAAATCGCGGCGGCCGGACGATGCGGTGGCGGAAGTCTCGCTCTTGGCGGAAAAAGGCTATCGGGAAATCGTCCTGACGGGGATTCATCTCGGAAACTACGGCGTCGATCTGCGGGACGGAACGCGCCTCTCCACGCTGGTCCGGCGGCTTTTGGCGATTCCGGGTATTTCCCGCATCCGCTTGGGCTCCATCGAATCGGTGGAAGTGTCCGATGAGCTCATTCGTATCTTGCGGACCGAGAGCCGCGTGTGCCGCCATTTGCACTTGCCGATCCAATCAGGCTCGGATGCGGTGCTGGCCAGAATGCATCGGCATTATCGGCTGGCGGAATTCAAGAAACTAATCGAGACGCTCCGTGAAAAAATTCCGGGACTCGCCTTGACGACGGATCTCATCGTGGGATTTCCGGGGGAAACGGAAGCGCTTTTTGAGGAAACGCTGGAAACGCTCCGCGAACTCCGATTTTCCGGCATTCACGTGTTCCCGTATTCGCCGAGGACGGGGACGCCGGCGGCCGGTTACCCCGATCAGGTGCCGCCTGCCGTCAAGAAAGAGCGCGTGCATCGCGTGGAAGCGCTGGAAAAGGAAATCGCAGCCGCGTATCGCCGCGTGTTTTTGGGGAAGACGGTCCGCGTCTTGGCCGAAGAAATAAGAGAAGGTCGCTGGGAAGGATTGTCCGATGAATACATTCGCGTCGCATTTACCGGTGAGGGAATCGAAAAGGGCGGCCTGTACGAGGTCCGCGTCACGGCGCTGACGGAAGAAGGTTTGGAAGGGCAGGTAAACAGTTAGCAGTTAGCAGTTAGCAGTTAGCAGTTGGGGGCTCATAGAGGTTGAGACGTTTGACGTCGGACTTTATACGTCGTTTCGTGATTTTCGCATTATAAAATCGTCGCCGAGCTTTGCATGGCACTCACACTCGCCTTGCGTCACTGCGTTCCTAAGCCTCCTGTTCGTTTGCACAAGGCGACACCTGAACGGCTAACTACTCATTGCTAATTGCTAACTGCCAATTGCCAACTTTAGCCCTTTGCGACATGTGATAAAATAATACATATTTTCACATTGGGCTTATGCCGTTTCATGGGAAGGAGATTTCTTTTGCATTCTGCCGATACCGCCGTCATTATTTTGAATCCGACTTCCGGGCGGGAGCGGGCGCCGAAGTTTTTGGAGCCGCTTCGGGAAACGCTCGCGGAGACGTATGCGCATGTCATCGTGCGGCGGACGGAGAAGGCGGGGGATGCGACGGTTTTCGCCAAAGAGGCCGCTTTGCAAAATTTTGACGTGATTTGCATGGGCGGCGACGGGACGATCAATGAGACGGTGTCCGGGATTTTGGCGGTGCCGGGGACGGAGACGGTGTTCGGTTTCATTCCGTTCGGGACGGTGAATGATTTGGCGCGGGCGCTTCGGATTCCGCGGGTGCCGGGTCGGGCGATTCGGATGCTGCGGGATGCGGCGGAGACGTCGATTGATATCGGGCGGATCGGTGAGCGGTATTTCATTAATATCGTCGCGGCCGGTCTGATCCCGGAGGCGGTGAGCCGGGTGTCCATTCGCGAGAAGACGCTTTTCGGCTCGATGGCGTATTTTGCCAAGGGATTGCAGGCACTGGGGCATCAGCGGAGCTATGCGTTTCATATCGAGACGGAGGCGGGGACGTATGACATCTCTTCGCCGCTCATGGCTGCGATGCTCACCGATTCGGCGGGAAGTTTCCGAAATTTATTGCCGCCGGAGGATCGGAAGAAAGGCTTCATCAAGCTGGCGCTGTTTCGCGATTTTGATTGGAGCACGGTGCTCTTGCAGGCGCCGGCGCTCTTGAGCGGGCGGCAAATCAGCTCGGAATTTTTGCATATCATCAATTTGAAGCGCGCGCGCATCACGCTGGCGGAAGGGGAAACGCTTTCGACGAATGTGGATGGGGAAATCGGGCCGTCGTTTCCGCTGGAATTGGAACTCTTGCCGAATCGGCTGCGCGTTTTTGTCCCGGCGCGGCAGCGGGAAGAGCCGCTGTATTCGCCGCAGGCCTTGCAGTATCTGAAAGACAATTTCCTGCGGGCGGCGCGGGCGCGGATTCATGAGTGGGAGACGCTGCCGGAGCAGTGGACGGCGCGGATGATTGAGCGGGAGGAGCGGTCGCTTCGCGCGCAGGAGCTTTTGCCGGCGAAGAGGGAAACGGACGGGAAAGCATGAGAAATATCCATATCACCGTCATGTACGACGGTTTTTCTTTTGCGGGCTTTCAGCGGCAGGAGAACGGCCTCGCGGTGCAAGAGGTCATCGAGGACGTGATTCGCCGTGTGACAGGCGCGAAATCGACGCTGTATTTCGTCGCGCGGACGGATGCGGGCGTCCATGCGTATGCGCAGGAATGTACGTTCTATACGGCGTCGACGATACCGGGCGAAAAATTTGCAAAGGCTTTGAATGCGTATCTGCCGCCGATGATTCGCGTGCGGCAAAGCCGGGAAGTCGCGGAGGATTTTTCCGTTCGGAAGCAGAATACGGGGAAAACGTACGGCTATTTGCTCTCCGGCGAGCGCGAGGTGTCACCCTTTTTGCGGCGCTATGTCTGGGCGTCGGGGAGAAGCCCGGATTTGGACAAAATGGAAGAAGCGGCGCGGGTGCTTTCGGGGACGCACGACTTTTCGGCGTTTCGCGGTGCCAATTCCGTCCCGGCCTCGCCCGTGCGGACGCTCTATGACATTTCCGTCTCGCAGGAAGGATCGCTTTTCCGCATCTACGTCACGGGCAGCGGTTTCCTCTATCACATGGTGCGCAATATCGCAGGCGCCCTTTTGGATGTGGGGTGCGGAAAATTTTCGGCGGCGGATTTGGCAACCATTTTGAAAGGAAAGGATCGCAAGCGTCTCGGTATGACGGCGCCGGCCGCGGGGCTTTGCCTTTTGAAAGTGTATTTCGAGCCGGTCACGAAGGACGCGATTCGGGAAACGCTGTCGGAGTCGCTGTGGCCGTGGATATGAAAATTCCGGGAAATCACGAAAGAGAAGTGATTTTCTCGGAGTTTTTTTGCTGTTGCGGTATGGAGGAAGAGTATTTTTTTCGCAGCCGGTTTCACGGGGGTTTTAAATACATCACAGGCATATCCCGCAATGGTGAATAGGTATTCGATATTTTGGCGGCATATCGATAGAATAAAGGCGGATTTGGGATGGGAATTTCTTTTTATGTATTTTGAAGGCGGTCGCAGCATGAAGAAAATAACTTCTCTTTTGTTGGTCGGTCTGTTTGTCTTGGGCGGCATGACGGCGTGTGCGGGAGAGTCGGATGCACGGAGAACCGACACGGATTTGTCAAAGAGTGAAAGGACAGCGGAAAACAGACCGACTGGCGATAGGAATGTTTCTGCGGAACGGAGATTGAAAATGACCGTGAACGGAGAGGTGATTTCCATTATTCTGCAGGATACGCCGACGGCCAATGCGCTGTATGCGGCGCTTCCCATGGAGCTAAGATTTTCGGATTACAGCGGTTTGGAAAAAATTGCGTACCCGCCGGATGCGCTTCCGACTGCGGGTGAATCGGACGGCTGCACACCGACAGTGGGGGATCTGTGTCTCTTTGTGCCTTGGGGCAATCTGTGCATCTTTTATACGCCACAGGATTTTCATCATTCGAAGTCCCTGATTAAGCTGGGGCATGTGGAATCCGGTATGGAAATTTTGTCCGGGATGAAAGGAGATTTTACGGTGACGCTGGAGAAAGCGGACTGAGATACAACCATTTGTAAAGGTCCTTTGTGGCCGTGGACGTGTGGGGCTTGACAGATGGGGAGGAAGCGGATATAATGGCGGCAATATAGGCGAAATGCACGCATGGCGATGAACGAGACATGCATGCGCCGGACGTTTCCTCAAGAGAGCCGATGGGAGCTGCAAATCGGCGGAGCGCGGCGGATGACTCACTCGCGAGCTCCCTTTTTGAACGGAGTAGAAAAGGGCGATGAGCCACGTTACGGCTGTGGAGTACAATGTAGGGTGGTACCGCGCTCGGCGCCCCTATCTTCTTTGGAAGATGGGCGTTTTTTTGTGCTTTTCACGGTGGATATGTCCGGTCTGTCGCGCTTGCCGCATGGGTCCTGTAGTGTGATTTTTTGTATGGAGGGAAACAGTATGGAAAAGAAATGGTTGAAACGTTGCGCTGCATTCGGCGTGGCACTGGCCATGGTCGGCGCATTTGCCGGCTGCGGCGGCGGTGACAAGAAAGAGGCGGCGGAGGCTCCGGCGGGCAGCAGCGCGAAGATCGGTTTCATCACGGCTTACACCGGCCCCGGCGCGGCGTATGGCGTCGCGATGAAGGAAGGCGTGGATCTGGCCGTCGAAGAAATCAATGCAAACAAGGATACGAAGGTCAAGATTGATCTCTTCACGTATGACACGAAGCTCGTGAAGAACGAAGCGATCAACGCGATGAAGAAAGCGATTGAGCAGGACAAGGTGCTGGCGATCGAAGGCCCGATGACGACGGGCGAAATGATGGCGGCCGGCCCGATTGCGCAACAGAGCGGCGTCGTCGCTTTCGGCACGGGTACGACGGGTCCCGGCATCACGGACCTGGGCGATTATATTTTCAGAAACGCCATCCCGGGCGCGATGAATATCCCGCAGATCGTCGAAAAGACGCAGAAGAAACTCGGCTACAAAAAGATTGCCATCATGTATTCGAACAACAACGATCAGATGGTCGGTGAGCACGGCTATTATCTCGACATCTGCAACAAGCTCGGTCTGGAAATCGTAGCGGACGAGACATTTGCGGATAAGGACACGGATTTCTCCGCGCAGCTGACGAAGATTCAGCAGGCGAACCCGGACGTGATTGCGGTGGCGGGTCTGTATCAGGAAGGTGCGCTCATCGTCAAGAAAATGCGTGAAATGGGCATGAATCAGCCGGTCCTCGGCGGAAACGGTTTCAACAGCCCGGAATACATCAAGCAGGCCGGTGCGGCAGCGGACGGCACGATGGTCGCCACCCCGTGGAACCCGGAACGCAAGACGGACAAGGCGCAGAATTTCCGCAAAGCATTCGTCGCGAAATACAATCATGAACCGGATCAGTTCGCGGCGCAGGCGTATGATGCGATGTACACCATCCATGCGGCGCTCGAAGCGTCCGGTACGACGACGGATCGCAAGAAATTCCGCGACACCCTGGCGCAGATCAAAGACTTTGAAGGTGCGACGGGTAAATTCGCATTCGACGAACACCGCGATCCGAAGATGGATCTCGCGGTCCTGGTCATCAAAGACGGCAAGTGGACGGCTTTCGAAGACTGATGTGAGATCGATGGAAACAGCTCTCCTTTTGGGGAGCTGTTTTTGCGTGCGCCGGAATCCGCGGTCCGTTGTCCGTGATCCGCTGTCCGTGTAACCGTGAACCGTGCGTGCATCACATGATTTGTCACATACGCCGAAGGCGTTATAAAAAACGTCGCGAAGCGACACCTGAACTGCTAATTCCTCACTGCTCACTGCTAACTTTTTACGCCTGCCGCCAAAAGAAGAATGCCGAAAAGCCTTGCCCCTCATATGTTAGCCCCTCATATGTTATAATACACAGAGTTTCATAGATTTCAGAAAGCAAGAGAACCAATATGAAGAGATTCGGATACAAGCGGGGCGCTTTGGCGCTTTTGATGGCCGGCAGTCTGTTTCTGTCCGGCTGCGGCGTGCCTTTTTTCGACAATCCTTGGGAAGGGACTTGGTGGGGCGTGCAGGATGCCGGGAAAAATTGGTCCGGCGACGAGATTAAAAACTTGGAAACCTTCACCTTCACGAAAGACGGCGACACCATCACCGTCGAGCACCGCACGCAGCGCGGGAAGAAGGAAATCGAGGGCGCGTTTTCCGGGACGGCGGTTGTGGATGGCGGGCGGCTTTTGGTGACGCCGAAGGACAGCCCGCGGCAAGTCGTGTTTTCCTTCAGCCGCACGGGTCGCACGATGGAGACGCCGCTTACGAATGCGGATGGCTCGGTCGTGACATTGACGGAGCTCACGGGGGATAACCGGGCGGAGATGGAAAAGGTCCGGAGCGAAATCACAGAGACGTTCTCCAAGCCGGAGAATGTCGTCAATACGACGCTGGGACGATAAGGGAGGAAACGAAATGTCATTTCATGAAATCGAGGCGGAATCGCTGTCTTGGAATCCTTTCGTGCAGATTGGGAAAGGTTGGTTTTTGGTCGGCGCGGGCGATGAAAAGGCGCACAATGCGATGACGGTCAGTTGGGGCGGCCTCGGCGTGTGGTGGGGCAAAAATGCGGTGACGGTCTATATCCGCGAGAGTCGCTATACGAAAAAATTTTTGGATGAAAATGAATATTTCACCGTGTCGGCGCTTCCGGAAGCGTATCGAAAAGAAATGGGATTTTTCGGCTCGCATTCCGGCCGCGACGGGGATAAATTCGTGGAGGCGGGACTCGTGCCGTATCCGATCTGCGGGACGGTCGGTGTCGCGGAGGCGGATACAATTCTGGTCTGCCGAAAGTTGTTGCATGTGCCGCTTCCGAAGGAAACGTTTTTGGATGCGGAGGCTTGCGGGAAATGGTACGCGGGGGCGGATGAGGGAAATTTCCACACGATGTACATCGGAGAGATTATAAAGGTTTTGCAAAAAGACTAATCCGGAAAGAATCGCAGGAGAAAATGCCTGCGATTTTTGATTGCGTCAAAATTGCCATAACTTTTATCTATGAGACAGCTTTTCACTTTTGCATGGACGATAGCGGGCGGCTGCGGTATAATGAAAATAAAGTAAGCAACGCGAGGAAGCGGTTGCGGCGTATTTCCGTTTTTGTGAAATGCGCTTTTCTGTGGATGTTTCCCGTCAAGGAGGAAGAGACTTTGGAGACAAAATCCGATTTTATTTGGAAAATGGGCGGCCAGCAGGGGCAGGGCGTGGAGTCCTGCGGCGAAATCCTCGGCAATGTCCTGACGCGGGAGGGCTATTCGCTCTTCAGCCAGCGCCTGTTCGCGTCGCGCATCAAGGGCGGACATACGACAATCGCGCTCCGGATCGCATCGCATGAGGTCGCGACGATCGGAGAGGCGATCGATTGCCTCGTGGCGCTCGATCAGGAAACGATTGATCTCCACGGCGATGAGGTCCGCGACGGCGGCGTCATTTTGGCGGACAGCGCTTTCAAACCGAAATGGGAAACACATTCGGGGCGCATTTTCTTGGCGCTTCCGATCACGGACATCGCGAAGGCGCACGGCTCCTTGCAGATGAAAAACATCGCGGCTCTCGGCATGTCGGCCGGTCTCTTGGGTTTCCCGAAGGAACCGTTCTTCCGTTTCATCGCGCATCGCTTTGAAAAGAAGGGCGCGGATGTCGTCGAGAATAACCGGGCGGCTTTCATCGAAGGCTACGATTGTGCGGTGGAAGCGATGCAGGGGCATTCCGTCGGACGCCTTTCCGCACCGGAGAAATCGGACCGCGTGTACCTTTTGGGAAATGAGGCGGCGGCGCTCGGCGCGATTGCGGCAGGAAGCCGTTTCATGGCGTCGTATCCCATTACGCCGGCGACGGAAATCATGGAATACATGATCAAGACCATGCACAAGACGAATTCGACGGTCGTGCAGACGGAGGACGAGCTGTCGTCTTGCATGATGGCAATGGGCGCGGGCTATGCGGGCGTGCGTGCTTTCACGGCGACGAGCGGCCCCGGGCTGTCGCTCATGGCCGAATCCATTTCCATGGCATCGATAGCGGAAATTCCGGTCGTCATCATCGATGTCATGCGCGCCGGTCCTTCGACGGGCATGGCGACGAAAGTGGAGCAGAGCGACATCCGTTACGCCATCGGTGCGGGGCACGGCGATGCGGAAAAAATCGTACTCGCGGCGTCCTCCATCGAAGACTGTTTCTATCTCACGCAGGAAGCCTTCAATTTGGCGGAAGAATTCCAGACGCCCGTCATTTTGCTTTCGGATTTGCAATTCGGCATGTGCAAGCAGTCCGTGCCGGCTTTCGATAAAAATCGCGTGGAAATTCGCCGCGGGAAATTGGTGCGCGAAGGACTGCCGGAGCTGCCGGTGGGCGAATATTTCCATCGTTTCGCCGACAGCGAAGACGGCATTTCGCCGCGGACGATTCCGGGCGTGGCAAACGGCATGTTTCTCTCGACGGGGCTGGAGCACAATCCATACGGGAAACCGGCGGAAGGCGCGGCCGATCGTCTGCAGCAGATGGAGAAACGCCATCGCAAGCTGGCCGGCGTTTCCAAGGCGATGCAGCCCTTCTTCACGCTGCATGAGGAAACGGAGACGGATTTGCTCTTGATTGATATCTGCTCGACGGGCGGCGCGGCGGCCGAAGCGGTCGAGACATTGGAAGCGGCGGGGAAAAAGGTGAATCACTTGCAGCTGCGGCTGCTGTCCCCGTTTCCGGCAGAAGAATTGCGTCCGTACATCGAGGGCGCGAAGAAGGTGCTGATTGTCGAGGAAACGATGACGGCCCAGCTTCGCGAGCTCTTTGCCGCGCATTTCGCCTGCCACGACAAATTGCTGTCGCTGCTCCAATATGACGGCACGCCCTTTGTCGCGTCCGCTATCGTCAAGAAAGCCGAGGAGGTTCTGTAATCATGGCGTCACCGAGAGAATATAAAAATAAAATCATTCCGAATTGGTGCCCCGGCTGCGGCGACTTCGGGATTCAGAATGCGATTGCGGCCGTTTGCGCCAAGAAAGGCTGGGCTTTTGAGGATATCGCTCTCATTTCCGGCATCGGCTGCTCGTCCCGTATCGGCGGCTATCACTATTGCTACGGCGCGCACACGACGCACGGGCGCTCGCTCCCCTTCGCGCAGGGGATCAAATGTGCCAACAAAGAGCTCCATACCATCGTCTGCTCCGGCGACGGTGATTCTTACGCGATTGGCCTCGGGCACGCGATGCACGCAATGAAACGGAATATGGACATCACGTATCTTGTTTTCGATAACCAAGTCTACGGCCTCACGAAAGGCCAGACAAGCCCGGCCTCCAGCCAAGGCTTCGTGACGAAGACGACGCCGGACGGAAATCCGACGACGCCGCTCGATGCCGTGTCCATGGCCATTGCCGCCGGCTGCGGTTTCGTGGCGCAGGCCTCGGCTCTGGATGCCAAGCAACTCATGGAGCTCATCGAAAAAGCCGTCGATCATCGCGGTTTCTCCTATATCAATATTTTTACCCCCTGCGTGTCCTTCAATAAATTCAATACGGCGCAGTGGTATCAGGAACACTTGAAGAAAATCGAAGACGTGCGTCCGGACTACGACTGCCACAACAAAGCGGCGGCCTTCGCGCTTCTGGCGGAAACGGAAAGCCTCGTGACCGGATTGATCTACGAGGAAACGGGCGCCCTTCCGCACGACGCCATTACCCCGGCAGCGGACAGAAAGCTCGTCGACCACGTCGAAAAACCGTCCGATGAACTCTTTGAGACGCTTTTGGCCGAATTTCGGTAATGTCCGGTCAATAAGCAAGTAAAAGAGCTGCGAGGAAATGGATTTCCATTTCCTCGCAGCTCTTTTTAGGAGAAAAGCGTCCGGTGGACGGTTTTCGGTGGCCGTCAGGTAAATGCGGCTGAGAAAGTTTCTTCTTTCATCTTCTTGCTCAATACGTGTACACGTGTTATACTTTTGTAAGGAGGTCAAATGATGACCACGATGAAAGACAAAGATTTATTGAAATTGCTCATCCAAAACGGGTGGATTTTGATGAATATCAAGGGCAGTCATTATCGATTGAAAAAAGGAAATCAAATCGAAATCATTCCCGTTCACGGAAAAGATATGAAAATCGGCCTGCTCACTGCGATCTTAAAGCGTACAGGTGTTCAAAAATAGGAGGTCATGATGCTTGCCATTTATCCTGCCATTATTCACGACGATCCGGACGGCCTTTGGGCGGAATTTCCGGATTTGCCGGGTTGTGCCACGCAAGGCGACACGCAAGAGGAAATTCTTGCCAATGCCGCCGAGGCGATGGAATGTTATCTTTTGGGGCTTTTGGAAGACGGTGAAAATATCCCCGCTCCTTCCGCACCCCAAATGATTTCCTGCGCCCCCGGCGCTTATCTCTCTCTCATCCGAGCCGATATCGATTTGGCAAAAAATACAAAATCGGTAAAAAAGACTCTCACCATTCCAGCATGGCTCAATCAAAGGGCGCTCGATGCCAATGTGAATTTCAGCAATCTTTTGCAAAGCGCGCTCATGCAAGAATTGCACGTCATGCCGAGATAAAATTTTCGCACTCTTCGGAGTGCGTTTTTTGTTAAGCTTTGTTCTCACATAGAGTCGTCCATCATCCGGCGCTTCGCGCCACCGGCGACCGTCCACTGAATTTTCTTAAAATTTTGCAAAATAAAACGGCTCACCGGGATTGGCTTGCGGTGAGCCGCTTTATTTTGTGAAATATTCGTCCGGTATCCGGTATCCGTTCGTCACATCCTATGGGGCACTCTGGCTCTCACGCACGGTCAGCGGCTCACGGCCAACGGTCAACGGATGTTGTATTGATAATCGTCGCGGAGGGTGAGGATGGCGCCTGCGTCTCCGCGCATGGCTGCTTGGATGAGGCATTTCATGGCGAGTTTGGGATTTTTTTCGATGCCTTCGCCGGCGCCGTATGCGTAGCCGAGGCGTGCCATGGCAAATGCGTTTCCTCCGTCGGCGGCCGCTTGGTAGCAGGCGACGGCTTTTCGGATGTCGGGGGCTGTGCCGAGGCCGGATTCGTAGCAGAGTCCCAGGGCGGCGCGGGCGGCGGGGATTTGTTTTTTGTCGGCGCGGAGGAAGCATTGGAAGGCTTTTTCGCCGTGGCCGGGTTGTTTGTTTTTGTTTCGGTAGGTTTCGCCCAGGAGGAGGAAGGCTTCGTCGTTTCCTAATTTTTCGGCTTCGTCAGCCATGGCGAGGGCGCGGGTGTCGTCGAGGCAGCCGGCTTCGCCGCTCGCGTATTCGGTGGCGGCGACGGAAAGGAAGGTGCGGAGGGTCGCGGTACCGTCTTCTGCTTCCAGCGCGGCGCCTTTGTGAATCCAGAGTTCGGCGGCGGCAAGGTCTTTTGGGACGCAGTTTCCTTGGGCGTAGAAGAGGCCGACCATGAGCATGGCGGCGCCGCAATCTCGCTCGGCGGCTAGGAGGAAGAAACGGAAGGCGCGGCGGGGATTGACGCGGCCGAGCATGCCTTCGTCGTAGAGGCGGCCCAGGAGGTAGGCGGCTTCGGGGTCTCCGGCGTCGGCGGATTGTTCGAGGTATTTTTTGGCTTTTCGGGGCTCGGGCGGGTTTCCGGCGATGCCTTTCATGCAAAGTTTGCCGAGGTAGAGGGCGGCTTCGCTGTTTCCGGCGGCGGCGCTTTTTTCGTAGTATTCTTGTGCAAGGGTCTCGTCTTTTGTGACGCCACGCCCTGTCTCGTAGCGGTGCGCGATGACGCCGAGTGCGTGGGCGGCTTCGGCGGCGCCCATGGCAGCGGCTTTGGCAAAGTAGTCGGCGGCTTCCGGGTAGGCTTCGCGGTCGGCGGCGTCTTGGCCCATGGCGTAGTAGTATTCGAGCATGCGATCGGATGGCATGGCTGTCCTCCAAAATGTGAGAATTTAGAATTGAGATTTGAGTATTGAGGGGCTTTGGGCGGCGGTTTTCTTTTGCGGCGTTTGTGGCGGGGGCTTTTGGTGTGATAGGGATGAGGGGCGAATTTTTTTGTTTTTTCTTTTTTCGGCAGACGGGGGCTTAAAAGGGATTGAAAAATGGCTTGATGGGGCTTGAAAAGGCTTGCGGGCGGCACATGGCGATGTTGTCCGTGTTACCGTGAATCGTGCGTGTTTGGCTTTGGGGGCGTGCGTGTTCGGCTTTGGGGTCGTGCGATGCGGGGCGCGGAAAACGACCCTCGGCCTCATCGGATTCTTATAGGTTTATTATATCATTCTTAACGGAAAAGATAAAATGGGGGCGCGGGATTTTTTGATGATATTTTGATGAAGCGCAAAGAAAAAGCAAGCGGCTCTCAGTGCGGGGCGCTTGCTTTTCGGTTTTATTCTTTTTCGGCTTGTTTGCGAATGTCGGAGAGGGAGAGTTCATTTTCGTCCGTTTGTGTTTCCGCTGTGTTCGGCTCCGGGGCAGCCGTTTCTTCTGTTTCGGTTTCCGTTTCCACAGGCGGCAGCGTTTCTGAATCGAGCGGTTTTCCGTCCGGGCCGACGCCGCGATCTTTGGCGCCGCTGATGTGGTAGTAGGCGTGGCGCATGACTTCTTCCTGCGGGACGCGGATGCGGCCGGGGAGTTTCTCTTCGAGTTTGTCCCAGAATTCGTCGGAGGCTTTCAGGAGAAGGCGCGAGACGTGGTCGGTGCCCGGCAAATTGTAGACGAGGGACCAGATGTCGCGTTTGTCCAGGCTGCCGTACATGCGGTACGTCTTGCGATAAGCGATGGTCTTGATCGGCTCGACTTTGAAATGGAAGGTGCCGTCGATGACATCGTAGGGAATCCGAAGCTTGCGCACGCGGAAAAGGCTGGCGTAGGTGACGACGAGATCATTCTCGCAGATTTCATACGTGGAGCGTCCGCTGGAAACGGCGATGAAAAAGATGGCGACGATGGAAAGGGTGATGAGATCGAGCCACGGGATGTGCCCGGTATTCCAAATGTAGCGCACGGCCATGAAGAGATAGCCCAAAATGCAAAATCCGACGATGCCGTACAGATACAGATATGTCTTATGGATTTGCGAGCGGTCGGTGAAAATCGGGGTTTCGTTCATACAGACTCCTTTATACACGGAAACAGAAAAATTATTTCTATATTGTACTACAGATTGCGAGATAAATCATTTTTTCAAAAAAAAGAAATCCGGCGTAGCGCGGGTGGCGGAAATCGAAATATAAAATTTTAGAAAATATTATAAAACCGCATCCGAGAATCTAATTGCATTTATAAACCAAGGAAACAAGGAAATAAAAATGCCGCATAATTGCGGGAAAAATTCATCAACGAATTGATTTCAAAATATGTATATATCTCAAAAAATAAACAAAACAGAAGAAAATAAAACCGCAAAAACCACAAATAGAAATAAACTGGCATAAAAAATAAAAACATAAACAATAAAAGGCTGATGAAAATCCAGATATAACAAAAACGGAAATAAATATACCACAAAAATCAATAAAAAATAAGCGATTAAGTAGGAACAAAATGTTTTGCGAAAAAGAAAGCAATACAATTGTTTCTGCATTGACACGGAAAAGTTTATTGTATAAAATGATATTCGAGATTGTGAGACAACGCGCAATTTCAGGATGGGGGACCGGAAGGGGAGCATTCGGTCGCACCCAAACGCTCTTTCCGCTCACGGAGACGGAATCGGTAAACTGCATTTCTATTTATTATTCCATTGTGAGTCCGTAGCCGAAAAGAGCGAAAGAGTTTCCATTATTTTTTCGTTTTAAGGAGGATGTTTCAACGATGCAAATTGATTCTTCTTTGCTTGACGAATTGTTCCAAGGCATTTACGGCTTGGCGGATGTCGGCATCCTGGCGATGTTCGTCGTCGGCTTTATTCTGATGTTCTTGGCTGTTCGTTACGAGTATGAACCGCTGCTTCTTTTCCCGATGGGTCTCGGCTGCGTGTTGGCCAATATCCCGGGACATTATGCAGTCCTGAAGACACCGGGTTCGGAAGGCTTCCTGTATGTGCTCTATGGAGCCGGCGTGGCCAATGAATTGTTCCCGGTCATGATCTTTATCGCCATCGGCGCGATGTGCGAATTTGATCCGCTTATGCGTAAACCGTTCGTCATGCTCTTTGCTGCCGCTGCGCAGTTCGGTATTTTCATGACGGCATTCCTCGCCGCCTGCCTCGGCTTCCCGTTTAATCAGGCGGCCGCTATCGGCATCATCGGCGCAGCTGACGGCCCGACCACGATTTTCGTCGCGTCCCGTTATGCGCAGGAAATGCTCGGACCGTTGTCGGTCGCGGCGTACTGCTACATGTCCCTCGTTCCGGTCATTCAGCCGCCGATTATTAAGCTCCTCACCACGAAGAAGGAACGCCAGATTCACATGCCGTTCACCGGCCAGGCTCCGGTTTCCGACCGCGCTCTCTTCATTTTCCCGCTCATGATCGTCATGGTCGCGGGTATCGTCGCTCCGATTTCCGTACCGCTGATCGGCGCTCTCATGTTCGGCAACCTTTTGAAAGTGTCCGGCTGCTGCGAAGCGCTGGCGAATTGCGCGAAGGATGATCTGTCCAATCTGGTCACCCTGTTCCTCGGTATCGTCGTCGGCTCTACGATGACGGCTGAGAACTTCCTGACGTTTGACGTCTTCAAGATTCTGTGCCTCGGCGCTGTCGCTTTCGTCTTCGATACGGCAGGCGGTGTCATGTTTGCGAAGATTCTGAATCTCTTCCTTCCGACCAAGATCAATCCGATGATCGGCGGCTGCGGCATTTCCGCATTCCCGATGTCCGGTCGTGTCGTGGCGAAGATGGCTCTCAAAGACGATCCGACGAACTTCATCGTCCAGGATGCCATCGGCGTCAATGTCGCCGGTCAGATTGCATCTGTTGTGGCAGGCGGTCTCGTGCTTTGCATGATTCCGATGCTGTCGAAATAAGGAGGTAAGCCATGGATCCAGTACAAGCTGCCCTTATCATGATGGTCATCTGCGTACCGCTGATGTTCATCGTCATCAGCTTCTTCGTCCTTTTGACGAAACTTTTGACGAAGCTGTTTCCGGCGCAGTAATGCCCGGAATCGGAAACGCGGCGTGATGTCCGTGTTTCCCCAAGTCTCCCCTTCATCAGAAATTGCCGCGTCTTGCCGTGTGCGGACGGGGCTTGTAATCAGAAACTGTTTGGAAAGGTGGTACTAGGAAAATGGAAATTTCCACTCCTGCACTTGCCTCCATGCTGGTACTCGTAGCCATCGTGTTGTTCTCCTGCTTCCGGGATATCAATGTCGGTATCTTGGGCGTCGCAGGGGCACTCATCGTCGGCATGGTATTCTCCGGCATGAAGGTCGGCGCCGTCTACA
>CAVEFO010000003.1:0-95338 GCA_963615055.1 Lachnospiraceae bacterium
AACCGTTATGGGTCTACTTTTTTCTCAGGTGTTCAATTTCATTTTACAACCTACCGATGGAAGTTATAAGTACCCAGATTCCAATACTGGAGGAAGTTGGAGGTCTACAAACCCCAAAGCAGAGCAAGAAGCCATGGCGCAAAAAAATAAAAGCAGCAATGGACTGCTCTATGATACTTGCAGGCATATTCGATATATCCGTGATAATTATTTCTCAAGCTATCACTTGTCTGGTATCGTAATCGACAGCTTTGTTTATAATGCAATTGGAAATTGGAGATGGCTGAACAGTGGTGAATCTTCATCTTCACCAAGCGGAACTTATGAACAGGTTCTATTAGATTACTATAATCAGCATGGAATAAGCCATGGAATGAGTATCAATGCTCCAGGAAGCAATGATAATGTTTCTACTTCTTCCAGCTATGAGTGTTTAGGAAAAGTATTAAGAAACATGATTTAAAAATGGACAAGCCAAAGGCGATCTACCGTAAAAAGTTGGTCGCTTTTGTTTTATCCATTATTGCAAAAGGAGTACCACCTATGCCAAACGAAAAACTGGAGAAGTTGAAGCACGACCAGTATGTTGCGGAAAAGAAGCTGACCGCAGCCCAGCACAGGGAAAAGCGACTGGAAAGCGAACTGAAGCGTCTGACCCGAAGTGAACGCACCCACCGTCTCTGCACCCGTGCCGGAATGCTGGAAACCTTTTTGAGAGAGCCAAGCGTTCTGGTCCTATGTCAATAAATAGTACAAACGAAAATGAGAAATTCAGCCCATTAGGCAACAGATTGAGACCTTACTTTTTGGTATAACTCCTCGAAGAGGTCCGGCGACATGTAGTCGCAGTGACTGTGGATTCTGACCGTGTTGTAGAACGCCTCAATATACTCGAAAACAAGCCTGTAAGCGTGGCTGTAATCCAGTATAGTGAACCGGTTGAGCCACTCCCTTTTAATCAGCGAATGAAACGATTCGATGCAAGCATTGTCGTAAGAGTATCCGCTGCGCAAATAGCTCCGCTGCATTGATTTTGTAGCCTCCCGCCAAGCTTTTGATACATATTGACTCCCTCGGTCGGAATGTATGATCAGCGGCCTATCAATATCGCGACGCGCCTTAGCTTTGTTGATTGTCTCAATCACGGTCGAAACCTCCATCGTGTCTGCCAGTGTCCAAGCAATAATTTTACGAGAAAACAGATCCATAACGCAGTTCAGATATACAAAACCGCTTTGTGTCCAAATATATGTAATATCCGTGCACCATACGGTGTTGGGATGTTCAGGATTGAAATGTTCGTCAAGAATATTTTGAAGCTCATTGCTGAAATCGGAATTTTTTGTTGTAACGGTCCAAGGCTTTACCCACTGAGCCTTTATCCCCATTTCACGCATGTATTTTCCGACCGTACGTTCGGAAATTGTTTCGCCGGATAGGCGAAGCTCGTGCGTTATCTTGGGGGCTCCGTAATTTTGCTTGGATTTATCGTATATGGTCTGGATTTTCTTTTTGATGGTATCTTGGCGCTGTTTTGTACGAGATATCTTCCTGTTCAAGAAGGAACGATATCCGGAACGGGACACATCTAAGAGTTTCAGCATTCCGGAAGTAGAAACGTGGTGTCCTGTGGTTTTAGACGCTTCTACTTTGGCAGCAACTTCTGTGTAGATCGTTTCTGTCATTTTTTCCCCAGAATGCTGATGGCTTTTTTTAACACATCAAGTGCATCCAGTGCATCACGAAGCTCACGTTTGAGGCGGGCAATTTCTTTTGCTTCGTCTGAACTGTAGTTTCCGGAGCCTCTGACAGGAATATCTCCGTCGGAATTTCGGAATTGCGCCTCCCAGCGGGCTAAAGTGCTGAGGCCTATGCCAAGGTTCTTGGCAGCTTCTATTTGTGTCAAATCCGGATGCTCTTGTCGGTATCGAATGGCATCCAGCTTAAATTGCTTTGCGTGTTGTGATTTTTTGTAAGTTATGATAGTTCTTCCTTTAGTTGATTAGATAACATTTTTTTGGAATATCTTAATCTTTTTAGCTTTTTCTCACAGCTTTTTTGTTGCGTCGATTTTTGTCCGTTTCTCAAATTTCTCAAAAAATATTGACAAATATGCCATTCTATTTATACTGATACTATCTTGGAGGGTATAAAATTTTTTGGTTTGACATATAAGGAGGGCGACATGGATAAGAAATGGTGGGGGCTCATTTTGGTCGGGCTCTTGGCGATTGGCGGCGGTTGGTATTATCATTCGTCCGCGCAGGCGAAGACGCAGGATGCGTATACGTTGGGCGCGGTGACCAAGGGAAATATTTCCGTCACGATTGATGCGACGGGGACGATTGAGCCTGTCGAGAGTGTTGATTTGTCGGCGACGGTGTCGGGGACGCTGCAGGAAGTCTTGGTGAAGCAGAACGAAGCGGTGACGAAGGGGCAGACGATTGCGGTGATCGAATCGAAGGCGGCGACGTCGACCTTAAAGCAGGCGGAGAATACGCTCGCCAATAAGGAATCGTATTTCCATCGGCTGAATAAACTTTACGAAGATGGCGCGATTTCTTATCAGGATATGGACAATGCGCGGTTGGAGTATTTGAATAGTCAGGCGGCATACGACAAGGCGCAGGCGGATGTGAATGATACGATCATTTATGCGCCGATGGATGGGACGATTATCGGGGAGCCGATGAAGACGGGCGCGACGGTCTCGCAAGGGCTGTCGAGCCAGATGATCATTGCCACTGTCGCGGATTTGTCGGAAATGGAAATCCAGCTTTTGGTCGATGAGACGGACATTGGGGAAATTTCTTTGGGACAGGGCGTGGAGTTTACGGTGGATGCGTATCCGGAGCGGACGTTCCACGGGGTCGTGGATAATATTTCCAAGAAGGAAACGTCGTCTTCGTCCTCGTCTTCGTCGTCTGTCGTGTATTACACGGTGTATGTGACAATCAATCGCGATGAGCTCGAAGGGTTGTATCCGTCGATGACGGCGCGCGCGGAAATCAAGGGTCGGGAAACGGAAGACGCACTCATCGTGCCGGTGACGGCGATTCGGAGCGACACGACGGGTTCGTATGTGTATAAGAAATCAGGCAAGGGCGTTGAAAAAGTTTATGTGACGACGGGGATTACGACGAATTCGCAAGTGGAGATCACCAAGGGGCTCTCGGAGGGGGATGAGATTGTCGTGTCCGGGACGGTCGCGCAGGAGACGACGACGAAATCGGCGAAGAACAGCCATCCGGGGCCGGGGTTTTGATTATGGCGGAGGCGAACAATTTGCCGGAGGAGGTCATCCGTCTCACGCACATCGGGAAGTCGTATTATCTGGGAAACAACCAGGAAGTCCCGGTGCTGCGCGATATCAATCTTTCCGTCCGGCGCGGGGAATTTGTGTCCATCATGGGACCGTCGGGCGCGGGGAAATCCACGCTAATGAATATTTTAGGCTGCCTCGACCGGCCGACGAAAGGCTCGTATCTCTTGGGCAATCAGGAAGTCGCGAACCAGACGGACGACGAGCTGGCGTATACGAGAAACAAGAGAATCGGTTTCGTATTTCAATCGTTCAATCTTTTGCCGCGCCTTTCGACGGTCGATAATGTCATTTTGCCGATGGTGTACGGACATGTCTACAAAAGCGAGCGGCGGAAACGGGCGGAGGCGATGCTCAAAAGTCTGGGGCTGGGGGATCGGATCGATCATATGCCGAATGAGCTCTCCGGCGGGCAGCGGCAGCGCGTCGCTATTGCACGGGCGCTTATCAATGATCCCGCCATCATCATGGCCGACGAACCGACGGGGAATTTGGACAGCAAATCAACGACGGATGTCATGAATTTATTTACCGAACTCTACCAATCGGGGAAAACGGTGCTCTTGGTCACGCATGAGCTCGACGTGGCCGATTACGCGACGCGGCACGTCATTTTGTCCGACGGTGCCATCAGCAAAGACGTGAGGGGGCATCTCCTATGACAAGTATTTACTGGGAAAGCATCCTCATGGCGTGGGAATCCATCGTCGCCTCCAAGCTGCGCTCGCTTCTGACCATGCTGGGGATTATCATCGGCGTCGCGGCCGTGATCGCGCTCATGTCTCTGGGCTACGGTGTGCGCGAAAATATCGAGAGCAATATTTCCTCGCTCGGTTCCAATCTTTTGACGGTCATGCCCGGCACGAGCCGCAAACCCGGCGTGCGTCCGGCAACGGGCTCCATGGAAACTTTAACGTATAAAGATTATCTGGCGGTCAAGAATCTGCCGAATATTTCCCACAGTTCGCCCATGGTGCGCAGCAGTTACGTCGTCGTCGCGGGAAACAAAAACTGGACGACCACGGTCTATGGCGTCACGGCCGAATATAAAGACGTCGCGAGCCTCGATGTGACGGAAGGGCGCTACTGGACGGAAAAAGAATTTGAAGGGCGCGAACGCGTCGCCGTGATTGGAAAGACCATCGCGGAGAATCTTTTTGCGGGTGAAAGTCCCATCGGGCAGAAACTTCGCATCAACAACGATCCGTTTACCGTGATCGGCGTCTTGGAAGAAAAAGGCTACTCCTTCTCCGACCAGGACGACCGCATTCTTTGCCCGTTTTCCACCGTGCAGGAACGCATGATGGGCATCACGTACTTGAATTCCATCACGCTCACGACGGCGTCTTCGGACGTCATGAGCCAAGCGGAAACGGACATCACGAATCTTTTGCGGACGCGGCATCGTCTCGCGGCGACGGCGGATAATGATTTCAGTATCAACAATTCGCAGGACATTTTGGAAACGATGGAAAGCACGACGCAATCGCTCACGATATTTCTGGGCAGCATCGCGGCGATTTCCCTTGTCGTCGGCGGAATCGGGATCATGAATATCATGCTGGTCTCCGTGACGGAGCGCACGAAGGAAATCGGGATTCGGAAAGCTTTGGGCGCGACGTATGAAATGATCGTCGTGCAATTTCTGATCGAAGCCGTGACAATCAGCATCGCGGGCGGCCTCATCGGGATTCTTTTAGGCGTCATTTTAGCGAAAATCATCCCGCTCATCGTGGGGATGAATACGGTCATCACCGCGACGCCCATCGTCGGCTCGTTCCTTTTCTCCGTCGCGATAGGCCTCATTTTCGGCCTATATCCGGCACAAAAAGCGGCGAAACTCAATCCGATTGATGCGTTGCATTATGAATGATAAAGGCAGGGGCGGGGGTTTGGTTTGCTTCTCTTTTGCGGCGTTGGCGATGAAAGCTTTAGCAAGATAGGGATGGGGAGCAGGCTCTTGGTCGCTTTGCTTTTGCGGCATTTGAAAGAGGAACCTTGGCAAGATAGGGGATGAGACGCCCCTCATCTCTACCGGCACTCAGGTCATCGTCAAAATTGCCGCCCAAAGACAAGGATAAATAAATGACGCCCCTCATTTTTTACGAAAGGAGAACCGTATGAAAAATTTCTTTTTGTGTCTTGTATCTACGCTGATTCTCCTTGCGGCCGGGCAGACGGCTTCGGCGGAGTTTGTTTCTTGGCATGAGAAAACATATGATTTTTCTCGCGTGAAAACCATTTACGTCGCGGCGTTTGATATGCGTGAAGCCAAACTCGATGATGTGCTGAAAGAAACGATTTTATCGGAAGAATTTCGGATGAAGCTGGCCGCCGTTTCCCGATATTCCTACATCATGGAAGATGAGGCGGCAGACGAAACGGCTGTTTCCGAAAACAATGCGAAAGAGGAAACGGCGGCGGTGGAGAGCGATGTGAGTGCGCCGGTGAAAACGGAAACGAAAGTGACGAAAATTTCAAAAGCTGCCGCAGCTTCCGGCGCCGATGTGCTGCTTTGCCCGATTCTTCGCACGTACAAAGTCACGCAGGAGCTCGTGCCGGCGCACACGGAATGGCAAACGCGCCAAATCGACCGTTCGTGGAAAGACCGGGACGGAAGATGGTACAAAGAATACCAAACAATCAGCTACCCCGTCCACGTCCCGGACGCCTACATCGATCACGCGTACATTTCCTGCGCATTTGAATGGTACGACTTGCGGACGGGGAAACTCATCGCCGGAAGCGAAGACACCCGCGACCGCCGCTACGAGGACAATCCCATCGAAATGTACCGCCGCATCGTGGATCGTTTTTTAAAAAATTTGAAGAAACTTTGATATCAAAAATATGCCTCATTTGTTTTAGAAAAATAAGTGAGGCATATTTTTTGTGACGAAGGATTGAAGAAAGCGGAGTCAGATATGAACGGCTTGTTTTTTTGTAAGGATCGAGATAGAAGTGTCGCTTCGCAACATCTTCGCATTCGAGATTCCATCTTAAAAGCAGAATTGAAAATTGAGGGAAAGTGGAGAAGCCTTAGACGAAACGCCTTTTCGCTCACATCGTGCCGGTTATAATCTGATTCTACGGGGGACGGAAAATCGTCCAACGGACAGTTTTCTTCGGAAAAGGGCTTGACTGGTGGCGGCTTTCGGTTGCGTTTTTCAATTACGCGAAGCGCGCACCACTTTCGCCTAACAGCAGACAGTTAATAGTTTTTGTGTCTGACGAAAAAAAACGAGCAAACATCTGACGTCTGATGTATGATGTTTGATGTCTCAGCCACCATGAGTCGACCAGAGCCGAGCGGCAGTTCTTGGCGCCAACCTCACGGGCTTATAGAAGTAATATGATATAATAAAAGACAAACACAATACATTTCTTAGGTCATTTCCAAACGGAGAAAATTTTCTATGTTTATCGATAAAGCGCGGATTATTGTGGCGTCTGGGGCCGGTGGGGACGGGATGGTTTCGTTTCGGCGGGAGAAATATGTGCCGCGGGGCGGGCCTTCCGGCGGGGATGGCGGTCGCGGCGGGTCTGTGATTGTGCGGGCTGCGGGAAATGTCAGCACGCTGATGGATTTCCGGCGGCATCGGAAGTTTGCCGCGAAGAATGGCGAGAGCGGCGGCGCGAAAAATATGTACGGCGCATCGGCGGAAGATGTCGTGATCAAAGTGCCGCTGGGGACGATGGTGTACGATGTGAAGACGGATGCACTGCTGGCGGATCTCACGCATGAGGGGCAAGAGGCTTTGCTCGTGCGCGGCGGTCGCGGCGGCCGCGGCAATCAGCATTTTGCGACGTCCGCGGTGCGAGCGCCGACGTATGCGGAAAAAGGAGAGCCGGGCGAAGAAAAAGAAGTGCGTCTGGAGCTCAAAGTTTTGGCCGATGTGGGGCTTTTGGGCTTTCCGAGCGTGGGGAAATCGAGTCTCATCCGGAAGGTATCGGGGGCGCGGCCGGAAGTGGCGGCGTATCATTTCACGACGTTGGAGCCGCATCTGGGTGTCGTGGAGCTTTCGGATGAGCGCAGTTTCGTCATGGCGGACATTCCGGGGCTCATTGAAGGTGCGAGCCGGGGTGTCGGTCTCGGCTATGAATTTTTGCGGCACGTGGAGCGCACGCGTGTCCTGATTCATGTGCTGGACGCGGCTGGAAGCGAAGGGCGCGATCCTTTGGAAGATTTCCGCATCATCAATGAGGAGCTGTCTGTTTACAGTCCACAGCTGGCGGAAAAGAAACAGATTGTCGCGGCGAATAAGATTGATTTGCTGGCAGATGAAGCACAGCTTGAAACGCTCAAGAAGGAAATCGAAGCGGCCGGTTACGAATGTTTCCCCATTTGCACGCTCTCGGGCGAAGGGGTGCGCGCGCTGATGGAGCGGGCGTGGGAAATTTTGCAGGAGGTGCCGGCGCTGCCGGACAATGTGCCGGAGCGGACGATTGTCTATGACGTGCCGCAGGATGAATTTGAGATTACGGTGGAGGACGGCGTGTACCATGTCCGCGGCAAGCGGGTGGAGAAGTTGGTCGCGATGACGGATTTCGACGACGCGTTCCAGCTGCGGCGTTTCGAGCGCGCGTGGAAGTTTATGAATTTGGATAAATTGTTGAAGAAACAGGGCATTCGCGAGGGCGATACGGTCGATTTGTACGGGATGGAATTTACGTTTGCCGAGAAGCGGCAGGATGAGGATTGAGATGCTGAAAGGGAAACAGAAACAATATCTGAAGGCGCTGGCGGTGAATTTCCCGGACGTCGTGCAAATTGGAAAGGACGGTTTGACGGAGTCGGTCATCCAAAGCGCGGAGGATGCGATAGCGGCGCGCGAGCTGATCAAAATGAAAATTCTCCGAAATTCGGATGAGGAAATTCGGGACGTGGCGGCGATTTTGGAGGAAACACTCGGCTGCGAGGTCGTTCAGATTATCGGTCGTCATTGTGTTCTCTTTCGGCAAAAGGAGGAGAAGTCGCATTATGAGCTCCCAAGGTAGCACCCGAAAGGAAATTGTTTCCGGAAAAAAAACGGTCGTTGTAAAGGTGGGGACGAGCTCCGTCACGCATCCGGACGGAAAGATCAAATTTCGTTTCATCGATCATTTGGCGCGGCAGATTTGCGATCTGGTGAATGACGGGCGGCAGGTGGTGCTGGTGACATCCGGCGCGATTGGGGTCGGGTTTCCTCTTTTGGGCTTTGCCGAGCGGCCGACACTTTTGAGCGAAAAACAGGCATCGGCGGCGGTCGGACAAGGCATTTTGATGAATGCGTATGAGCGCTCGTTTCAAGATTACGGTCGGCACGTGGGGCAGGTGCTCCTGACGAAGGGGGATTCGCTGAGTCCGGCGCGCTATATGTATGCACGCGGGATGATTCGCGCTCTTTTGGAAACGGGCGCGGTTCCGGTCATCAATGAGAATGATGCGGTGGCGGCGGATGAGCTGAAAATCGGCGACAATGACACGCTGTCCGCGACGGTCGCAAGTATCGTGGACGCGGATCTTTTGATTTTGCTCTCGGACGTGGACGGGCTGTACGATAAAAATCCCGCGACGAATGAGGACGCCAAGCTTTTGGAGGAGGTGCCGCATTTCACGCGTGATCTCATTCGCCTAGCGGAAGGGCCGGGGACGAAGAGCGGCACGGGCGGGATGTACACGAAATTGCTTGCGGCGGAAATTTGCGTTCGCTCCGGGATTGACATGGTCATTGCGCGAAGTGATACGCCGCAGGTGCTATATCGCATTTTGGACGGCGAGCCGGTCGGAACTTTTTTCCGAGCCGATACGGTGCATCCGCAGCTGAAACGCCGCGAGATTATCATCGGGGCGGGCATTTGCGGGAAAATTTTCGTCGATGCCGGCTGCCGTGAAGCGATTCTACATAAAGGATCGAGTCTGCTTCCGGTCGGGATTGTCGGGACGGAAGGAAACTGGACGGAAGGGGACATTGTATCCGTCTATTGCGATGCGGAAGAGTTGGCGCGCGGGATTGCACATTACGGAGAGGAAGATACGGCGCGGCTTGCGGGCTGCCATACACAGGACATGGCGGCGCGCCTCGGCACGGTGGCGCCGTATGATACGGTGATTCATCGGGATAATTTGTACGTGCTGCACTGATGTGACGCTGTAGCGTCGGGCGTTTTTTGTTTTCTTTTAGGGAGACGGACTTGAAAAAGCTTGAAGGTGTCACATAGTGGCGCCAACTGTATTGCCATGAACCGGGAGGTTGACACTTGCGGCGTATTTTATAAAAATCGCGCGAAGCGCATTTCGCTCATGCAAGCCTCATCAAGCCGGTCATCCTAAGCAAAGTAAGTAAAAGATTGGAAAATATAGCATCACAATCATCAAGCGTTTCAAGCTTTTATCTCCATGTGACGCACGGTAAACGGTGAACGGTCAACAGCTAACGGGAAAAGAAGGGAGAGGGACATGACTCGGGAGGAATTGCAGGCGCTGGGGCAGGTGGTGAAGACGGCGGCCGCGGATTTGGCGCGTCTTTCGGAGGACGAAAAGAATGCCATCTTGCTGGCTGTCGCCGATGCACTGGAAAATAGCGAAGAAGCAATTTTGTCGGCTAATGCAAAAGACATCGAAAAAGCACCGGCATTCGGTTTATCTGCAGCCATGACGGAGCGCCTCACAGTTTCCGAAAAACGTATCGCGGAAATGGCGGAAGGTCTGCGGCAGCTTGCTAAGCTTCCCGATCCCTGTCACAAAATTTTGTTGCGACGTGTTTTGTCAAATGGATTGGAGCTCATTCAAGAGGCCGTGCCTTTCGGCGTCATTGCGATGATTTACGAATCGCGCCCCAATGTCACGGTCGACGCGGCGGCGCTTTGCATGAAGAGCGGAAACGGTTGTATCTTGCGCGGCGGCAAGGAAGCGCATTTCACCAACGAAGCACTCACGATGCTCATTCAGTCCGTTTTGGAGGCGCACGGCGTTCGCAAAGAAGCCGTTTCCTCAATCTTGGATCCGAATCGCGAGCTGATGAATACGCTTCTTTCCATGAAAGATTGTGTCGATCTGGCGATTCCGCGTGGCGGTGCGAAGCTCATTCGTTTCGTCACGGAGACGGCGACGGTGCCTGTGATTGAGACGGGGAGCGGCATTTGCCACACATATATCGACAAAGCTGCCGACCCGGCCAAAGCGGTGGCGATTGCCGTCAATGCGAAGACGCAGCGTCCGTCCGTCTGCAACGCGATGGAAACACTTTTGATTCACCAAGATATCGCGCCTGCCATCCTTCCGAAATTATTCGCCGCACTCCGTGCCAAGGGCGTCGAAATTTGCGGCGATGCGGCCGTTTGCCAAATGGCTCCCGAGACGAAAGCGGCCATGGATGAAGATTGGGCGACGGAATACGGCGATTTGATTCTCTCCGTGCGGATAGTGGAGGATTTGGCGGCGGCTGTTCATCACATTGAGACTTACGGTACGAAGCATTCCGAGTGCATTGTTTCCGAGGATAAGGACGCGATTCGCACGTTTATGAATGGGGTGGACGCCGCGTGCGTCTATGCGAATGCGTCCACGCGTTTCACGGACGGATTTGAATTTGGGCTGGGTGCGGAGATCGGAATCAGCACGCAGAAACTTCACGTGCGGGGGCCGGTCGGACTTTCGCCGCTTGTGACGTATAAGTACAAAATTTTCGGAAACGGACAAATTCGCGAATGACACCGGAGCGCGAAAATTTGTCCTTGGCGTATAAGCTGAAATGGTGGATTTTCTATCACACGAAATCTCTCAAAGGGCGCTATGAGCTCTATCATTTTTTGGAATGGCTGCTTGCGATGGGGCTGGCGATAGCTATTTTGGAAGGAGTGCTGACTTGGTGGCAGAACGCATAGGAGTCTTCGGCGGGTCCTTCAATCCCATCCATATGGGGCATCTGGTCATTGCGGAGGAAGCGCGCCAGGAATTTCAGCTTTCGCACGTCATTTTTATTCCGACGGGCGATACGCCGGGGAAAATTCTTCGTGGCGATATCACGAAACAAAATCGCTATGACATGGTCAAGCTTGCCATTGCCAGAAATGACCGCTTTCGCGTGTCTGACATCGAAATTAAGCGCGAGGGGCCGTCGTACACCGTCGATACCATTCATGAATTGAAAAGAATCTATCCGCCCGGTACCGAATTTTATTTCATCGCCGGGACGGACGCTATTGCTGATTTGCCGTCTTGGAAATACAATGCCGAGCTCTTGGATTCTTGCGATTTCATTTGCACGAGTCGCGCCGGCAGTGAAGAGCGCGTGAAATCGACCATGCGCTATTTCGGCGAGATAGGCGAGAGAAAAATTCATTTTCTGCGAACGCCTGAGCTGGAAATTTCCTCCACGGCGCTTCGGCGTCTCATGCGCGAAGCTCGCTCGGTGCGTTATTTGATTCCGGACACGGTCATTGAATACATCCGCGAGCATCATTTATACACGACCATTTGAAAGGAACGAGAATGGAATTTCATCGTATCGTAAAAGATTTGGAAAAGCGCCTCACGAAGAAACGTTTTCGCCATACGGCGGGCGTCGCGGAGACGGCGAAAAATCTGGCGCTTCGCTATGGCGCGGATCCCAATGCGGCCGAACTTGCAGGCTGGGTCCACGACAGCATGAAACACGAGAAACTTTCCGTTATGCAGGCTCTTGTTTCCGAAAATCCGGAAATTTTGGGCGACTACCCGGTCGACGAATGGATGCGGGAGAGTCCGAATCTTTTACACGGGCCGGCCGGCGCCGTTTTCGCCGTGAAACAGTATGCCATTACAGATCCGGCGATTTTGTCAGCCGTCGCGTGTCACACGACAGGGAAGGCCGGTATGTTGCTTTTGGATAAAATCCTTTTCTTGGCGGATTATATCGAGCCGTTGCGCGACTTTCCCGGCGTGGAAGAAATCCGGCGCGCTGCCGGAAAAAATCTTGATGAAGCGTGTATCATCGCGTATGATACGACCATTCGTCATCTGGCCGAAGAGCACGAATATTTGCACCCGCTCACGATTGATGGAAGAAACGATTTGATTTTATCTTGGAATGCGGCGCATGAGGGGACGGAAGCATGAGGCGCACGCGAATCCGATATAAGAAATTGTTTTTCTGTCTGTTTCTTTTGGCGGCGCTTGTCTACGGAATCGGCTGGGGTATCGTCACGGCTTTCACGCAATGGCGCATGCCGAGTGCGACAACCGGGGAAGAATCGACGGAGTACTATCTTTTTCTCGGTCTCGGGAAAGAGCCGCCGGACGAGGCCGCTGCCATTTGGCTCATGGCGTACAATCAAAAAATCAAAGAAATATACTTCATCGCACTTCCGGAATGCACGCGCATCAGCGCTGAAAATGAGCCGATTCTTCTCTTGGGGAGCGAATACAAAAACGGAAGCGCCGAGCGGCTCGTTTCCTCCGTCGAAAATTTGCTGCACATCCGCATTAAGCATTATGCCGTTTTTGATGAGACGACATTTGTCAATCTGATTGGAAATGGGAAACCGCTTGAGATGTATGTGGAGCGGGATATGCGCCATCAAGACGGGAGTGGGCGGCCGGATATCGCCATTCGGCAGGGCGTGCAGATTTTGGACGGGGAGACAGCGTATGCTTATATGCGTTTCATGGAAAACCCGGAGGATGAAATCGGGCGAATACGCCGCGAACAGCGCCTGATGAAAGCGTTTTTGGCGGCGCAAAAAGAAAATTCCAAGCTGCACAATCGCTTTACGATGCAATTGGATTGGTCGCCGCTGGCCACGGATATTTCAGCGGCCGACGCCGGAGCCATCGCCGCTGCTGTCACAACCATGCCGGCGAGCAGCATTCATTTCATGATTTTGCCCGGGAAATTCAATACCGTCGAGACGACGCGCGTCTGGGATATCAATCCGGTCGAACTCCAATCGGCCATCGGTGCGGTCTTGGGGCAGGATGTCGAAAAAGGGAAGTAGTTTTTTGCCGTTTACTGAGTTTCCGGGAGGCTCGGAAGGGGTTGGAAGGGCTTGAAAAGGCTTGAGGAAACGGTGCTGAACTTTTTGGTACTTTTTGATGATTGGCTTTTCAGTCGGCTTGAATGGGCTTGAAACGGAAGGTGATTTTTGGCATCAAGCCAATTCCCCAAAGCAAAGAAGGGGAAAGGACGAAAAGCGGAGTGCCACTACCATCAAGCCATCCGCTGAAGTGAAGCAAAGAAAAGAATGAAAAAGTAAAACGGCACTACCTTCAAGCCTTCCCCTCTATGTGACTGACGGATAACGGATAACGGATTTTTTACACAAGGAGATATTATGTCGAACGAAGAGAAAATTGAAATCATTTGTCACGCCATTTCGGAAAAGAAAGGCGTCGCAATTCGCATTTTGGAAGTGACGGAACATACATCCGTTGCCGATGTTTTTATTTTGTCCACGGTTCGCAATGCCAAGCAGGCGCAGGCAGTTGCCGACGAAGTCGAAGAGAAGATGAAAGAAAAAGGGGAGCGTCCGCTCCGCCGCGAAGGGTATCGCGAGGGCGATTGGATTCTTCTTGATTTCGGCGACATCGTCGTGCATGTCTTCACGGACGAAGAACGTCGTCGCTACGAATTGGATGAACTCTGGGCCGAAGCGCCGGCTCGCGATTGGCATGACGCGGAAGAACAGCATGATTGAGAAACCGATGACGCGGACGGCTTTGGTCGAAAATTCAATCGCGCGACTCCGTGTGACGCGTCTGGCGTCTTTCGGTGCGTTTCTGGATGCCGGGACTGGAAGTTCATCTGACGATATTTTGCTTCATAAAGGGCAGCAGACAAAAGAAGTCGCGGTGGGAGACGAGGTCGAAGTGTTTCTCTATCACGACCCCAGGCACCGTCTGACCGCAAGTATGCGACTTCCGAAAATTCCCGATGGCGGCTTGGCGTACACGGAGGTGTTGCTGACCGTCCGATTCGGCGCCTTTGTGGAAGCGGGAACTGAGCGCGGTATTTTTTTGCCGCATCACGAAACAATCGGAGACCTTCGCGCCGGACAAAAAATCTGGGTGAAGCGCTACACGGACAAAACGGGGCGTCTGGCCGTGACGATGCACGTCGCCGACGATATGCGCCGCCTTGCTGTTCCGGCGCGCGGCCTCAAAGTGGGTGACACGATTCGCGGCACGGTCTACAACATCACAGATGACGGTGCTTTTTTGGTGACACGAGAAAAATACGTGGCATTTCTGTACCGCAAAGAAGTGCCGGAAACGCTCGCCATGGGCGCAGAACTCACAGGACGCATCACCGCGATTCGCGACGACGGCGCTCTTTCTGTTTCCCTTCGTCCCGCCAAAGAAAATGCGCTCGCGACGGACGGCGAAACCATTTTGGCTTATCTTGCAAGACACGGCGGTGTCATGGCCTACGACGACCAAAGCCTCCCGGCCACCGTCGAGCAAATCTTCCAAATGAGCAAAGCCGCCTACAAACGCGCCCTCGGTCATCTTCTTAAAGATGGAAAAATAGAAAAGAAACCCGGCGGCGGCTATTTCCTGATCGAATAAAAGAAAATTCGGAGCGCCTTTTCCCTCATCTCTATCAGAAGAAAGTTTTTCAGCGCAAACGCCACAAATGCTGAGCCAATCGCAAAGCCATGTATTCTGTTTTTTCTTGACAAAGCGAATCGAATCCATTTATAATAAAGTCACGCAGAGGAAATGCTGCGGCGTGGCTTGCCACGAGGGCTATTGATGATGATTTCCCTGATGATCAATAGTGCCTGCCGGGAAGGAAACTCCTCAATCCTTCTCAGCCGGAAGAAGCGGTATGAGCCGCTTTTTTTGTTGCGTCTTTTTTTTCAGCGCCCTTCCTTTTTGGCGACGTAGCGCTCTTCCTTTTTGGCGACGTGTTGTATAATAAAAGAAATATTTTTTACGGGTGGCTGTCACGAAAATTTCGCGGCAGATTTTTGTGTTTCCGGAGAAATGAACAATGCGGGAGAAACGAAATTATGTTTGGCCGGACGGGAAACATCTTTCCGTCGGAGAAAAGACGCTTGTCATGGGGATTTTGAATGTGACGCCGGATTCTTTTTCGGACGGCGGGCGCTGGAATACGGCGGAGGCGGCGCTGTCTCATTTGAAAACGATGATTGAGGACGGCGCGGATTTCATTGATGTGGGCGCGGAATCGACGCGGCCGGGCGGCGCGGCGCTCTTGGCCGAGGAGGAAACGGAGCGGCTATTTTCGTTTTTGCCGTCGCTGCTGGAAGAAACGGCGGTGCCGATTTCCGTCGACACGTATCATTGGCAGACGGCGGAGAAAGCGTTTTCGGCCGGCGCGCATATTTTGAATGATGTGTGGGGATTTCAATACGACGGCGGCGAGATGGCACGGGTCTGCGCGGTAGCGGGCGTTCCCGTCGTCTTGATGCACAACCGCACGGACGAGAGCGAGCCGGGCGATATCATGGATGTTTTGAAAAGTTTTTTGTCACGCTCGGTCGAAATCGCGCTGGCGGCCGGCGTGGCGGAAGAAAATATTATTTTGGATCCGGGGCTGGGTTTCGGAAAAACGACGGCGCAAAATCTGGAAATCCTGCGGCGAATCGAAGAGCTGACGGCACTTCCGTTTCCGATATTGCTCGCGCCGTCGCGGAAACGTTTCATCGGCGCGGCACTGGGAGGTCTTCCGGCAGCGGAACGCGACGAGGGGACGGGGGCGGTCTGTCTCTACGGCGCGGAGCATGGCTGCGAAATGGTGCGCGTGCATGAGGTGAAGCGGACGGCGCGGATGCTTCGGATGGGCGACGTCTTATTGGGTCGGATGGCGGCGGAGGGCTGATATGGATCGGATTTGTTTGACGGGAATGGAATTTTTTGCGTATCACGGCGTGATGGAAGAGGAGCGGCGGCTCGGGCAGCGTTTTGTGGTGGATTGCGTGCTGTCGCTGGATTTGTCGCGGGCTGCCGCGTCGGATGATTTGGCGGAAACGGTCGATTATGCGGCGGTGTATGAAACGGTGCGGCGCGTGGCGGAGGGTGGCCCTTTTTCGCTGATTGAGAAATTGGCCGGTGCGATCAATGTGGAAATTTTATCGCAGTTTCCGATGATTGTTTCCGCAGAAACGACGGTACACAAGCCGGGCGCGCCGATTCCGGGTATTTTCCGCGATGTGTCGGTCATGGTGACGGCGGCAAGATGACGAAATATTTTATTTCTGTCGGCTCAAATATGGGGGACCGGCTTGCTCATTTGCGCTATGCGGCGGAGGCTTTTTCGGCGCACGGTATCACGCTCCATCGGAAATCGTCCGTGTACGAGACGGCGCCGTGGGGAAATGAAGAGCAGGATTTCTTTTTGAATGCGATTTTTCTCGTCGGTTGGGATGGTACGCCGGAAGCACTGTTGCGTGAGTTGCAGGCGATAGAGGCCGAGCGGGGACGGCGGCGTGAGGTGCATTGGGGGCCGCGCACGCTGGATTTGGATATCATTTGGGGAGACGGCGTCGCGCTTTGCACGGATACGCTGACGATTCCGCATCCGTTTTTTGCCGAGCGGGCTTTTGTGCTGGTGCCGCTCGCGGAATTGGCGCCGGACTTTTCGATCGGCGGCGTTTCCATAGAGACGCGCATGCAAGAATGGAACGGGCAAGAGGATGTCCGGCTTTTTACGAAAATTTGGTAAAACGATGGAAATTTCAGAAACAATGAAACAGTCCGCTTTCGTGCGGGATATTAAAGAAGCGCGAAAAGACGGCGGCTCGGTCTTGGTGTACGGCGCGGAAGGGGCGGCGAAGGCTTGCTTGGCGTCGGCGCTGTTTTCGGCTCGCCCGACAGTGCTTTTGGTGCCGGATCGAAAAGCGGCGATTTTGTGGGAGGAAGATTTACGTTTCTTTGCGCCGGAGCTTCCGATTTTTTCATTTCCTGTCGTGGAGTATGCCGATTTTTCCGTGACGCACATGGGGACGGAAGCACTGCGGGGGCGGATGGAGGCTCTCGCGGCACTTTTGATGAAAAAGCCGTGCATCGTCTTGGCTACGGCGGTCGAAGCGGCGCAAAAAATCACGGCGCCTTCCGTTTTGGAAGACCGGGCGCTTCGATGGGAAACGGGTGCGGTCGTCGATCGGGATGCCTGCATTCGAGAGCTCGTCCGCCGCGGATATGAACGGGTCGATCGAGTGGAGCGGGCCGGCCATATCGCGGTGCGGGGCGATATCGTCGATATTTTTGCGATGAATCAAGCGGAGCCGTATCGCCTCGAATTTTTTGACAATGAAATCGAATCCATTCGTTCTTTCGATGTGGACTCGCAGCGTTCGACCGCGATCTTGACGGAAGCCTTCATTTTGCCGGCTGCGGCGGAGACGGGCGAGGCGTCGCTTTTGGCGTATGCGAAGGATGCTTTTTTCATCGCAGACGAGCCGCAGCACATTGAAAACGAAATCCGAAAATTTATCAAAGAAGAAAAAGAAAATCGAAATCGTATTTTTTCGTGGACGGAACTTGTCGGAAACATAAAATCCGCATTTCTTTTCTCAACGCTGCATCGCCCGTTTCCGGAATTTTCAGTAACGGCCGCTTTTGCGTGGGAAGGGGAGACCGCGACGAATTATCGGAGACAGTTTTCCTTATTCGCGGATGAAGCGAAATTGCGGCTGTCGGACGGCTGGACATTTTCGATTGCGGTCGCCAATGAATTTGAAAAAGAAAAAATCGCGCGGCATTTGCAGGCCGACGGCATTCGCATATCGGAAACGGAGACGCCGGGCGCCGTTTCCTTTTTGCCGGGGATTATCAGCAAAGGTTTTTCGTGGCGGCCGGAGCGGCGTGTCCTCTTGGCGGCCGGGGATTTGCTGGGGCAATCGAAAATTCGCCGGCAATCCGGGAAAAACGGGAGCGGGAAACCGCTTCGTTTCTTCTACGAACTTTCGGAAGGGGACTACGTCGTCCAGAAAACGCACGGCATCGGGCGTTATCTGGGCCTCAAAACGATGGAAGTGGATGGCACGCACCGCGATTATCTGACTATCCAATACGCGGAGGGGGACAAGCTGTATCTCCCGATGGAGCAGATTTCCTCGCTGGAAAAATACATCGGCGCGGAGGGGGCGGTCCCGACACTGTCGAAAATGGGCGGTGTACAGTGGGAAAAAGTCAAGAATCGCGCGAAAAAATCCATCGAAGAGATGGCGGGGCAGCTTTTGCAAATTTATGCGAAACGGGAAATCACAAAAGGGATTACGTTCGCGCCCGACACGAAAGAGCAGATGGAATTTGAGGACGCGTTTCCGTATGTGGAAACGGAGGACCAGCTGCGTGCTGTGGCGAAAATCAAAGCGGCGATGGAGCGACCGGAGCCGATGGAGATGCTGCTCTGCGGCGACGTGGGATTCGGGAAAACGGAAGTCGCGATGCGCGCGGTCTTCAAATGCGTAATGAGCGGCTACCAAGCGATGGTGCTGGCGCCGACGACGGTGCTCACCGTGCAGCATTTTCAGACATTTTCCGAGAGGATGGAGCATTTCGGCGTCACGGTCCGCTGTCTGAATCGATTTGCGTCCGCCAAGGAGAAGCAAAATATTTTGAATGATTTTGCGCTGAGGAATGTCGATGTCTTGATCGGTACGCACGCGATTTTGTCGAAACAGATCGAGAGCCGGCATTTGGGGCTTTTGGTCGTGGATGAAGAGCAGCGTTTCGGCGTGGCGCAGAAAGAGAAATGGAAATCGCGCCAAGCGGGGATTGACGTCCTGACGCTGTCGGCGACGCCGATTCCGCGGACGCTGCATATGAGTCTGGCGGGGCTGCGTGACATGGCGACACTGACGGAGCCGCCGGCGAATCGCCACGCCATTCAGACGTATGTGACGGAATATGATGATACAGTCGTGAAAGAAGCGATTTTGCGCGAAAAGGAACGCGGCGGACAAGTCTATTTTATTTTCAATCGCATCCAGACAATCGAGGCGATGGCCGATCATTTGCGGACGCTGTTGCCGCCGGAGGTGACGATTGGCGTCGCGCACGGACGGATGACGGGGGACGCACTGGAGCGGGTCGTGTACGATTTTTTCCGCGGGGAATACGACGTGCTGCTTTGTACGACGATTGTGGAAAACGGGATCGATCAGCCGAATGCGAATACGATGATCGTCTACGACGCGGACCGCATGGGACTTTCGCAGCTCTATCAGATGCGCGGGCGCGTGGGGCGCTCGGATAAAATCGCGCGCGCGTATTTCTTCTATCGCCGAGGGAAAATGTTGACGGAAACGGCGGAGAAACGCCTGAATACGATTCGGGAATTTACGGATTTGGGTGCCGGATTCAAAATTGCGATGCGGGATCTGGAAATCCGCGGGGCGGGAAATTTGCTTGGCTCGGCGCAGCACGGCAATATCGCGGCGGTCGGCTTTGCGACGTATTGCACGATGCTGGATACCGCCGTAAAAAAATTGCAACGCGAACAAAAAGGAGAGCCGCCGCCGCGCGCGCTGCCCGACACGCGGATCGAATTTTCGGACGATGCGTATATCGATGACGCGTACAGCAAGCGCTCCGAAGTCAAAATCGAGCTCTATCGTCGTTTGGCCGCGCTGGACACGGAAGAAGAACTTTCCGATTTGGAGAAGGAAATGGAGGACCGCTTCGGGAAACCCACCGCGCCGGTCAAACGCCTTCTGGCCGTCGCAAAACTTCGGGTACTGGCCAAACAACTGGGCATCGGCAGCGTCGGGACGGAAGAGGATCATTGGCTCATCACGTGGGCGGACGAGACGCCGCTTTCCCATTTCGATCCCACGAAACTGTCGACAGAGTATTGGGAAAATATCCATTTTTTGCCACAAGCGCCGCTCCGTGTTACAATTAAAAAATCTGCAACAGGGAAAAATCCGATTCCCTGGTTGACCGGATTCTTGGAAGCGGTGAAAAGAGGGGCTAAGGTTTAGGCATTCTAGGGTTTCCGCGGCATTTGATGTGAAGAATTTTCTGCTGATAGAGAAGGGGAAAAGAGGAAGCGCTTCGCGCATTTTAAATGCGCCTGCGGTGCCAATGCCTCGAAAACAAAGAACAGAAAAAGGAAATCTCCTCATCTCTATCTTGCGAAAGTGGATTGGCACAAATGCCACAAAACTTGAGCACAGAAAAAGGCAGGCTCCCCATCTCTATCACGCAAAAATTTTCCGCCTCAAACGCCACAAAACCAAAGCACAGAAAAAGGTTATGCTCCCATTTTTTTACAAGGTGAAACGTGAAACGTAATACATTTGTACAAGGCGCGATGATTCTCACCATTGCGGGGATCATCGTCAAATTTATCGGGGCCGGCAGCCGGATTTATCTCTCCCGTCTTTTGGGCGGGGAGGGGATTGGGCTGTATCAGATGGCCTATCCGATTTATCTTTTGTGTCTCGCCGTGTCTTCGGCCGGACTTCCCGTCGCCATTTCCATTATGGTCGCGGAGAAAAACGCTGTCCGGGATTATTTGGGCGGGCAGCGCGTCCTTCGGATTTCCCTTTTGGCGCTGACCTTTACCGGACTTCTTTTCAGCGGCCTTTTATATTTCGGCGCCGGCTGGCTGATTGACTCCCATATCGTGACCGACCCGCGTGCGTATTGGTCGCTGCTGGCTCTGGCGCCGGCCGTGCTGATGGCGACGGTCTTGGCGACACTTCGCGGCTATTTCCAAGGGCTTCAGAGCATGACGCCGACCGCCGTTTCCCAAATCATCGAGCAGCTTGTCCGCGTCGTGACGATGATCGGGCTCGCCGTCTTCCTTTTGCAATACGGATTGGAATACGGCGCGGCGGGTGCGACATTCGGCGCAGCGCCCGGCGCTTTTGTGGCGATTTTGGTGCTGGTCTGGTTTTATTGGCAAAATCGGTCGTGGCGAAAAGAAATGTACGAAAATCGAAACCGCGACATCGTGCCCGACTCCACGATGAAAATCATCAAGCGCCTGCTCGTCTTGGCCGTCCCGGTGTCCTTGGCCAATATCATGCTGCCGATTGTTTCCAATATCGATCTTTTCATCGTGCCGCGCCGTCTCGAAGTCGCGGGCTTTGCCGTGGAAGAAGCGACGGCGCTTTTCGGCTACCTCACCGGCATGGCGACGGCGCTCGTCAATATGCCGACGATTCTGACGGCTTCTTTGGCGGCCAGTCTCGTCCCCATTGTCTCGGAAGCCGTCGCGAATAAAAATTGGGACAGCATCCGTCAGCGCACGAAACTCGCCATGCGCATCACGAACATCATCACCATTCCGGCCTTTGCGGGGATGTGCGTCATCGCGACGCCGATTTCCGCGATGCTCTACGCCATTCCGGACGCGGGCCCGTGCATTGCCGTCATGAGCTTCGGCATTTTTCTCCTCGGCGTCCAGCAAGTCACGACCGGCGTGCTGCAGGGGATGGGGAAGACGGCGATTCCTTTCATCAATATGGCGATTTCCGCTCTCGTCAAAATTGTGCTTTCTTGGAATTTGACGGCGCTTCCCGCGTGGGGCGTCCTCGGTGCGGCGTGGGCGACAAACGCGGATTTCGGCGTCGCGGCGCTCCTCAATCTGTTTTTCCTCTACAAATATATGGGCTATCGACCGGAAATCGGCCACACGGTCCGCTGCTTTATCTCCGCGGGCATCATGGGCGCGGCTGTCTACGGCGTCTACATCGCTCTCTTCCCGCTCATTCACAGCAATACGCTCGCGACGCTGGCTGCTATTCTCGTCGGGATGGTTGTCTACGCCATTGCGACTGTCCTCACCAAAGCGATTGTCCCCGAAGACGTCGCGTCGATTCCCAAGATTGGAAACCGCCTCGCGGCGCTCGTGCGGCGATTCAATTAAATCCGGAAAATAAAAAGACCACTGAGCCGGCTACTATGTCGGCTTTGTGGTCTTTTTTGCGTGCTGTCTTATGACCGGGCGGCGGAAAGGCCAAACAACTTTCGCATTTTCTCCTCCAGCGTTCCCTTCTTCGCAAACTGTAGCGTATCACAAAGGCGGATATTGTTTTTGTCGATGTGAATCTCGTCGCTGAATCCGAGAATGTACCGCAGGCAGATGCGATAGATGATCTCCGTCGGCGCGCAGCCGTACACCTGCTTGGCAAATATATGATTCAGCCTTTCGGCCTCATCGGGATACAAGGCTTTCATGCGCTTGCTCTGATAGAGCCGTGTCACGATTTCCGTCACATACATGCCCGACTTCATGTAGAGATCGGCAAATGTCGCATCGGGATCGTCAAAGCAGCCGGGATTTTCCTGCTCCAGCCGGTCCACCATGTCCTTCACGACTTTTTTCGGCGTGAATATCTGATTCGTGCGTTGCGGCGGAATGAAATCAAAGATATCCCCCTTGCGGTCCGGCTCAAAATAATTGGCGAGATCGGCCCGTTTTTTCATAAACTCCTGCACGGCGTCATTAAATACGACTTCGTCAAACAGATGTCCGTCAAAATGCTTCTTTTCGCCGCTTTCAGAAACATAGTCCCCGCCGTCACGCAACATACGGAATTGATCGAGCGTCACGCCCTGCCCATTCTGCGGATTGACGGTGACCTCCCAGAAGACCGCCTCCGGCACAAGCTTATCAAAATTGGCAAGCGTGGTCGTTTCATCGCTCGATGACCTCTCTTGCATGGATGCGGCGGGGGATTGTGAGCACCTTTTCCGCGTCGAGCTCAATCATCGAGCCTTCCTCATCTTCGCCGTACACCGGGAAGAAATTCAAAAGCTCTCGGACATGCTGCTTGCGGCGCTCAAAATCGCCCTTGTCGCCGGATGTCTCCGGAATCAGGTCATTGGCGAACTGCTCGAAAATTGTAAGAGTACGGGCCGGATCGAAATCGAATACATATGCATTCTGTTTCCGATAGGAGCTGCCCTCCTTATCCTGAAACAGACACGGATTTTGCGCACGGAAAGCCGCCTGCATATATCCGTTATCCGTTTACCGTATACCGTTTGTCACATTCTATGATCAATAAAAGCTACTCACGCGCGGTTCACGGTCCACGGTCAACGGTCCACGGCCACCGGTCAGCGGCCGGCGGAAGACGGGTCGTCCGGCGCTACCACATACGTTGTGTGATGCGTGTACGAGACTAATCCTGCCGGAGCGTTTGGGATTTTTTTGACGTATTGGATTTTCGTGGCGTCCACGGACACTTTGCCGTCATGTCTCGCTTGGCTGTGATAGGCTGCGAGTGCGGCGGCTTTTTCGATGACCGTCTCCGGGATGGGGGCGCCGGCGGTCGCGATGACGACGTGGGAGCCGGGGATTTCTTTGGCGTGGAGCCAGAGATCGGTTTTCTGCGCTTTGCGAAGCGTCAGATATTCGTTTTGTCGGCTGTTTTTTCCGATGAAAACGGTATAGCCGTCGATGGTGCGCGTCTCCGGCTCTTCCGGCGCGCTTTTCTTTTGCTTCGTTTTCTGTTGTAGCTGCTTGCGCGGGTTAACGCCGATATCGCGGAGCTCGGCGCGCAGCGATTCCAACGCGTTTCGGTCTCGCACGTTTTCGGCAAAATACGCGGCGTTTTCCAAATAGGCGAGTCGCATTTGGCACTCGTCGCGCTTTTCTTGGCCGATGGCGGCGCGCGTTTTCATTTTGTTGTATTTTTTGAAATACAGCTGGCTGTTTCGGATGACGGAAACGGACGGATCGACGGGAATCGTGATTTCTGCGCCTGTCTCGTCGAAAGGATTGGCGACCGTCATCTCCGGCGCCGTCGGTTTCATATACGAATAAATGGCCAGAATCTGCCCGTAGAGATTGTAGGTTTCCAGCAGCTTCGTCTCTTCGAGTTCTTCCTCGATTTTCCGCAGTTTTCGTTCTTCTTTTTTGATGAGATTTTTAATGCGCTTTTTGAGTTCTTGGATGGAGGTGGACACGGCGCCGCCGTCTTTTTTCATCTGCTCGGCGATCCACGCGGAGATAGCGGAGATGTGCCGCCCTTCCGCGCCGGGAAGAGGAAATACGGACGCGCTCTCGCCGTTTCCTTTCGGATAAAGAAATAACCCGTCGGCGCTTTCTACATCTTTTCGGACGGATGAAAACGCAGCGGCCAGTCGGGAAATGTCATCGGCGGAGAGCCGGTTCATCGGAATTTTTATATCAAGCGCCGCGCGGCGGGTGATTTCGGCGACCAGAGCGGCGGAAAGCCCGTTGAATTCAGAAAAGAGCCAATCGGAGAGGGCGGCGTCATCCTGTTTCCCGTAGAAAAAAATCTCGGCCAATTCCGTTTCCGTAAATTGCAAAAAATTGAGGCGGTCTGTGCCGGCGGGAAGCTCGTAGGTCGTGCCCGGGGCGAGATCGCGGTGCTGCTTTTTGCCGCGGATGAGGGTGTCCAGAATGTGGCCGTCTTCCGTCAGGACGAGATTCGGCGCCGAGGGGATGAGTTCGGCGTAGAGTTTTTTCGTGACGATGGCGCCGCCCGTCTCAATCCGGTCGAAGGAAAAGCAGAGAATGCGATCCATGGAAATTTGCGAAATGTCGGACAGCCGCGCCCCTTCCAAATGTTTCCGGAGTGTCATGCAAAAATTTTGCGCGGCGATGTACGTCTGTTTCTCTTTGGCGGGCGCCGCATAGACGCAGGGCGGATGCTGCAAAGCAAGGATAAGTGTCTGCGCGGCGCGGCTCGGCGCAAAAAGGTCGAGGCAAAAGACGCGCGCATCGGTCTGGTGAATTTCGCGCACTTGCGAAAAAAGCAGCGCCGCCCGCCATTCTTTCGTAAGGACGTGAAGCAATAAACTATCTACAATCATTCGGTTTCTCCTATTTTGAATTTTCTTTATCTTATCACAAATTGTCGCATGTGTTAAAATGGAGAAAAATTTTCTTTTGGGAGGCGCTGTATGAAATTTACGAAATGGCAAGGCTGTGGGAATGATTTTGTGTTCGTGTATGTCCCGGATGGGGATGTGTCGCCGTATGTCGCGCATTGCGAAACCATTTGCGACCGGCATTTCGGTATCGGCGCCGACGGAATGATTTTCGTCCTGCCCTCCGAGGCGGCGGATCTTCGGATGCGGATTTTCAATGCGGACGGGAGCGAGGCGGAAATGTGCGGAAACGGGATTCGCTGTTTCTCGCTTTGGGCGCGTGAGCTGGGACTGGTTTCCGGGACAAAATTTTCCGTGGAAACGGGCGCGGGGATTTTGGTGCCGGAGTTTTTGCCGGATGGGACGGTGCGCGTCGATATGGGGGCGCCGATTTTGGAAGCGGCAAGGATTCCGGTCACGGGATTCGGCGACGGGCCGGTCGTGTCGGAGACGCTCTGGGTCGAAAATTTGGGGCGCACGTTTGAGGTGACGACGGTTTCGATGGGGAATCCGCATTGCGTCATTTTCACGGATGCTATTTCCGATAAGGCGCTGTATACGTATGGGCCGGAGATTGAAAAGAACGCGCATTTCCCGAAAAAGGTGAATGTGGAATTTGTAAAGCAGATCGATGAGAAGACGCTTCGGATGCGCGTGTGGGAGCGCGGCGCGGCGGTGACGCTGGCGTGCGGGACGGGGTCTTGCGCGACGGGGGTCGCGGCGGTCTTGAACGGGCGGATCGAAAAGGAAGCGAAAATTTTGCTTGACGGCGGCGAGCTTTTGATTGAATGGGAAAAGGGCGGTCATGTCTTCATGACGGGCCCGGCGCAGAAGGTCTTTGAAGGGGAGATGGCGCTATGATTGCCAGCATGACGGGCTACGGCCGCGCGGTGGCGGTGAGCGATATGGGGACGATGACGGCGGAAATCAAATCGGTGAACAGCCGTTTCCTCGAATTGCAGATTCGCGGTGATATTCCGGCCGCTTGCGAAAATGCGGCACGTGCGGTCGTGAAACGGCATCTGGCGCGCGGAAAGGTGAATTTGGCGCTCACGTTTTCGGCGGACGGGGCGGGTCGGCAGGTCTCGGTCACGGTGAATCAATCGCTTCTTTCGGTGTATACGGAAGCGCTTGGCGAGGTGGCCTCCGTGAAAGGGGTCAAAAAAGAAAAAATAAAATTGCGCGATTTGCTTGCTCTTCCGACACCGTTTTTGCAGGTCGCGGAGACGGCGGTCGATGAAAATCTTTTGCTGGAGCTTGCGGAGGAGGCGACGGAGAAAGCGGTCGCCGCACTCGTCGCCATGCGGGAAACGGAGGGCGCGAATCTGGCAGCGGATTTATCGGCGCGGCTCGATTTTCTGTCGGCGAAAATCCAAGAATTGAACGCGTCTCAAAATGACGTCTCGGCTCGCTACGCGGTGCGGCTCCGGGAGCGGATGAAGAAAATTTTGGCGGATATGGGCGCGTCGCCGGATGAGGCGCGTTTGCTCCAAGAGGTCGCCGTCTACGCGGAGAAAACAGATTACACGGAAGAAATCGTCCGCCTTGAGAGTCACATTGCGCAGTTTCGTGATATTTTGAAAACGGGCGGTGAAGTCGGACGGCGCCTCGATTTTCTGCTGCAGGAACTGAATCGCGAAGTAAATACACTCGGATCAAAAGCAGGGGAGTGCGAGGTCATCAATGAGGTCTTGACGCTCAAAACGGAGCTGGAAAAGATTCGGGAACAGGTGCAGAATTTGGAGTAAATTATTATGTTTGGCGTTTGCGGTACACAGGAGCCGGCCGCTGTCCGTGAACCGTGAACCGAGCGTGAGAACCTTGCCGCTCCACCGGATGTGAGGCACGGTCAACGGTCAACGGATAGCGGATTCCGGAAAAGGATGATATACTTCTACCAAGCTTCTCATTTTTCACGGAGGGAATGACATGGCATTTCAATTGATCAATATCGGTTTCGGAAATATGGCGTCCGCGTCTCGTGTGATGGCCATTATCAGCCCCGAATCGGCGCCGATTAAGCGCATGATTCAGGAATCGCGCGAGCGGGGTGATCTCGTCGATGTGACATTCGGGCGTAAGACGCGCTCCGTCATCGTCATGGATAGCGGCCAGATTTTGCTCTCCGCCGTGCAGCCCGAGACGATTGCGAATCGCCTTTTGGAGCGAAATACCATCATTGAAAAAGCATCCGTCAAGCATGAGGAGGCATGATGAACCGAGAGACGAAGGACGAAGGGGTATTGCTCGTTATTTCCGGACCGTCCGGCGCCGGAAAAGGCACGATTTGCGCCGCCATTCGCGACTTGTACCGAGATCTGGAATACTCTACGTCCATGACGACGAGAAGTCCCAGAAACGGCGAAGAAGAGGGCGTCAGTTATTTCTTCCGGACAAAAGAAGAGTTTGAGAAACTCATTTCCGAAGATGCGTTTCTGGAATACGCCTGCGTGTATGAAAATTATTACGGCACGCCGAAGAAATACGTGCTGGACAAAATCGCCCAAGGGGCATCCGTCCTGCTGGAGATTGATATCCAGGGCGCTATGCAAGTCAAAGAGCGCTACCCGAAAGGCGTCTTCGTCTACATCGTCCCGCCGTCTTTGGAAATTTTGTCGCGGCGCATTCACGACCGCGGCACCGATTCGGAAGAAGTGATCCAAAAACGCCTCGCGCAGATTACTAATGAACTCAGCTTGGCGCATCGCTACGACTATATCGTCGTGAATGACGTCTTGGAAGACGCCGTCAAAAAAGTCTGTGCCATCATCGAAGCGGAGAAATGCAAACTGTCTCGAAATGAGCACGAGATTGAGCGCGTTTTCAAACAATATATCGCCAAAGAAATTCCCCGCGAATAAAAGAAGAGAGGGTTTCCCATGTTTGAAGGAAAAAATATCGTCGTCGGCATTTGCGGCGGCATCGCGGCCTATAAAGTCTGCGACCTCGTGAGTTTCCTGCGCCAAGACGGAGCCGACGTTTCCTGTATCATGACGAAGCACGCGACCGAGCTTGTCACGCCGACCACGTTCGGCGAACTGTCCGGCCATGACGTCGCCGTCGATATGTTCGGCCACATCGCCCGCTGGGACGTCGCGCACATCGCGCTCGCCACCCGCGCGGACATCTTCGTCATCGCGCCCGCCACGGCAAATATGATCGGCAAAATCGCAAATGGCATCGCCGACGACATGCTCTCGACGACCGTCATGGCCACGAAAGCGCCCGTCGTCCTCGTGCCGTCCATGAATACGAATATGTACGAAAATCCTATTGTGCAGGAAAATTTGAGGAAACTGGCCGCTCGGGGCTACACGATTGTCGAGCCGGAAACGGGGCATCTCGCTTGCCATGCGACGGGGAAGGGGCGCTATCCGAAGCGGGAAACGATTCTCGCGGCGATGGAAAAAGCGTTGTATGGAAAAAATCTGTTGGCGGGGAAAAAAGTCCTCGTCAGCGCCGGCGGTACGAAGGAAAATATCGATCCCGTCCGCTATATCGGAAACCGCTCCAGCGGCAAAATGGGCTACGCCATCGCACGCGCGGCTGCGATGGAAGGCGCGGATGTCACGCTCGTTTCCTGTACGCAAGACCTGCCGATCCCCGAAGGCGTCCGGGTCGTCTACGCTCAAGATGCGCGGGATTTGCAAAAAGAAATGGACGCACGATACGATGAAGCGGATATCGTCATCATGGCGGCCGCCGTTTCCGATTACCGCCCGACGACGCAGGCGAATCAAAAGATTAAAAAGGAAGACAATGATTCGCTGGAAATCCGCCTCACGCAGAATCCCGATATTTTATACGGACTGGGACAGCGCAAGACACACCAATTTCTCGTCGGTTTCGCGGCGGAAACGAACGATGTCATCGAGCACGGCAAAGCGAAATTGGCAAGAAAAAATCTCGATATGCTCGTCGCCAACGACGTCAGCGCCGAAGGAGCCGGCTTCAATGTGAGCACAAACATCGCGAGCATTCTGTACAAAGATCAAAGCATGGAACAGTTTTCCATCATGTCCAAGGAGAAACTGGGGCACGTGATCATAGAGAAAATCGCGGAAAGAATGTAAGCAATCGAAAAAGGGCTGTGAAAAAACGTTTTGGCGTTTTTCACAGCCCTTTTATCATGCGGCGACCTTTGGCCGCATTTTTATAATCGCGCGAAGCGCGTACCGGCACTGCTCACTGCTAACTACTAATTGCTAATTTTCACACCTGGCGTCTCAATTTCTATGAGACATGCTCCGGTTTCTTATTTCTGATTCTCCGCCGAATCCGCCGGGCTGGGGTAGAAGAACATGCAGCGGTCCGGGCGGAAATCCGGGCTTGCGGCTTTTTGGATGATGAGGCGCGACATGACCGTTTCGAAATCGATGATGTCGACGGGCGCCAAAATCGTGTCTTCCACGAGGACGGTGACGAGCGGTGCGACGACGGGGGCGTTTTCCGGGAGTTCTTCGCGCGGAATCGGCACGCCCAAAAGCATCCGAATCGTCGCGACATAGCGATCCATGTAATCAAAGACGGTGCCGCGATACGTATTCTGCCACAGCGTGCGCATGAAATCGATGTGATACATCTCTTGGTTTTGGTTCTGTTCGTCCATAATGAGGGCCTTTCCGGAAAGAATTTCCTGAAAATAAGAAAGAAACAATGAGAGCCGTATGGTCACCGTTTCCTGAAAAAATTTCTTTTATTCTATCACATTCGGCGCGTTCTATCCATTGCGAAGGCGCGCGGTGCGTGCTATAATGTTTCACATCAATGCGAGGAAGAAGAGAGGGCATACAGGCTCCTGCAGAAAGCTGCCGGTCGATGCGAGGCGGCGGGGCGGGTGTGTCCGTGTTCACTTCGGAGCATCCGCTTGAACAGAGTAGGGCGGACGTTTCGCCGCGTTAAGGTAGAATGAGTACAAATCAGGGTGGTACCGCGGAATTTTTCGCCCCTCACAAGGGGGCGATTTTTGATTGGAAAGGAAGGACGGTATGGAAATCCAAATGAAACAGGAGCTGGACGCGCTGCAGGAAAAAGCGCTCGCCGGTATCCGGGCCTGCGCGGATGAGAAGTCGCTGCAGGATACAAAGGTGTCGTACCTGGGAAAGAAGGGGCAGCTGACGCTCATTTTGCGCGGCATGAAGGATTTGTCCGCCGAGGAGCGTCCGGTGATGGGGGCGTTGGCGAATACGGTGCGCGAGGAGATCGAAGCGGCGCTGGAGGAGAAGGGCGAGGAGCTCAAAGCCGCTCGCATCGCCAAACGAATCGAAGAGGAGAAAATCGATATCACGCTGCCGGCGCGTCAGCATCGTCGCGGTCACATCCATCCGCTCAATAAAGCGCTGCACGTCATTATGGATACGTTCATGCGCATGGGCTACTCCGTGGAAGAGGGGCCGGAAATTGAGCAGGATTATTACAATTTCTATTGCCTGAATCTTCCCGCCGACCATCCGGCGCGCGATATGCAAGATTCGTTTTATCTGACGGAAAATATGAATTTCCTGCTCCGCACGCACACATCGCCCGTGCAGGCCCGGACGCTCCAGAGCCGCGAGCCGAATACGCCGATTCGCATCATCGCGCCGGGAAAGGTCTTCCGCTGGGACAATGACGCGACCCATTCGCCGGTCTTCCACCAGGTCGAGGGGCTCGTCGTCGACCGCGGGATTACCTTTTCGGATTTGAAGGGGACGCTGGAAATTTTCCTGAAAGATCTCTTCGGCTCGGATACGAAAATTCGCTTCCGCGCAAGTTATTTCCCGTTTACGGAACCGTCGGCGGAGGTGGATATTTCCTTTGCGTCGCGTATGCACGGGGAAACGAATGCGGATGAGTGGCTGGAAATTTTGGGCTGCGGCATGGTGCATCCGAATGTTTTGACGCTGAATCACTACGATCCCGATAAGGTGACGGGATTTGCGTTCGGTCTGGGCATCGAGCGCATCGCGATGCTCCTCTACGGCATCGACGATTTGCGGCTTTTCTATGAAAATGATATGCGTTTCTTGAAACAGTTCTGACGGGGGAGGGGAAAAGATGAATGCTTCATTAAAATGGTTGAAAACTCTCGTCGATATCGAGGGGCTGGATCCGGTGGAAATGGCGGAAACGCTGACGGTGGACGGGATTCCCGTCGAGCACATTCTGCATCCGGGCGCGGGCATTTCCGGCGTGGTGACGGGAAAAATTTTGTCGATTGAAAAGCATCCGGACGCGACGCATCTGGTCGTGTGCCAATTGGATTGCGGTTCGCACGGAAACCCGATCCAGATTGTGACGGGGGCGGCGAATGTCCGCGTGGGACAGATTGTCCCGGTGGCATTGGACGGGGCGCACGTGCCGGCAAAACATGACGCGAAAGCGCCGGGCGGTCTCACGGTGGGCGATACGCTCATCCGCGCTTCCGCCCTTCGCGGCGTCGCATCGGCGGGCATGATGTGCTCGGCCGGCGAGCTTGGCATCGATCCGTTTCTGTTTCCCGGCATTGAAAAAGAAGGCATCATGATTTTGCCGGAAGAAACGCCGATTGGGATCGATTTCACATCGCTCTACGATTTGGACGATACGATTTTTGAATTTGAGCTCACGCCGAATCGCGCCGATTGTTTCTCCATGATCGGGCTGGCGCAGGAAATCGGCGGCATTTTCAATCGGAAGGTCACGCTGCCGGTCGTCACGATGAAAGAGGAAGGGGCGCCAATCGAAGGGCGCGGCGCGGTCGGAATCGAAGTGGGGGATTTGTGTAAACGTTTCTGCGGCCGCCTTTTGGAAAATGTGAAAATCCGGCGCTCGCCGGAATGGATTGAGGATCGTCTCCGCAGTAACGGGATTCGCCCGATCAATAATGTGGTCGACGCGGCGAATTACGTCATGCTCGAATTCGGCCAGCCGCTCCATACGTATGATTACGATAAAATTGCGGGGCACAAGCTGACTTGCCGCTTGGCGCATGACGGCGAGACCTTTACGACGCTCGACGGGCAGGAGCGCGAAGTGAACGGAAATACGCTTATGATTTGCGATGAAAACGGTCCTGCGTGCATCGCGGGCGTCATGGGTGGGCTCGATTCGGAAGTGACGGACGAGACGAAAAATGTCTTTGTGGAATCCGCTGTTTTCGACGGCGCGTCCATTCGCCGCACGTCCCGCCGCCTGGGGCTTCGCTCGGAAGCGTCCGGCCGCTATGAAAAAGGGCTCAATCCGGCTCGCTCGGCCGCCGCGATTGATCGCATCGCGCAGCTTTTGCAAGAGCAGGGCTGCTGCACCGTCGCGCAAGGAATGCTCGATTGCTATCCAAACCCGCCGACGAAGCAAGTGATTACGACCACCGTTTCCGCTATCAATGATTTCATCGGCATCGATATGTCCGCGAAAGATATGACGGATATCCTGACGCGGCTGCAATTTGTCGTCGACGAAAAAGACGGCGCTCTTTCCGTGACCGTCCCGGATTTCCGCCTCGATCTGAGCGGGATGCCTGATTTGGCGGAAGAAGTCGCGCGCGTCTACGGCTATGAAAATATCCCGATCACGCGCCCGTGGAGCGGCATTGAAAAGGGCGTCATGTCGAAAGCGAAAGAAATCGTCATGACGATCCAGGAAGCTCTCATTGCAAACGGGCTCTCGGAAGTGGAAACGTACAGTTTCTTCGATAAATCCTCTCTGGGTGATTTGAATTTCCCTAAAGGCCACGACGTCTACAACGCCATTCCCATCTTGAATCCGATTTCCGAGGAATACCCGGATATGCGCACGACGCTTTTCCAGAATCTGATGCGCGTCGTGAAATACAATCTGTCGCAGCGAAATGAAGAAGTCGCGATTTTCGAAGCGGGTATGGTCTTCCATCCGAAGGCGCTGCCCTTGACGGAGCTGCCGGAAGAAGAGCTGCAGGTCGCCGGTTTCCTCTGCGGCTCGCCGGAAGAAGTCGGCTATCCGAATGCGGCGCGCGCCTATGATTTCTACGACGTGAAAGGCATCGTGAAAAATGTCTTGGCGGCGCTGGGCATTTGCGACTATACCATCCAAAGAAGCACGTACCCCGTCTTCCATCCGGGCGTAGCGGCAGAATTCGTTAAGGACGGAAAAATCTTGGCGACCTTCGGCGAGCTCCATCCGCTGGCGGCCGAAAAATGCGGCGTAAAAAAGACCGTCTACGGTTTTCTCTTCTCCGTCCCCGTATTGGAAACATTCTACACGACGGGCGCGGATTATCAAAAAATTTCCAAACTCCCGGCGAGCGACCGTGACCTCGCCATCCTCGTCCCGGCTGCGATGACGAATGAAGAAGTCCGCGCCGTGATCGAAAAAGCGGCCGGTCCCGCCCTCGAATCCCTGACGCTCTTTGATGTGTACCAGGGCGAGCAAGTGCCGGAAGGCAAGAAATCCATGGCATATTCGCTCTCGTTCCGCGACCGAAAAAAAACGCTCACGGATAAGGAAGTCGATGCATGGATCGGAGATATCGTAGCGGCATTGGAAGCCGCGAATTGCAAGCTGCGGTAAGATTTTCTTTTTGAAATTTTGCCGGCGAAAAGAGCTGTGAGGAAATCGTTTCACATTTTCTCACAGCTTTTTTGATTGCATGATGCGGCAAAGGGGCGGGTGATGGGACGCCGAAGGCGAAAAGGTCGCGAAGCGACACCGCTTACAACTAAAAGCTAACAGCTGATGACCCTCAACTATTTTGCGCCTGATGAAAAAAGCCGAGCAGTCATCTGACGTCTGATTATCTGACAGCAGATGACTGCTCGGCCTCTGTGTGACACGCGGATAACGGTAAACGGACACCGGTAAGCGGAAATGGGCGCGGCTTAGAAATGTTTCCGCAAGAGCCGCATCGCATTCAAGACACAGAGAAGGGTGACACCGACGTCGGCGAAGACGGCCAGCCACATATTCGCGTAGCCGACGAGGCCCAGAATCATGACGGCGATTTTGACGCCGAGCGCGAATGTCACATTCTGCCACGCGACGGAGATGACACTCTTGGTGATGGCGATCGATTGCGGGATACTCATGACTTTGGAATGGAGGAAGACGATATCGGCGGCTTCCATGGCGGCGTCGGCTCCGTTGCCCATCGCGGCGCCTGTGTCGGCACCGGCAAGGACGGGTGCGTCGTTGATGCCGTCGCCGACATAGAGGACGGCGCCTTTTTCTTCGCGAATTTGGCGCATATGGTCCAGTTTCTCATCCGGCAAAAGATTGGCGTGAATCTCCGTCATACCGAGTTTCTTCCCGATTTCATTTGCACTTTCCGTGGCGTCTCCTGTCAGCATGACGGGCGTGACGCCGTTTTTGGTCAGAAGGGAAACGGCATCTTTCGCGTCCGGTTTGAGTTCGTCGGAAATGCGAAGGGAGCCCAAGAGTGTGCCGTCTTTGGCGATCCAGATTTCTGTGCCGGCAAAAGATTCTTCGGAAACGGGGAGCTCGATGCCCGCCTCTTCCATGAGACGTTGGTTTCCGAGCGAAATGACAGCGCCATTTACACGGCAGGTGATGCCTCGTCCGGCCGTTTCGCGCACATCGGTCACAGCCGGGATGGGGAGCTGTTTCTCTTCGGCCGCGGTGACGACGGAGCGGCCGATGGGATGCGTCGAGTACGTTTCGGCGGCGGCGGCTGTCGCAAGAATTTCGTTTTCAGATGCGTTTCCGACGGGGCAGACGGCGCGGACGGCAAATTTCCCTTCCGTGAGAGTCCCCGTTTTGTCCATGACGACGGCTTTCGTCGCGGCGGTCGTTTCAATCGCCGTGCCGGATTTGAAGAGGATGCCTTGCTTGGAGGCGGCTCCGATGCCGGCGAAGAAGGAAAGCGGTATGGAAATAACGAGTGCGCACGGACAGCTGATGACGAGGAAGGTGAGCGCGGTGTAAATCCAGTAGCCCCAATCGGCGCCGAAAAGGAGCGGCGGAAGGGTCGCGACGAGCACGGAGAAGAAAACGACAATCGGTGTGTAGACGCGGGAGAAACGCGTGATCAGGCGATCCATTTTCGGTTTGCCCGCGACGGCATTTTCGACGGAATCGAGAATGCGCGTGACCATGGATTCAGACAGGACTTTTTCGACGCGGAGTCGGAGCGTCCCGTCCTGGTTGACGCAGCCGGACGTCAGTGCGTCGCCGACAGTGACGAGGATCGGCTTTGGTTCGCCGGTGACGGGGGATGTGTCGATTTGTGAATGACCTTCCGTCACAATCCCGTCGAGCGGAATGCGGTCGCCCGGGCGGATGAGCAAAATATCGCCGATGGCGGCGTCTTCGGCCGGAATTATTTCGAGTTCCTCACCGACGACGCGCTGCACCGTATCGGGGCGCAGATCCACGGCTTCGGTGATCTGGTCGCGGCTCTGCTCCGAAGCGCGGTCTTCCAGATATTCGCCGATGCGATAAAAGAGCATAATGCCGACGGCTTCCGGCATTTCCTGAATGGCGACGGCGCCCAATGTCGCGACGGACATGAGGAAATTTTCATCAAAAATCTCGCCGTGCAAAATGTTTTTTCCGGCTTTCAGCAAAATTTCGCCGCCGAAAATGAGATAGGAAACGCCCAAGATCCATTCTTCCTGATGGGGGAAGAGCGTGGGAATGAGGCCGTCCGTGTATTCCATGACGAGGCCGACGACGAAAAGCAAAAATGCGATGGCATAGAGAATATTTTTGACGGGAGAGGACGATTCCTCTTCTTTTTTTTGTGTCTTGTTTCTGGAAACTTTTTCAATGACTGTTCCCGGCTCGACGGCGTCGCACGCGCGAATTAAGTCGGGAAGGAGGGCGTCGGGATCTTTGGCGGTGAGGCGGAGTTGCTTCGTCGCAAAGGAAACGGTCGCCGAGAAGACGCCGGGCGAGCCATTGATGACGCGTTCCAATTTACCGGCGCAGACGGGACAATCGAGCGTCGGGATACTGTACGTCGCAGTCTTGTACGTCCCGGGCGCGGCTTCTTCCATGATTTTTATTTTGGGATCGACGCTCTTGGCGACAAGCAAAAGGGCCGGCAGGAGTGTCTTGGGATCTTCTTTTGTAATCAGGCGCAATTCTTTGGAAAGGAAACTGACGGAAGCAAAGTACACGGCCGGCATTTCCCGAATTTTTCCTTCGAGCTTTGCGGCGCAGTCGCGGCAATCGAGGTGGGCGAGGGGGCAGTGAATGTGGAAATAGCCTTCGTCTAAGAATTGGCAACGGCAGACGGAGAGCTTGCATCCGCAGACGTCGCAGGTGTCCGCATCGGCTTCGTGCCGGATGTGTCCGAGCGAGCGCCGTTCGTCCAGATCGATTTCTTCCGGCGATTTCATGACGTCGGACAAATCTTTTTGGTAATGTAACAAATCTTTGTCATCGACGTGATTATGTCTCGGCTCTGCTTCTTCGCGACAGCAGCACCCGCCATGCGCGTGGGAATGTCCGTGATGATCGTGGGAATGATCATGCGAGTGATTGTGGCCGCATCCGCAATGATCTTCTTCCAGTGAATGTTTGTGATGATGATCGTGAGAATGATCATGCGAATGATTGTGTCCACACCCGCAATGATTTTCTTCGTGCGAATGATCGTGCGAATGATTGTGGCCGCAGCCGCAGTCGCAAGTTTTTTCTTCGTGTTCCATGATAGACTCCTTTCGGATAAAAAAAGAGAAATGTTTTTGAATTGCCGGTATTGTACCATCGTTTCTCACCAGCTCATAATCTGCATTTCATTCGCAATTTATAAAGAGGAATGCGTGTCGGTTTTCATAGGATTTTGGCAGAATCTATGGTAAAATAAAGCAACATGTTTCTCCGGCGAGGTGCATTATGAAGGTTTATATCCGCGTCAAGCATTCCGGCGAGTGCTTTAATCAAAATATATACGACGCCAAGGTGGGATGCGAGAAATTGGGCATCGAGACGGTGCCGTTTCGCGCCGTGTACGGCATTTCCGATTACGATCCGGCCGATCCGATTGTGGGGACGCTGCAGGACACGGAAGCCATGATGGAAACTTTGGGCGTGACGCTGCCGCTTTTGGATTATCCGGAGGCGCTCTCGGATTTTCTCGGACGAAAAATTTGGAAATCGACGCTCTTTACAATCACGTCGAGCACGGAAGGTTGGCATGTCTTTGTGAAGCCGGTCTCAGATATGAAACGCTTTTCCGGGACGGTGCTGGATACATCCGAAGATGTCGTGAAGCTCGGCGGCGGCGTGGAAGATATCGATATCTGGTGCAGCGAAAAAGTTTGTTTCCTTTCGGAGTGGCGCCTCTGGGTACTGGAAGGAGAGATTGTCGGCCTCACGCCATACCGAGGACGCTGGGATGTATTCCCGAATCCGGAGATTTTGAAACGGGCGGTCGCGGCGTATAGGGAATCGCCTTCGGCTTACGCGCTGGATTTCGGGGTGACGGACGACGGGCGCACGCTCTTGATCGAGGTGAGCGACGGCTACAGTCTACGGAGTTTCGGGCTGGCGCCTTCTCTCTATGCGAAAATTTTGATGACGCGCTGGCAGGAGCTGACGAAGAATGCCGCACCGGAAGCGGAGATGAAAGAGGAAATGGCAGAGGATTGACGCTCGTTTCTTAAATAATCCTTCTTATAATGATATATAAATATGTACAGATAATTTGTACGGTAAGTTCCGATGCGGATCGGACAGAAAGGAGACACTGACGTTTCGGGAATGTCGGTGTTTTTATTTTCCTTAGGGGGACGGATATGCGGATATCGTCGGATATCATTGATCGCGTGCGGGAGAGCACCCGGATCGAGGATGTGATCTCTTCGTATGTGTCTTTGAAGAAAAAGGGAAATCGCTACTGGGGTTGCTGCCCGTTTCATCACGAGAAGACCCCGTCTTTTTCCGTGTCTCCGGATCGTGGGATGTTCTACTGTTTCGGTTGTCATGTGGGCGGGAATGTGTTTACGTTTCTTCAAAAAATGGAAAATATTTCTTTTTTTGAGGCGGTGAAGCAGCTGGCGGAAGTCGCGCATATCGAGCTGCCGTCCGAGGAGATGTCGCCGGAGGATCGGGAGCGGGAAGCGGAAACGGCGGCGATGTACGAGGCGACGGCGCTTGCGTCCGATTATTTCCACAGCTGCCTTTTGAAGACGAATATGGGGAAAGAGGGCCTTGCATATTTTCATGCGCGGCATTTGTCCGACGAGACGATCGAAGCGTTTCGGCTGGGATTTGCGCCGCCGTTTTGGGATCGTCTTTTTTCTGATTTCACAAAAAAGAAACAAATCGCGCCGAAGATTTTGGTCGCGGCCGGACTTTGCGGCGAAAAAGATGGGCGGTATTTCGATATGTTTCGCAATCGGTGTATGTTTCCCATTTTGAATTTGCGCGGGAAACCGGTGGCATTCGGCGGGCGCGTCATGGGGGACGGGCAGCCGAAGTATCTCAATTCGCCGGAGACGCCTATTTTTAATAAACGCCGTCTGCTCTTTGCGCTGTTTCAAGCGTTGCCGGAGATTCGGAAGAAACGGCAGGTCATCATGGTGGAAGGGTACATGGACGCGATTTCGCTCCACGCGCATGGAGTGACGAATGTCGTCGCATCCTTGGGCACGGCTTTCACGGTGGAGCAGGCGCGGCTTTTGAAACGCTACGCAGACGAAGTTGTTTTCTGCTACGATATGGACGCCGCCGGACAGAATGCGACGCGGCGCGCACTGGAAATCGCCGGTCCCGTCGGTCTGAAACTTCGCGTGGCGCAGCTGGGCGAGGGGAAGGATCCGGACGAATTTGTGAATTTGCACGGCGCGGACGCGTATCTTGAATGTATCGCGCAGGCGCAGCCGGCTATGGATTATTTGTTTACGTCGCTCCAAAAAGAATTTGACGGGACGTCGCTCGAAGGGCAGCAGCAGATTTTGCAGGCGATGTTTACCGTCTTGGTCGCGCGGGGCGATTCGTTTCTGCTGGATTCTTTTATTCGGAAAATGGCGCAGGCGCTGCGGCTGGATGAAGGATTGGTACGGAGCGAAGCGGCGCGGTTTATCAAAAAGAAAAATTCGCAAATGTATATCCCGAAAGGCCGGCAGGAGGAAACGGCGGGCGCGGCGAAATCAAAGCAAAGCGCGCTGGAGGAAGGTTTTCTTCGCTACTGCATGTCTTGCCGAAAATCGCCGACGTCGTGGGAAGAAATGAAATCTTTTACCTATTCCGATCCATTTCATGCGCATCTTGCCAAAGCGCTTGCGGAAACGGCGGCAGAAGGGGCGATTGACGAGAAATCCATCGAGGCGCGGCTCTCGCAGAACGAGGTGGAAAAATTGGCGGCGCTCCTCATGAAAGACACGTACATTGCTGCGGTGCCGGAGGAAGAATACGTCCGCCCGCTGCATTTATTGCGATTGCAGGAGGAATACAAAGCGCACACGGAAAAGGCAAATGCCCTTTCGACATCGGATCCGCAAGCGGCGAAGGAGGAAATGCTGGCTTGCATTCGGCTCAGCCGCGAAATTCGCGCGTTGGGCGGACGATAAGGAGCGGGACATGGCAAATCAAAAACAAATAGATGCGTGGGTAAGCGAGCTGGCGGGCGCGCTCGATGCGGACGGAAATCTTTCCAATGACAGGGTGGTCGCGCTACGCGACGAAAAAAATCTGACGGCAAAGGACCAAGATCAATTGTATGCGGCACTGGAAGCACGTGGCATCGACCTGTCGTTTCCGGAAATCGAGACGGCGAAGAGTGAGGCGGAGCCGGTAGAAACAAAACGGGAAGGCCTGCCGCTTTCCTCGCCGATGGCGACGTTTGTGAGGCACGAAGACGAGGATCTTTCCGCAGACGATACAGTGCTCATGTATCTGAAAGAAATCGGGCGCGTCCCGCTCCTTTCGGCCGAAGAGGAAGTCCGGCTGGCCAAAGACATGGAAACGGGCGCGGCAAAGGACGCCACGGAAGCAGAGCGATTGGCGGGAGAGCGGGCCAAGCAGAAATTGGCGGATGCGAATCTTCGTCTCGTCGTGTCCGTCGCGAAAAAATATCTCGGTCGCGGTCTCCATTTCTTGGATCTCATTCAGGAAGGAAACATGGGGCTTTTGCGCGCCGTCGCGAAATTCGATTATCACAAGGGATATAAATTCAGCACGTATGCGACATGGTGGATTCGGCAGGCGATCACGCGCGCCATCGCCGATCAGTCACGCACCATTCGTGTGCCGGTCCATATGGTGGAGACCATCAATAAAATCAACCGCGCTTCTCGCGAGCTTTTGCAGAAATACGGACGCGAAGCGACGAATGAAGAGATTGCCGCCGCCGTCCACATGAGCGTGGATAAATTGATGCGGATACGGAAAATTGCGCAAGAGCCAATCTCCTTGGAGACACCGGTCGGAGAGAAAGCCGATTCGCATCTGCAAGATTTCTTGGAAGATCGGGATGCCGTTTCTCCCGATGACGCCGCCGGATCGATCCTTCTCCACGAGCAGCTCGCCGCACTGATGGGATCGCTGACCGCGCGCGAGCAGGAAGTCTTGGCGCTCCGCTACGGTCTTCGTGACGGGAAAATACGGACGCTGGAAGAAGTCGGCGCCCATTTCGGCGTGACGCGCGAGCGGATTCGGCAAATCGAAGGGAAAGCGCTCTCCAAACTCAAAAAGACGGCGAAACCGTTGCGCTGAAAGGAGGAGTTTCCGATGACAAAAGAAACGCGGCCCATCCTTCTGGCGTCCGCCTCACCGAGACGAAAAGAAATTTTGGAAGAGATGGGGATCGCCTTTACGGTGGAGCCGTCCCGCTACGAAGAAAACAACGCGCAAGATTTGCCGCCGGATGTATTGGCGGAGCGGCAGGCACGGGGGAAGGCCGAGGAAGTCGCGCGGCGCCTATCCCCCACGTGTCCCGTCTTGGGCGCGGATACGATTGTCGCGATTAACGGGGAAATATTGGGGAAACCGCGAGACAAAGATGACGCGGCAAGAATGCTCTCGCTCCTTTCGGGGCGGACACACGAAGTCATGACGGGCGTCGCCGTCGTGCGGGGCGAGATGACAGTCAGCGGTGTCGCGCGGACAAAAGTTTCCTTTCTTCCGATTTCGGAAGCGGACATCGCGGCCTATATCGCGACGGGGGAACCGATGGATAAAGCGGGCGCCTACGCCATCCAAGGAATCGGCGGCCGATTTGTGAGAGAAATTGACGGCTCGCGCTACAATGTGATCGGACTTCCCAAAGCATTGACGCGAAAATTGTTGGAGGAAATTGGTAATGGCGATGATACGGGAAACGGCGGATGAAGACCGCCCGCGCGAAAAATTTGCCCGAAACGCGACATTGGCGACGGATGAGGATTTGGTCGCCATCTTGCTTCGGACGGGATATCGGGGCTGCGGCGTCCGTGATTTGGCGGCGCAAGTCACAAACCGCTTGGGCGCGGGGAGCCTTCGCGAGTGGCACGGCGATTTGAATTGGCGGGATTTGGAAGAAATCAAGGGCATCGGACGCGACAAAGCGATCACCATCTGCGCGGCCATCGAGCTCGGCAGACGCATTTCCCAACGCACGGCCGTGCAAGATCGCGAACATATGAATGAGGCGAAAAAAGTTTTCCGTTATTTCGTCGATCAGCTCTGGGACCAATCGCAGGAACATTTTTTTGCGTGCTATCTCGATGTAAAAAATTGTCTGCTGGGCACGCAGGAAATCAGTGTCGGAAACGTGGCAGCGGCACCGGTCGATATCAAAGAAGTGCTGCGCTGGGGCATTCGCTACAAAGCTTACGGCATCATTTTGGTACACAACCATCCCTCCGGCGATCCGACACCTTCGGAGAGCGATATCCGCCTCACGCGAAAATTTGCCAAAGCGGCGGAGTTTCTAGATATGCGCGTCCTCGATCACGTCATCATCGGCGGCCGCCGCTATATTTCCTTATTCGACGAAGACATGATGTGATTTCTTGCATGAGGAAACGGGAAATTGTATAATGAAGAAAATTTTTTGGGAGGTGCCAAATGGAAGAAGAAAAACATTCCGCCAAATCAAAAGGCTACAATGACGTGATTTATGAAGTGCGCTGGATGCCCGTCATGGAGCGTCCGGAGTACCAAGAAGGCCCCGTCCGCGATGCGCTCGTCGAGCTCCGCGACATCATGGGCGAAGCGAATTTCGACAAATACGTGAACAACAGCTTGATTCGGATCACCTACGACGGAAGCCGCCTCATGCTGATCACCAAATCGGAACTTCACCGCACGCTGCTCATGGGCATGTACTTCGAAGCCATCTGCGCCGCGTTCCACGTGGATAATTATCGCGTCGTCAGTCAGGTCAACGGATATTGACAGAAGATAGGAAACGTCACCTTTGGCGGTGGCGTTTTTTGATGGACGAAAATACATGGATGGAGGCCGATTATTCAACATAAGAGAAAATAGTGTTAATTTGCGGCTCGGTGTATGAAAGACTTGCACTAATTTACCATTTTATTTTATAATTGTCTTTAATGTTATATAGGAATGTGGTTTGTGGGGGATGCATATGATCACCATCGAACATGTATATCTGGAGTACAACAAAAATCGGACGACGCTCCGCGATGTGAATATTCATATCGACAAGGGCGAGTTTGTATTTCTCGTGGGGCCTTCGGGCGCGGGGAAATCTTCGTTTATCAAAATGCTGACGCATGAGATGGTGCCGGGGAAGGGCACGGTGTATGTGGATGATACGAATGTCACGCGGCTCAAGAAGAGCAAGGTGCCGTATTATCGTCGGAAGTTGGGGATTGTGTTTCAGGATTTCCGGCTGCTGCAAGAGAAAACGGTTTTTGAAAATATCGCGTTCGTTCTGCGCGTGACGGGCATTACGAATCCGGACGAAATCCGGGAAAAAGTCATGCGCGCACTGGAATTGGTAAATTTGTCCAATAAAGCGAATGTGCTGCCGAGTGAGCTCTCCGGCGGGGAGCAGCAGCGCGTGGCGATTGCGCGGGCACTTGTCAATCGGCCGCTGCTTCTTTTGGCGGATGAGCCGACGGGGAATCTGGACCCGCAGACGTCGGATGAAATTATGGAGCTTTTCAGCCATATCAATCATATGGGGACGACGATCATCATGGTCACGCACAACAAGGAGCTGGTGAACGCGATGCATAAGCGCGTCGTTTCCATTGAAGACGGCGAAATTGTGAGCGATGTGAAGAAAGGGGGCTATGACGTCCGTGTGTAATTCATTGGGATATTTTTGCAAGGAAACGTTTCATTCTTTGATACGCAATAAATTTATGGCGGTCGCCTCCGTCCTGACGGTGACGCTCTCCATGTTCATTTTGGGCGTGTTTCTCTCGCTCGTTTTGAATATGAATCACATGGCGTCGTATCTGGAAACGCAGGTGGAGATGTCCGTGTATCTGAAAGAAGGTCTTACGACCGATCAGGTCATGAATGTGGGAAGACGGCTGAAGGCGCTCCCGGAGATGACGGATATTTCTTTTATTGACCAAGATCGGGCGATGGTGATTTTCCGCGAACGGCTGGGCGATCAGGCGGCGATTTTGGACTCGGTGAACGGAAATCCGCTCCCGGCGTCCTACAATTTGTCTTTCGCAACCCCGGATGCGCTTCGTTCGGCGGCGATGCTGGCGGCGTCTTTCGATGAAGTGGACGGCGTGCAATACGGGCAGGACATCATCGAAAAGTTGTACCAAATTTCCCGGGCGATTCGTTTCGGCGGGACGCTTTTGATTGTATTCTTGGCGGGCGCGGAGCTTTTCATTATTTCCAATACGATTCGGCTCACGGTCTTTGCGCGGCGGCGTGAGATTCAAATCATGAAATATGTCGGCGCGACAAATTCCTTCATCCGCTGGCCGTTTATGATGGAAGGGATGATCATCGGTTTCATCGGCTCGGGGCTGGCGTCGCTCTTGCTTTGGCAGCTGTACGCGAAAACCATTGCGGGCGCGGCAGAGGCGGGGCTCGTCTTCGTGCCGCTGATCGGCGTGTACCCTTTCATGCTGTATGTGACGCTTTTCCTCTTGGGAATCGGGATTCTCATCGGCGCGATGGGCTCTGTGATTTCCATCCGGAAGTACATGAAAGTGTAAGCGTATGAAGAAACAGAAGACATGGATCGCCGCGGCGCTTCTGGTGACGGCTTTGGTGGGAAGCGGATGGCAGGCGGCGGCGGACGATTTGGAGGATCGGCTGGCGGAAATCCGGAGCCAGATCGCATCGGCCCAAGCGGAGCAGGCGTCCGCGATGGAAATCATCACGCGCGTGAAGAATTTGCTCGTCGGCATCCAGGCGGAATTGGATGCGGCGAATGCGGAATTGGCCCGCATCCGAGCCGAGCAGGCCGTTTTGGCGGATAAGATTGCGAAGAACCAAGCGGAACTCGAAGAGGCGATTGCGGCACTGCACCGGCGGCAGGCGATTTTGGCGCGGCGCGTACGGGCGATTTATATGTACGGGCAGCTGAATTATTTGGAAGTCATCATGGGCTCGAAGTCGTTCAGCGATTTTGCAAATCGTTTGGAATTGTTGAAACGCATCATTCGCGCAGATTTCAATTTGATTTTGGAAATTCGGCAGCGGCAGGCGGAGATTGAAGCGAAACGCGCCGAGCTGGAAGCGCAGAAGAGAGAAGTGGACGCGCTGGAGGCGGAAGCGGCCAAGGCGCAGCAGGCCATCGACGCCAAGCGTGCCGAACAGCAGGCGGTCTTGGATGAGGCCAGTCAGCAGAAGGAAGCGGCCGAGCAGATGGAGCGCGATTTGCAGGCGGACAGCCAAGACATCCAGCGGCGTATTCAACAGCGCGCGGCCGGCGGCGGCGGTGTGCAAATCGTTGGCACGGGGCAGCTCTCCTGGCCGGTCAGCGGCGGCGTGATCACCTCGCCCCAAGGCTGGCGCACCCATCCCATCTTCGGGACGTCGATTTATCATGCCGGGATGGATATCGGCGTCGATGAAGGGACGCCGGTCCATGCGGCGGATGACGGTGTCGTCGTCGATGCGGATTGGCTCGGCGGCTACGGAAACTGCGTTATCATCGATCACGGAAACGGAATGCAGACCGTTTATGCGCACAACAGCGCGCTGGTGGTATCGGCGGGACAGAGCGTCGCGAAAGGGGAACTCATTGCGTACGCGGGCTCGACGGGCTACTCGACCGGGCCGCATTGCCATTTCGAAGTCCGTATCAATGGGGAACCTGTCGATCCGATGGGGTATTTGTGATGAGAATTTCCGTCAAAAAGGCGCTGCTCTGGCTCGCGTCGGTCGCTTGCGGCTCCGTCATCGTCTCCGGCGCGGCGCTTGTCTCGTGGGCCGGAGACGTGCCGGCGGCGCTCCGTTTCTGGCAGACATATCGCGCCATTCACAAAGATTATTTTCGGGAAATTTCCGACACGACGCTGTGGGACAGTGCGACGGCGGGGCTGGTGGAGTCGCTGGACGATCCGTATTCCGCGCTGCTTTTGGGTGACGATTACGACAATTTCATGAAACAGACGACGGGAGAATACGGAGGCATCGGCGTCGTAGTCGGCATGGATGCGGACAATGTGTTTCGTGTCATGACTGTTTTTCCGAAAAGTGCGGCGGAAGCTGCGGACATTTTGCCGGGCGATGTCATTGTTTTCGTCGATTCGCTGTCGGCGGAAGAAGCGAGCATCGAAGAGATCGCGCAAGCCATTCGCGGCGAGGCCGGCAGCGTGGTGACGCTAAACCTCCTTCGCGACGGCGAGGCGCTGACGAAAGAAGTCACGCGTTCGCAAATTACCGTGCCGACGGTGGAAGAAAAGAAACTCACGGACGAGATCGGATATTTGCATGTGTATTCGTTTTCGCAAAATACAGCCAAAGAATTTCGCGAAAAATTGGCGGATTTGAAAACAAACGGCGCTCAAAAATTGGTGCTGGACCTGCGCATGAATCCCGGCGGTATGGTCGATGTCGTGACGGAAGTGGCCGGCGACCTTTTGACCGGCGGCACAATTGTGAGCTACCACTCGAAAAACGGCATTTTGCATTCGTATGACGTCAAAGGCGTAGAGAAACCGATGCCGCTCGCCGTCTTGATTGACAGAAACAGTGCGTCAGCGGCGGAAATTTTAGCGGGCGCCGTGCAGGATAAAAAAGAAGGTGTTGTCTTAGGTGAGACGAGTTACGGGAAAGGCACAATGCAAATGGTGCTGCCGCTGGCGACAGATGAAGTGCTGAAGCTTTCCATCGCGGAGTATTTGACGGCGGCGGGACGCAAAATTGACAAGGTCGGGATCACGCCGGATATAGAAGTCGAATTTTCCGGCCGACTTTTCGAGCCGGAATCGGATGCCGTCATCGCCAAAGCGGTGGAAGTTTTGGAGGCGCAAAAATAAAAGGGATGTCAAAAAACGGAAACGGATTGTAAGCGCAGTCTTTTTGGTAAATCAGCAAAATACTGTTGCTATCTGACGCTATGTTCGTCAATCACTTCAGGCAAAAAAGTCCGTGCCCCGGTACACAGGAAAATTTTAATCCGGCGGCGATTTCTTTCCTTTGCTTCAAGGGTGAGACTTCTTCGACCGTTATCTGAGAGAATCATAGGAATTTTTTTCGAGGCAAGGAAAGCGGTGGCGAACATAGCGAGCCTATGTGAGCCATCGCTTGACGCAGAATCGGGAAAAATTCCGATTCTCTCAGATTCTTCGGTCGAAGAGGCCTCACCCGCCATCCTTTCTTTTTCGGAAAAGAAAGGAAATGAAGAACGACAGGAGTTCTGCGGGGAAGCGCCCCGCGTGAATTTATATGAAAGAGTTTTGAGAAAACATGAAAATATTTTTTCACAGCACAAAAAACGGCAACCGGTAAAGGGGGTTGCCGTTTTTTCCTAACTTTTTATGGGAGAATTTCTGGGGAGCGGGTGTAATCCGCGCCTCCTTTTCGTTCGGTTTCCTGTTTTTGGCACCAGGCGGCGATGTCCGTCGCTTGGGCGTCCAAAAGTAAATCGCGGACGGTTTCTTCTTGTTCTGTGCGGAGGGCTTTGGCGAAGGATGTGATGACGGGTATTTTGCTTTGGCGGAGCAAAGATGATGTTGCGGCGCGAAGGGATAGGAGTCGTGCGTAGGCGGCGGGCGCCTTGTTTACAAAAGGAGAGGGTGCGATGTCGGAAAGAAGAAGCGCCGCGCCGAGGCGACGCAGACGGCTTGTGAGATAGCGTTTGCTTTTGATGGCGGCGAGCATTTCCGAAAAAGAGATTTGTTTCGTTTCGTTTCTCCATTTGTGTTCCAAGCCTTCCGAAAAGAGAGCGGAGGCTTTCAAGGTTTCTATGGACAACAATCGTGCGCGCAGATGGCAGGCGTCTTCGTAGCGGGAAAAATCCGTCACGGCGCCTTTGGCGAGACGTGTTTCCAAATCTTGGCGCTCTTCGTCAGGAATGTTTTCGGGAAATTTTCCGGCGGCGATTTCGTTTCGGATGGCGGTCGCTGACGGCGCGGCGGGAGAGGTGTCTCGATGAAGGGGAATCAATGTCATCGGGACTGCCGATTGTCGCACGGCGCGGGCGTATTGGATGCCCAGCAGATTGTTGGGGCGTGAAAGGCCGTCCGCAAGCGCCGGATTTTTTTCGGACAGCACGACATTGACGGCGCGGGAGTAGGGGAGGCCCGTCGCCAGCACGGCGCGCAAGTTTTCCGAAAAATCGGGCGCTTCCAAAATATCGGCGACGGCAGTCAGCTCTTCGGCGGAAAAACTTTCCGTTCCGAAGGCGATGGCGTCGCATCCCAAATCGGCCAAAAGTTTCGCACCGGCCGCCGCAAAATGATCCGCACTTTGGAGGACGAGGCGCGTCGGGAGCTCGACGACGCAATCGACGCCGGCCAGGACCGCCCATTTCGCACGCAGCCATTTATCGAAGACGGCCGGTTCGCCCCGCTGCACAAAGCTGCCGCTCATGACGGAGATGAGAGCGGCTGCGGGGTACGTTTCTTTCAGGGCTTGTACAAGTTTTTGATGGCCGAGGTGAAACGGATTCCATTCGGCGACGATGCCGATGCGTTGCGGTGAAAAATGTTTCATGAATAGGTCCTGACTCAAATTTCTTAAAAACGGCGGAAAAGATATGACTTATTTTATCATGTGTCTTCATCTCTGTGGTATAATAAACAGAAATTTATACAGAGGTTTATCAAATGAAATACAGAAATATTTCGCTTACCGTCGCATTGGCGGTCGGCGTATTGTTTTCGGCGGGTTGCGGACAGTCTGTCGAGGATGAATTTGCGTTCGGTTCGAGCCGCGTGTCTTGCGGCGGAAAGACGGTGACACTGGAGCTTCCGTTTCCGCTCGGCGTGAACGGTGTCATGGCGGAGGCGGCGCCCCGCCAAATCTCTACCGTCAATGCGGAAGGGCGCAATGCGTATCTGCAGGTGCTGGTCATGGGGGATGCGGGGGAAACGGATATCCGGGCCGCGGCGGTGAAAGCGGATGCCGGTCTGCGAGGGAGCCAAGCGGTTTCCAATCTGAAATCGTCTGCGGACACGGTCACGATTGACGGCACGGAAGCGGTGAGACTTACGTATTCTTTCACGGACACGGAGCGCGGGCGGTCGGCGCCGCTGACGATACAGGAATATATTTTTGCCAAGGACGATGTGCTTTGGCGCGTCATTTATCAATATCGTTCCGACAATGAGACGGGACGCGCTTTGGGCGAACGGGTCGCGGGGAAAATCCGCTACGGCGCTCATTTTTGAGAGGGAGGATATGGCGATGCGAATGGGCGGGCATGGTATGCTGTCGCTGATTTTGTTTTTGGTCGCGGGGGCGCTGATCGCCGCCATTATCGGCCAACTTCTCTCGCAGATGAGTCTGGCGGGCATCATGCCGTATTTTACGGAAACATTTGAAGTGTTCAATTTCAAAGACATTTATTTGAATTTGGCCATCATTCAGATTCATTTGGGGCTTCGTTTCGCGCCGAATCTGATCAGCATTTTGGGAATTTTGATTGCCGCTTGGCTTTGGAAGAAAATATAAGCGCTCATGGCACAGCATCGGAAATTTTTCATTTTGACGGCGTCCATCGGGACTGGACATTCGCAGGCGGCGCGCGCGATTGCGGAGGCAATCAAATGGGCACATCCGGAGGATCATGCGCGTGTCTTGGATTTCTTGTCCGCCGATACGTTTTCGCTGGATCAGCTTTTGAAGCGCGGGTATCTCAAAATGCTGGCGACATTCCCTTTGATGTACAACCAGTTGTACCAAAATTCTCAGAATCACGCGCTGGGAAGCGGCGTGCAAAGTTTGCTCTCGTGGAGTTTTCGGCGGCGGATGGAGCGGCTGATTTCCGTCCTGAAGCCGGACGCGCTGCTCTTTACGCATCCGTTTCCGGCGTGTGCGGCGAATTTGCTCAAAAAAGAAGGGCTGCTGTCCATCCCGCTCATCGGGCTGATTACGGATTTCGATATTCACCAGCTCTGGGTGGACAAGCATTTGGACGGCTACTGCGTCGCGACGGAGGAATTGGCCGACGAGTTGGCATCGCACGGCGTGCCGCGGGAGATTATCCATGTGACGGGGATTCCCGTGCGGCGCTCGTTTCAACAAGTCTTGCAGCATAGGCCGGAGAAGAAACCGGGCACGGTGCTTTTGATGGGCGGCGGTCTGGGGTTGGGTTACATCACGGACACGCTGAAACGCTTGGACAAAGTCAAAGAAATTCAAAAATTTATCGTGATTACGGGGCAAAATATTTCCGCTTACGAAGAGGTCGCGTCTCTTCGGGCGAATTTGCATCATCCCGTCGAGTTGCACAGCTACACGAACAAAGTGGCGCAATTCATGGCGGAGAGCGAGCTCATCGTCACGAAGCCGGGGGCGCTCACGTGCACGGAGGCGCTCACGATGCATCTGCCCATGGTGCTGGTGAATGCGCTTCCGGGGCAGGAGCGTGCCAATGCGGAACATTTGAAGAAACAGGGCTGCGCGGTCTGGGTGAATCGCGGGCAGCTGGCTGAGACGGTGCAAGAACTTTTGACGCATCCGGCGCGGCGGGCGGCTATGGCGCAAAATTGCGGAGATGTGTCCACGGGCAGTAGCGGAAAAATTGTCGATATTTTATATGGTATGGTGGCGGAACGGCAAGAAGCCGTCGGTAAAGGAGTCTGACATGGAAGAGAAACGGGTGGCCGCGAATTTTATCGAAGCGGAAATCAATCGTGATATCGAAAACGGTGTCTATGCAAACGGACGGGTGCTGACGCGTTTTCCGCCGGAACCGAACGGGTATTTGCACATCGGTCACGTGAAGAGCATTTGTCTCAATTTCGGTCTGGGAAAGAAATATCACGGGGAGACGAATGTCCGTTTCGACGATACGAATCCGTCCAAAGAAGAGGTGGAGTACGTCAATTCCATTTTGGAAGATGTGAAATGGCTCGGTTTCCAATGGAAGGAACCGGTGCATTACGCGTCCGATTATTTCCCGCAGCTCTACGAATTTGCGCGGCGTCTGATTCAGATGGGGCTGGCGTATGTGGACGATTCGACGGGTGAGGAAATCCACGCCATGCGCGGGGATTTGACGCATCCGGGCACGGAGAGTCCGTATCGGAATCGCAGCGTCGAAGAGAATTTGCGTCTTTTCGAAGAAATGAAGGACGGAAAATATGCGGACGGCGAGAAATGTCTCCGCGCTAAAATCGATATGGCGTCGCCGAATATCGTCATGCGCGATCCGGTCATTTACCGCATTTTGCGCGCGACGCATCACCGCACGGGCGATACGTGGTGCATTTATCCGCTCTACGATTTCGCGCATCCGCTTTCGGATGCGATTGAGGGAATCACGCACTCTATTTGCACACTGGAATTTGCCGAGCGCCGTCCGCTGTACGAATGGTGTCTCCAAGCGTATGAAGGGGCGGAGAAACCGCGGCAGATCGAGTTTGCGCGCCTCAATGTGTCGACGATGATTACGAGCAAACGGAAACTGCGCCGCATGGTGGAAGCGGGCGTTGTCTCCGGCTGGGATGATCCGCGTATGCCGACCATTTCCGGAATTCGCCGTCGCGGTTACACGCCGGAATCGCTGCACGCTTTCTGCGAAGAAATCGGCGTGGCGAAATCGGATAACGAAGTCGGCATCGCGCAACTGGAGCATTGTATTCGCGAAGATCTCAAAGCGAAAGCGCCGCGCATTATGGCGGTCATCGATCCGGTGAAAGTCGTCTTGACGAATTATCCGGAAGACAAAATTGAAATGATGCCGATGGAAAACAACAGCGAAAATGAAGCGATGGGGACGCGTCTTGTTCCCTTCGGTCGGGAAATTTATATCGAAGCGGAAGATTTCATGGAACATCCGGCGCACAAATTTTTCCGCATGACGCCGGGGAAAGAAGTGCGTCTCAAGGGGGCGTACATTGTCCGCTGTGACGAAGTCGTCAAAAACGAAGACGGCAGCATCAAGGAAATTCATTGCACCTGCGATATGGACACGAAGAGCGGGACGCCCGGCGCCGATAGAAAAGTCAAAGGCACGCTTCACTGGGTGTGCGCGGCCAAAGCCGTTCCGATCACGGCGCGTCTCTATGACTATCTCATTTCGCCCGATGATACGGATGACGGGCGGGATTTCATGGAAAAAATCAATACGGATTCATTGCAGGAAATGAAAGGCTACGCGGAGCCGGCCCTTTTGGAATACGGCGTCGGTGACCGTTTCCAATTTTTGCGTAAAGGATATTTCATTATTGATACAGATACAAAGGCCGGCGATATCATTTTGAATCGGATTGTCGGGCTGAAAGATTCTTGGGCGAAAGCGCAGAAGGATTCGGTATGAAAAAGATAGGGATGGCGTGTCTTTTGGCAGCGTTTCTTCTGTCCGCCTCGGGCGCGGTGCAGGCGGCGGAAAAATGGGACATGGCACTCATCGGGAGGATGGATGTCCCCAAGTCGGTCAGCATTGAAGCGGGGGAGCAGATGGCGCTGCCGTTTACGGAAACGAATTCGCCGAAGATGACATTGGCACGCATGGGGATGCCGGACGGGCATTTTTACACCATCACGCGGAAAGACGGCCCGAATTTCACATACGGCTGGGCGGCGTCGGCGGTCATCGGTGCGCAGTACCTGCAGAGGGAAGGCGCTAAGGGATATCGAAATTTGTCCCTTTCGGAGCAGCTGGACGTTATTGCCGAAACGCTGAACAAACAAATCATCGCGCAGAAAGCGGTTTTTGACGGCAAGACGCCTCTCGTCAAAATGTCCGACAAAAAACATCCGCGCTGGGAAGGTTCTTTCATTATCGAAAAGAAATCGGAGGGGATTTCCTATCGGACGAAATATTTTGTGACGGTGCAGCAAAATGAAATTCGCATCGTGCTCGGCATTTTGTCGGCGGACGCGGACGCGCCGGAGCTGACGAAAGCATTGGGCGAAATGTTTGCCAAACGGAAATTTCTGAAAGAAACAGACTGGCAGGATCTCCAAACGATAAAATCCGCAGAGTCGGAAAAATAAAATAAAAAGCAAAAAATATCATCGCAGTTTTCGTTTCGGAGATTGCGATTTTTTCTTGCGCTTTTTCTTGACAAGGAGAAGGCGTTTCAGTAATATAGGGGAGGAAACATCTGTATCACGCCGAGAAGTCGGCAGGATTTTATTTCTTTCTTTTGTAAGAGGAGGATTATGATGGCTAAGATTGCGATTGTGTATTGGTCCGGTTCCGGTAATACCGAAGCGATGGCGCAGGCGGTGGAAGAAGGGGCGAAGGGCGCCGGCGCGGAAACGGTGCTGTCTTTTGTCAGCGACACGAATGCGGCCGATGTGGCGGCTTTCGATTACATCATTCTGGGCTGCCCGGCCATGGGAAACGAAGAGCTGGAAGAATATGAATTTGAACCGTTCTTCGCGGATCTTCTGCCGCAGCTGTCCGGCAAGGTCGTCGGCATTTTCGGCTCCTACGCTTGGAACCAGGGCGATTGGATTGAGACGTGGAAAGCGCGTCTCGAAGAAGCGGGCGTGACGCTTGCGGCCGATCCGGTGAAAGCCTTCAGCACGCCGGACGATGAAGCGCTGGACGCTTGCAAAGCTCTCGGCGAAGCGGTCGCCAAGGCCTAATGATGCTAAAAAGCGTTCTCTTTTTTGGGGACGCTTTTTATGATGAAGAAATCAGGTGAGGAAATGGGAAAGAAAACGGCTGTCATTTATGTTTCCTCCACGGGAAATACGGAAGCGATGGCGGAGGCGGTCGCCGTCGGCGCGAGAGAATTTTCGGATACGGTGCTGCTTGCGCCGGTGTCCGATGTGAAGCCGGAGGACATTGCGGCCGGCTATGATTGTATTTTTTTGGGCAGTCCCGCCATGGGCATCGAAGTCATCGAAGAGAGCCAAATGAAACCGTTTTGCGAGGCGCTGAAGCCGCTCGTTTCCGGGAAACGGATGGCGGTCTTCGGCTCGTGCGGCTGGAGTCGCGGCGCGTGGCTCAATGCTTGGCAGCAGTCTTTGAAATTTGCGGGCGCGTTGTTTCCCGCAAAGCCTGTTTTGGCCTACGGGTATCCCGATGAGGAAGCGATGAAGCATTGCGAAGAGTTGGGGAGAATCGTCACAAGTGCGGAATAAGGAGGTTTGAAAAATGGATTGGAATACAAAATTTTCGAAAAATGTCACGGTGGTCCCGCCGTCCGGGATTCGTAAATTTTTCGATTTGGCCAATACGATGGAGGGCGTCATTTCTTTGGGCGTCGGCGAGCCGGATTATGCGGCGCCGGACAAGGTTATCGATGCTTGCATCCAAAGTTTGAAAGAAAAGAAGACGTCGTACACGTCGAATATGGGGCTCGTCGAGCTGCGCCGCGCCGTCGCGAAGATGTTTGCCGCGCGCTACGGTGTCGAGTATGATCCGAATACGGAGATTGTCGCGACCATCGGCGTTTCCGAAGCGATTACGATTGCGATGACGGCACTCTTGAATCCGGGTGATGAGGTGCTCATTCCGGATCCCGCGTATGTGGCGTATCCGGCTTGCGTGCAATTTGCGGGCGGCACGCCGGTTCTTGTCCCGACGTATGAAAAAGATGATTTCAAATTGACGGTCGCGGCGCTGGAGGAAAAAGTCACGCCGAAGACGAAAGTGCTTCTGATCGGCTATCCGAACAATCCGACGGGCACGGTGATGACGCGGGATGAATTGGCGGAGATTGCCAAGTTTGTGGAGAAACATGATCTCGTCGTCATTTCCGATGAAATTTATTGCGATCTCACGTACGAAGGGACGCACACCTGCTTTGCGGCGCTGCCCGGCATGAAGGAACGCACGATTGTGCTGAACGGTTTCTCGAAATCGTACGCGATGACGGGGCTTCGGATCGGGTATCTGTGTGCGCCGGCCGATGCGGTGGCGCAGATTTACAAAGTCCATCAATACGCGATTCTCTGCGCGTCGTCCACGAGCCAGTACGGCGCCATCGAAGCGCTGGAGCATTGCGACGAGGACGTGAAAGCGATGTATGACGAATACGCGGCGCGGCGCGTCATGATTTACGAAGGCCTCCAAAAGATTGGCCTTCATGTCTTCGAGCCGAAGGGCGCGTTCTACATTTTTCCGGACATCAGCGTGACGGGCATGACGGACGAAGAATTCTGCGAAAAATTGTTGCAGGAAGAAAAAATCGGCGTCGTCCCGGGCTCGTGCTTCGGGGCGCAGGGAAAGAACCACATCCGGATTTCCTATGCGGCCAGCCGCGAAAACATCCAAGAGGCGCTGAAACGCATCGGCGCTTTCGTCGCGCGGCACAAGAAAGCCTAAAATTTTTGAAACGGGAAACTCTCCGCATAATGAGCGGGGAGTTTTTTCTTGCACGTTTTCGATGTGATATAATGCGCATAGTATTTTTGGATTGTCTTGAGGAGGATTAGACAATGAAAAAAGGGAAATTGTACGGAATCGGTGTCGGCCCTGGAGATTCGAAACTTCTGACGGTCAAAGCCGTGGAAGCGATTCAAAGCTGCGACATGATCATCACGCCGCAGACGGAGAAAAAAGACGGTTCGGTCGCGTGGAACATCGCCAAGCCTTACATCCGAGAGGAAACGGAGCTTTTGCCGATGGTTTTCCAGATGAATCTGGATATGGAAGCCGTTGCGCGGCAATGGGAGGAGAATCGCCGCCTCGTGTGCGAGAAACTGGATGAAGGAAAAAATCTCGTTTTCCTGACGCTGGGCGATCCGATGCTCTACAGCACGTATATGTATATTTTCCGCGCACTCGAAGGGACGGAGTACGAAGCGGAAAATATTCCGGGGATTCCGGCTTTTGTCGGCATTGCGAACGCGATGGGGATCCCGCTTGCGGAATGGGAGGAAACGGTCGTCGTTCTGCCTGCGACGGCAAGCGCGGAAAAAATCGATCGCGTCTTGGCCGTCGCCGACAATGCGGTCATTATGAAAGTGTATAAAAATTGGGCGTACATCCAAGAGATGCTCCGGAAACATCATTTGATTCAAAACGCCGTGATGGTGTCGCGTGCGGGGCTGCCGGATGAATGTGTGCAAAAAGATTTGGATAAACTTCCGGCCGATTATCAGCCGAATTATTTGAGCACGATTTTGGCGAAACGGGAACGCGCATGACGGAAGGGAATTCGTTTCCGCGCATCGTCTTGGCCGGCGTGTCCAGCGGGGTCGGAAAGACGACGGTCGTGACGGGCCTTTTGCGCGTCTTGAAAGAGAAAGGGCTGGCCGTGCAACCGTTTAAGGTCGGCCCCGATTATATCGATCCGGGATTTCACGCGAAAGCGGCCGGGCGCGATTCGTACAATTTAGATACATGGCTCGTGCCGGAGGAGTGCCTCGTTTCCACGTTTCGCACATTGGCGGCCGGCGCGGATATCTCCGTCATTGAAGGCGTCATGGGGCTTTTCGACGGCGGCGCGGCGGGCGTATCGAGTACGGCGCACATCGCGCGGCTCTTGCAGGCGCCGGTCGTGCTCGTCATGAATTGCCGCTCCATGGGGCAGAGTGCGGCGGCCGTTGTGCTGGGATATCGCGAATACGCACCGGACGTTCAAATTGCCGGCGTTATTTTGAATCAGCTTGGTTCGGACAATCATGAGCAGATCATCCGCGAAGCGATGGCGGGGATTGGGATGCCGGTCTTGGGCGCGCTGCATCGGACGGACGCTTTGCAGACACCGGAGCGCCATTTGGGATTGACGCCCGTCACGGAAACGGAGACGGACGCGCTGATTGCACATATGGCCGAGACGGTGGGCGCCGGGATCGATTTGGCGGCCATTCGAAGCGCGGCACAAGCGGCTCCGACTCTTTTCGCTCCGCAAGAAGAAACGGGCGGCGAAAAATTTTCCGTCCGCATCGGCGTCGCGAAAGACGAAGCGTTTACCTTTTATTATCCGACGAGTCTGTCGGCGCTGACAGAGGCGGGTGCGACGCTTGTCCCATTCAGCCCGCTGGCGGATGAAACGATTCCGGATGTCGACGGGCTCCTTTTCGGCGGCGGATTTCCGGAAATGTTTCTGAGAAAATTAGCGGCCAACGTTTCCTTGAAATTGTCTATCCGGCGCGCGCGGGATGCCGGGATGCCGATTTTCGCCGAGTGCGGCGGGCTCATGTATCTGTGTCGGGAAATTTTTGATTTCGACGGAAACCGCTATGAGACGGTCGGCCTTGTCCCGGCGGTGTGTCGGATGCAAAAGAAATTGCAGCGCGTCGGCTATGTGACGGCCAAGGCGCTTCGGGAAAATATTTTGGCGGCGCCGGGCGAGACGCTTCGCGGGCATGAATTTCATTTTTCGACGATGGAGCCGGACGCGTTCGATTTTCCGTGGGCGTATGAACTCATGGGATCGCGGCAAAAAGAAGCGCACCGGGAAGGCTACGCGGCAGGCTCCGTGCTGGCGTCGTATTTGCATATCAATTTCGACGGAAACCGCGCGGCAAGGGATCGTTTCCTTTCGGCTTGCCGGGCATTTCGGGCAAAGCGGGGAGGCGCATCCGGATGAGAGACGAAAAAGGCCTCGTCCTGATCAATACGGGAAACGGAAAAGGCAAAACGACGGCGGCGCTCGGCACGGCGATTCGCGCGTGGGGAAACGGCCAGCGCGTTCTCATTTTGCAATTCATTAAAGGCGCGTGGAAATACGGCGAGCTGGAAGCGATAGCGGCACTCGGGCGCGTGAACGGAAAGATCGAAATCCGCTCGATGGGTGATGGTTTCGTCTATCATAACAACCCTGACGGCGATGCGGAATATGCGCATAAAAAAGAATTGGCAAAAGAGGCCTGGCAAACGGCGCGGGAGGAAATTTTGAGCGACAAATGGGATCTCGTCGTCTTGGATGAGATTTATTACGCGATTCATTTGGGGATGCTGGATGTTTCCGAAGTCGAGACATTGATCGCCGAGCGTCCGCCGCGGCTCAATTTGATTTTGACGGGACGGTACGCGCGGCCGGAATTGATTGATTTGGCCGACACGGTGACGGAGATGCAGCCGGTGAAACACGCGTACGAAAAAGGAATCCGAGCGCGGCGCGGGATTGAGTTTTAATTGCTCTCAATCGATACCTTGTGTGTATAAAGTTTTATGCACGCAAGGTATTATTTTTCAGACGGGCACGGTGGTATAATGGCGAATATGAATTTTTTGTCAATGTCAAGAAAAGGAGGAATCCATATGAATCAAGCGATGAAAGTGGCGGGCATGGCGCTCGCCGGTTGCATGGCAGCGGGTCTGACGGCTTGCGGCGCGGAGAAAGCACCGGAAGCGGCGACACCGGTCAAGACGAACGGGAAGGCGATTGTCGTCTATTATTCGGCGTCCGGCTGCACGGCACGCGCGGCGAGAATCATTGCGAGCGAAGCGGGCGCGGATTTGTTTGAAGTAAAATTGGCCGAGCCGTATACGGATGCGGATTTGAATTACAGAAATTCGTCGAGCCGCGTCTGCCGCGAGCATGACGATCCCGCGCTCCGTCACATGACACTGGCGCAAAAGACACCGGAGAATTGGGATGAGTACACGACGGTCTTTGTCGGCTATCCCATCTGGTGGGCCATTGCGGCGTGGCCGCTCTCTTCCTTCGTGGAACAAAACGATTTTACGGGCAAGATGGTCATCCCCTTTGCGACGTCCTATTCGTCCGGCTTCGGCGACAGCGGCAATCTCCTGCGCCGGGCGGCCGGCACGGGAGACTGGAAACAGGGCGAACGTTTCTACAGCCAAGCGGACGAAGCCGAGCTCCGCGCCTGGGTGCATAAAGTTTTGTGATTGTCATGTTTCGGATAAATTAGCGGAAAGAAGAGCTGTGAGAAAATTTTCTCGCAGCTCTTTTTGATTTCTGAAAAGGGAATGCGAAAAAAACGTAAACAGACTGTAAGTGCAGCCTTTTTCGTAAATCGGCAAATGACCATTTGACTCTATGCTCGTCAATCATTTCGGGCGCAAAAGTCCGCGCCTCGAAGCGCGGCTCTTGCCAATGGCGGCCTTCTATCATTTATAGGCCGCTGTTTCCGCTTTTTTTCGGAAAAGAAAGAGAATGAAGAACGACAGGAGTTCTGCGAGGAATCCCCCCGCGTGATTTGATATGAAAGTGTTGTAAGAAAGCATGAAAATGTTTTTTTTACAGCCCCTTTCTCGGAGGAAGAGACAGGCATGGTATAATAAATAAGATATTTTATCGTGCTTTACATTTTTGTGAGGAGAAAAATGGGAAATCGAATGGTGTTGGTCCTGGGAGGCGCGCGGAGCGGGAAAAGTGAATTCGCGGAGACGCTGATGGATCGAATCCCTCGGGCACGAAAGGGCTACATTGCGACGAGCCAAATTTTGGATGAGGAGATGCGCTATCGCGTCATTCTGCACCAAAAAAGACGGCCGGCTTCTTGGCGGACATTTGAAGTGCTGCATGAAGCCGGGCCGATGATGGAAACGGTCTTGGCGGCGTCGGATGCGGTCCTTTTTGATTGCATCACGATGTACGTGAATAATTTGCTCATGGATCACATCGATCACAGGCGCGTGGAGACGCTCGGCGTCACGGATTTGGAGCATTTGCAGCAAGTGCTTTTATCCGATCTGGACGCGATATTTTCCGCCGTTTCTTCTGTAGACGGAAAGGAAATTATTTTCGTTTCCGATGAATTGGGGATGGGAATTGTGCCGGGAAACGCGATGAGCCGCGTGTATCGCGATCTGGTCGGGCTGGCGAATCAGTACGTCGCCGCGCGCGCCGAGGCTGTGTATCTGTCCGTCGCGGGGATTACCATTGATTTGAAAAAGAATGAGGTAGCACTGTCATGACAAAATATGCGATGTTTCAGGGGACAAGTTCGCATGTGGGAAAAAGCATTTTGACGACGGCGCTTTGCCGGATTTTGAAACAGGACGGGATGTGTGTCGCGCCTTTCAAAGCGCAAAATATGGCGCTCAATTCGTATGTGACGCAAGACGGCGGCGAGATGGGGCGCTCGACGGTGGCACAGGCGGAAGCGGCCGGCGTCGCGCCCGTCGTCGAAATGAATCCGGTGCTTTTGAAACCGACGGGAAATTCTTGCTCGCAGGTCATTTTGCTCGGAAAATCGGTCGGCAATTACAGCGCGAAGGATTATCAGGAGCGCTACAGCCAAAAGGCGTGGGATTCCGTCGTGAAAGCGCTCGACTACATGAAAGCGCATTTTGACGTGCTCGTGATTGAAGGGGCGGGGAGTCCGGCGGAAGTCAATCTGAAAAAGAATGATATCGTGAATATGCGTATCGCCAAGACTCTCGGCGCACCCGTTTTTTTAGTCGCCGATATCGATCGCGGCGGGGCGCTGGCGTCCGTCGTCGGGACGCTCATGCTGCTCGATGAGGATGAACGCGCGCTTGTCCGCGGGATTGTGATCAATAAATTCCGCGGTGACATCACGCTTTTGACGCCGGCGCTGGATTTCTTGAAAGAAAAAACGGGCGTCCCGGTTCTGGGCGTCATCCCGTATCTGGATAAATTGGGAATTGACGACGAAGATTCCGTTTCCTTGCAAGAAATGCCGCATGATGACGGAATGCGCGATTTGCACATCGCAGTCCTGCAGACACCGAAAATTTCCAATTTCACGGATTTTGACGCGCTGATGCATGAGCCGGATGTGAATCTTCGTTTCGTGCAAAAAGGGGATCGGCTTGGGACGCCGGATCTCATCTTGCTGCCCGGCTCGAAAAATACGACGGAGGATTTGCTGTATTTGAAACGAAACGGATACGCGGATGAAATTTGCAATCTTTCGGCGGCGGGCGTGCCGGTCATCGGGATTTGCGGCGGCTACCAGATGCTGGGCGAGGAGGTGCGCGATCCGCTTCACACGGAAAGCACGAATGATGCGGTCACCGGGCTGGGGCTTTTGCCGCTCGTGACGACGATGCGCGGGACAAAAAATACGTACCAAGTCGTTTGCGATTGTGAAGCGCTTCCGTTTCTGGGCACGGAATTTTCCGGAAAGGATTTGGCGGCGTATGAAATTCATATGGGCGAGACGGTCTTCACCGCGCCGGCCGCGATGCCGTTTCATATCAAAAAACGCAGTCTCCAAGATGTCGATTTGCAAGACGGCTGCATCAACGCGGCCGGGACGGTCTGGGGAACGTATTGCCACGGCATTTTCGACAATGACGAGCTGCGCCGCGCCGTCTTGAATGCGCTCCGGGCGAAAAAAGGTCTTCCGGCGCTTCCCGTTTCTTTCCGCTACCGCGCATACAAAGAGGCGGAATTTGATCGATTGGCCGAAACTGTCCGGAAACATTTCGATATGGAGGCCTTTTATCGCATTCTGGAGGGCGAATGACGGACGTCCTGTGGGTGGCGGCCGCGCCGACGCTGGCATTTTTGCTGGATACGTTTCTGGGGGATCCCCATTCGTCGTGGCATCCGGTCGTACTGATCGGGCGGCTGATTTCCGCGTTGGAAAAGATTTTGTATCCGCGAAGCGGCGCGTCCGACGCGAGGCTCTTTTGGCGCGGCGCGGCGGTCGTTGTGTTTGTGATCGGTATCGTCGGCGCGTTAGTCTGGGCGCTCACGGCGTGGGCGAAGGAAACGGGGCCGGCAGTCTACGCGGCGGTGTCCGCTGTCATTTTGTATTTTACGATTTCGCCGCGTGCGCTCTTGCGAGACGGGATGGCGATTGTCCGCTTGCTAAAAGACGGAAATTTGCCGGAGGCGCGGCATCGTCTGTCTTGGATCGTCGGGCGCGACACGGATCATTTGGAGGAGCCGGATATCGCGCGCGGCGTCGTGGAAACGGTCGCGGAGAATACGACGGACGGCGTGCTGTCCCCGCTGTTTTGGTTTTTAATCGCCGGGCCGGTCGGGGCGGCTTGCTATCGCGCGGCGAATACGATGGATTCCATGCTCGGCTATAAAAATGAGCGCTATCTGTTTTTCGGACGTGTCGCGGCCAGGCTGGATGACGTCTTGAATTATATCCCGGCGCGTCTCACGTTTCTTTTTTTTGTCGCGTCGTCCGCTCTTTTGGGCTATGACGCGAAAAATGCATGGCGCATCGGTCTTCGGGACGCGAAGAAACATCCGAGCCCGAACGGCGGCTATGCGGAGGCGCCGACGGCGGGTGCGCTTCACGTGCGGCTGGGCGGTTGGAATTTCTATGAAGGGAAGCCGGAATTTCGTGAATACATGGGAGATGCGGATCGGCCCCTTGTCGCGGCGGACATTGCGGCGTCCGTCAAGATGATGTATGTGGCGACGATTCTGTTTCTTCTTTGCATGACGGGCATTTTTTGGATGGGACATACCACATGGGACCTTTTCTGGTGGGGCTTCAGTTTCTGACGCGGATTCATCTACGACGGGAAACGGAATGGAGCGATGAAAATTTCGGAAAAAGTGTGAAATGGTTTCCGCTGATTGGCGGCGTGCTCGGCCTTTGTCTCTGTGCGCTGTGTTTTTTGCTGGAAACGGTTCATGCGCCGCTTTTGACGGCGTTTCTTCTCGTGTGTGCCGAAATTTTTCTGACGGGCGCTCTTCACATCGACGGACTCACAGACGCGGCGGACGGACTTTTTTCCGGACGGAGCCGGGAGAGGGCGCTTGCGATCATGAAAGACAGCCTGATTGGGAGTTTCGGGATGACGGCTTTCGTGCTGCTCGTCGGATTGAAAATGACGGCACTCGCATCGGCAGGGGAAGATTTGTACATGATTTTGATTGCCATGCCGGTCATCGCTCGTTTCAATATGGTCGTATCGATTTGTGAATATCCGTATGCGAGGGAGCAGGGATTCGGGAAATCTTTTGCGACATATCGCGATGCCTATGCTGTGCCCTTTGCTTTCGTGACGGCGCTTTTGCCGGCGCTGTGGTTCGGTTTCCCGTATCTCATCTTGGCCGGCGTCGGAATTTTGACGGGGCTTCTCTTAAATCGTTGGATTGTTTCCAAAATCGGCGGGACGACGGGAGACACGTACGGATTTGTGACGGAAGTGACGGAGGCGGTGCTCGCGCTCGTTTTCGTTTTGCTGACGGGAGGCGTCGCATGAGGTACACGGTACGCGCGCCGGGATCTTGCGGCGAATGGATCCAAGGCTATCTGGACGGTGCATCTTTTATGCTGACCTGTCCCATCAATCGCTATTCCGTGGCTGAGGCGCGGGAGGGGACGCCGATTTCCCGTCTGCCGCAAAAAGCGGAAATGGCGCGGAGACGGACGCTTTCTCGTCTCGGCATGAGCGACCGCGCCATTGATGTCCGTCTTTCGTCGGAAATTCCGATGGGGAAGGGCATGGCGTCGAGTACGGCGGATATCAGCGCGGTGTGTATGGCGACGGCGCTGGCTTGCGGACGGACGCTCACGCCGGAAGATATCGCGGAGATTGCCATTTCCATCGAGCCGAGTGATGCGATTTTTTACGACGGCGTCGTCCGTTTCGATTATCGAAAGGGGCGGCTCCTCGGAAAACTGGGACCGGCGCCCGCGATGCATATTCTCGTTTTCGATTGCGGCGGGGAAGTCGATACGCTCGTCTACAATTCGCGAAAAGATTTGATTGCGCTCCAAAAAGAAAATGAGAGTGTCATTCGAGAGGCCGTCGCGCTTTTCGAGCGGGGGATGGAAGAGCAAAATCCGGCACTGATTGGGGAAGCGGCGACGATGTCCGCTTTTGCCAATCAAAGGCTTTTATATAAATCGGCGCTGGAGCCGCTCTGGGAGACGGCGAAACAATTCGGCGCGCTCGGTATCGTGGCGGCGCACAGCGGGACCGTCCTCGGCGTCGTGGCGGGAGAGGACACGGATGCGGCCGAGCTCCAAAGCATGATTTCCTATCGCTTGGGAGATTGGGTGACATTTTTGGACAGCGTTTGTATCACGAATGAAGGGATGGTAACGGAATGATGAAACAGGCGGCACACGGCGGCGATATTTTCGGCATGCCCGAAGCGGAGCGGGAGGCGATATTGGATTTTTCCGTCAATATCAATCCGCTCGGTCTTTCGCCGAAAGGGAAAGAAGCGCTGTTGGAAGGGCTCACACGGGAAATCACGCGTTATCCGGATATCCGGTGTCGCGATTTGAAGAAAGCGGTCGCGGCGCATTGCGGCGTTCCCGTCAAACATATTTTGTGCGGAAACGGGGCTACGGAGCTCATTTATGCCCTCGTCCGCGCTCTGCAACCGCCGCTCGTCTGCGTGCCCGCGCCTTGCTTTTCCGAGTATGCCGAAGCGGCGGAGGCCGCCTTGATTCCCACTCGCAGCTACGAGCTCGATCCGAAAAACGGATTTGCCGTCAAAGATTGGGGCGCGCTTTCCAATCTTCCGAACGGCAGCGTGATTTTTGCGGGAAATCCGAATAATCCGGATGGACGAATTTTGCAGCCGGAAGATTTTTTGCGGCTCGCTCTCATGGCTCGGTTGTGCCAAGGCCGGTTGGTAATCGATGAATCGTTTGCGGATTTTATCGGTGATGACATTTCCTATCGGAACATCTTGGAAAAGAATCCGTTTGTCATGATCGTTTCATCCTTCACAAAATTTTTTGCCGTGCCCGGCCTTCGGATCGGTTTTCTTTTCTCTGCATCTCCGAATCTTTCTGAAATCGAAAGGATGCTCCCGCCCTGGAATGTGAACGGCCCTGTCCAGCTTTATCTGTGCCACGCGTTGGAAGACAAGGAATACATCGAAGCGACGCGCGCTTTTTTGCGGGAAGAAGGAGCGCGCATACGAAGCGAGCTGGAAACGTTTCCGCAGCTTTCCGTCTGTCCCGGTGCGGCGAATTTCGTTTTGCTTCGCCTCAGAGGCGGCAAAAGTGCCGCGTGGCTTCAAGAACAATTAACAGACAAACACATTCTGATTCGCCAATGCGGCAATTACGAGGGGTTGAACAAGACGTGGTTTCGCGTCGCCATTCGCACGCGAGAGGACAATGAGCGGCTGATTTCCGCTTTTCGGGAGATTTTTTCATGACACGAATTTATTTTTTGCGCCACGGGCGGACGGAGTGGAACGCGCTCCAAAAATTTCAAGGCTCCATCGATATCGCGCTCTCCGACGAAGGACGAGACCAAGCCGAACGCGCCGCCGGGTATTTCGAGGGCGAGTCGCTCGATGCGATTTATACGAGTCCGCTCCGTCGCGCGCATGAGACGGCGGATATTCTGGGAGAAAGGCAGGGCATCGGCGTTAAAGTCGTGCCGGAATTTTCGGAAATTTCCTTCGGCGCGTGGGAAGGCCTGACGCATCGGGAAATCGAAGCAAAATGGCCGGGCGCGCTCAGCCTTCTCTACAGCGATCCGGATAAATGGCAAATCCCCGAAGCGGAACGTTTCGAGGACGTGCGCCTTCGCGCGATGCAAGCCATGCAAGAAATTTTGGCGGCAGCGGATGCCGAAGAAAAAGACGAGACGAACGAGAAACATATCGCCATCGTCAGCCACGGCGTCACAATTCGGATGCTCCTCTGTGGCCTTTTGGATCTCCCCACGCGTGCATCGTGGCGCCTGAATTTAGGAAACGCGAGTATCTCCCGTGTCGATCATTATGGCAAAGAAGGAAACTGGCTCTCCCTTTTGAACTACACGGATCATTTGGCTTAAGTAGAGATTATGCTTATGCTTTACCTTGGGTGAAATAGTTTATAAATCAACTTACATTTTCGTGTTGTTTATTTTTTTTGAGTTAAGATGATATTGGGGAATGGTAGGTTGTAACGGGTCAGAATTTTCGTCGTTAACAAAGTATGAGTCCACTGGATGTAAAATCTTTTTCGCTCATCCGTACAGCTCGTGGGAACGAGGGCAAAATGAGCGTCATAACCGAGTTTTGCGAAGGTTCATCCGAAAAGGAAAATCTCACGTTTGTCTCCCGGTCCTTTGGGCCACCGGCAACCGTCCGCCGGCAGTTTGCCTTCAAAAGAGAGGTTGACTTGTTGTGCTTCGCTGTATTTTTATGATCGCGTGGAGCGCGCACCGCTTTCGTCTAAAAGCTAATGGCTACCGACTAATAACTATCTTGCGATTGATTCCAAAGTCAGTCATGCGAACAAAAGCTATTTCTTCAAGATTGTCTCATCTAGTAGCATTCCGTCCGTCCGATAAGCGCGGAGAATCATTTTTGTTTTGTCGGCTTCCATCGTGAGGAAATTATCCGTTTCCGGCTGCGGGGCGACGGTGATGTCTAGGGCGTGATTTGTCCAAAGGTTTGGGTAGCGGACATCGCCGGCGACACCGGTCAGGATGTAGAGGGGGCCTGTTTCATTTCTTTCAAAGTTCCGAATATGACCGCGATTTCGATAGGTATGGAGATGCGCGGAGAGGACGGCGTCGATGCCGAGTTCGTCGAAGAGGGGCATGAAGGCGAGGCCTTCTTCGGAGAAGCCTTCGAGGCGTTCCGGGCGTCCTTCGATGCGGTATTGCAGCGGGTCGCGGTGCATGAGGACGATTTTCCACGGTTTCTTCGTCGTCGTCATATCTTGCCGCAGCCACGTTTCCTGCGCGGCTTGTAGATTCGGATACCATTCGGCGATTTCCGGCATGTCCGTATTGAGGACGGCAAAGTGGACGGGCCCCCAATCGAAGGACCAGAAAAGTTCGTCGAGATTTGGATCACCTTTTCCCGGAAGGGAAAAGTGCGCGAGGAAACGCTCGGGGCGGCATGTCTTCCAGCCCAAGGAATAGGCTTCGTGATTCCCCATGAGGGGCGCGACCGGAATGGTTCGGATGGGCGTCTCGACGGCGGAGAGCCACGCTTGCCATTGGTGCTCGTCTTGCCCGTTGTCGACAAGGTCGCCCATCATGATGAAGAAATCGGCGTCGGGAAGGGCGGCGAAACCTTTGGCGGCGGTGTCTTTCCAGACGTCATAGTCGGCCGATTGGGAATCGGGGAAAATGAGCGCGGAAAATCGCTCGCCGGGGTCGGTGCGAAGCGGCATCCATATCGAGGCGGCGTCTTTTGTGCGCGTGCGATATTCGTAAGATGTGCCGGGGTGAAGGCCGGTCGCGGTCGCTTCGTAGATGTAGCGATCCGCTTCACCTTGCGTGCCGGCTAAGAATTGCGACGCGGCGGGAAAGGAAAGAATCGTGTCGTTTCCTTTTTCTCGAATTTCGAGCGTCGAGGAAATATTTTCGGCGAGCTGCCAGACGACAGTTCTTTTATGCGCGTTGTCGTCGGAAACGATTTGCCGGGCGGCGATGGGTTTCATGGTGGCGAGGGCGTCCGTTTGGGCGGGCGCGGCGCAACCGAAAAGGGCGGCACAAAGAAGGCCGCCCGCAGTCAGTGTCAAAAAATTTTTTCGTTTCATAGCTCCTCAATCGTACGCAGCGCCCAAGCGCAAATGTCTTCGTCGCTTACGGTCTGCGTATTTCCTTTGTAACAGACGGAGAAACAGTCGCCGCCCGTGTGAAGCGCGGCGGTGAAGTCCGCGGGCGCATGGCTCGGTTTGCCGCCGTTCGTGATGAAGGGAATGACGGTTTTTCCGGAAAAATCGGCGTTTGCCAAGAAGGATTTCATCGCGGGTGCCATCGTGAACCACCAGATGGGCGTGCCGAGGAAAATGATATCGTAGTCGGCGGGGCGGACGGGAAGCGGCGCGAGTTCGGGGCGCGCGTTTTTCATCTTTTCGAGGCCGCCTTGGACGATGGCGCCGAAATAGGAGGAGGAGTAGGTGCGGCGTGTTTTGATTTCCGCGATGTCTCCGCCGACAGCGCTTTGAATCGTCTCGGCGACGTGTTTCGTGTGGCCGGAACGGGTGAAATACAGGGTGAGAATTTTTTTATCCATGATTGTCTCTCCATTTGAAATGCTGTTTGAAACGGAACTGCGGCTCCGGGAAACGGGCGCGCGCACTTCGCTATTATAGCACTTGGGGAGAGAAAGGGGGAAATTTTATTCTTCGGCGTAGATATCTTTGGCGAGGCGGAAGGCGGCCCACGCTTTCGGCCAGCCGACGTAAAACGCGATGTGCGTCAGGGTTTTGGCCATTTCTTCCTGCGTCACGCCGTGATTTTTGGCGTTTCTGATGTGGTAGGAAAGCGAGCTGTCGGTGATGCCGGAGGAAACGAGGGCGACGACGGTGATGAGGGAGCGGTCGCGAAGCGAGAGGCCGTCATCGGACCAGACTTCGCCGAAGAGGACGTCATCATTGAGACGGGCAAATTCGGGCGCAAATTCTCCCAAGGCATCGCGCCCCGCAGTTTGAACGATTTTGTGTGACATGGCAGGACTCCTTTCGGAAACAGAAATATTGTTTTTGGTACCTTGCACAGGTTCGGCGGCGTGTGCCGTGCCAAAAATCCCGAGCACGGAAACAGCCAAAGCGGCGCAAAGGATGGTTTTCTTTTTCATGGTTGTTTTTCCTTTCGTAGAATGATGGGGGTGTTATCCGGGAATCGTGGGGTTGGAAAAAGGTTTTCACAATTTTTTTGCAGCTTTTTCCGGAAAATCAAGCGGGATGCTTCCCCGCAGAACTCCTGTCGTTCTTCATTTCCTTTCTTTTGTTCCGGGGTGCTCGGATGCTCAGCCTTGCCAATGCTTACGTCGCTGAGGACGCGAAACTTTCTCTCACTTTCGGTACTGACCACGCAAGGCTGCGAGACGCATCCGAGCACCCCTCCGCCTGACGGGCCTTCAGGGCCCGGCATCGGAAAATTTCAAACAGGCGGGCCCCCTTGCACGACGCCGGGCGGCTCAATAAAAATCGGAAACAGCGGCCTTACATTCATAGAAGGCCGCCATCAACCGAGGCTGCGCTTCGGGGCGCGGACCTTTATGCCCGAAGTGATGGGCGAGCATAGAGTCAGGTATAAACATCACCTTGTTTTTCCATGCGAGCAAAAGTTTTTGTGCTTTTTTACGGAATCCATGCGATTCATGGGATGTGATGGCGGTGAACGGACGACGGACAGCGGAAATTATTTCAGTTTCCCGTACTCCTCGTCCGACACTTCTTCGCACCATTCGCTTCCGCCGTTTAGGGCGGGGATTTCTATGGCGATGTGACTGAACCATTCTGTCGGGGCGGCGCCGTGCCAGTGTTTGATTTCGCCGGGAATCTCGACTACGTCGCCGGGATGGAGTTCGCGTGCCGCCTCGCCCCATGCTTGGTAGTAGCCTCGTCCGCCGGTCACGAGAAGAATCTGGCCGCCGCCGTGGTGAATGTGCCAATGATTGCGGCAGCCGGGCGAAAATGTCACATTGGCGATGACAGGCTGTTTCGTCAAAACGGCAAGGTAACTCTTTCCGGTGAAAAATTCCCCGTACGGATTTTCGATGCCGACGGGAAAAGAGGAAACGGATGGTGCGGTTTCTTTTGTCATGATTGTTTTGTTCTCCTTTGGGGAAAATGGGGGTGAGGGGCGCGGCTTTTCTGTGCACGAATTTCTTCGGCCGCTTTTACTTTATTCCTTTTCCGCTCCGAGCGCCAATACTTATATTTCATTTCCTTTTATGCCTGCTTGACATGACATTGACGGTGGCGGCAGAAATTTTGTATACTTTCTGAAATGCTTATAAGAGGGAGACAGATATGCGCGATACTTCTTTGGTGTATCCGATTCGCGAAGACGGTGCGATTTTGCTCGGGCGGAAACGCCGCGGGATGGGCGTCGGGAAATGGAACGGATTCGGCGGAAAGATAGAGGACGGGGAAACGATGGCCGAATGTGCCGTGCGCGAGCTTTTCGAGGAATGCGGGCTTGTGGCGGAGACGGCGGCGCTTTCTTTCGTCGCGGATTTGTATTTCGATTTGCCGTCCGATCCGACATGGTCGCACGGCGGCGCGGTGTATTTCCTGCGGGCATGGACGGGGGACATACGACAGTCCGACGAGATGGAGCCGCGCTGGTTTCAGCCGGAGGATTTGCCGTATGATGAGATGTGGGAAGCGGATCGTATTTGGCTGCCACGCCTGCTTTCGGGCGAGCGATTTTCCGGCACGGTGCGCTTTGCGGCAGACAGTGAGCATGTGACGGAAACGGAGTTTACGGCGCTATGATGAATTCGGAATGGACGGGCGTGCTGCTTTCGTGGTTTGACGTGAATCGACGCGAGTTTCCTTGGCGGGAGGGATCGCCGCGGGATCCGTATCACGTCTGGATTGCGGAGATTATGCTGCAGCAGACGCGGACGGAGGCGGTGCGGCCTTATTTCGTGTCGTGGCTCTCTCGGTTTCCGACGGTGGCGTCGCTGGCGGCAGCGGACGAGGCGGAGGTTTTGCACGCGTGGCAGGGGCTGGGCTATTACAGTCGCGCGAGAAATATCCGGCGCGCCGCGCAAGTTTTGGCGTCTGAATACGGCGGGGATATGCTGCGCGATGTAGAGAAAATCCGCGCGCTTCCGGGCATCGGAGATTACACGGCGGGCGCGATTGCGTCCATTGCGTTCGGCCTGCCCGTGCCGGCGGTGGACGGGAATGTGCTGCGCGTGTTTTCGCGGCTGTACGCGCTGGAAGAGGATGTGACGAGCCCGGCGGCCAAGAGACAGGTGACGGCACTTGTTTCCGAAGTGCTCCCGCCCCCGCGGCCCGGAGATTTTCACGAAGCGCTTATGGATCTGGGCGCGGATATTTGCATCCCGAAGACGCCGCGCTGTCGAGATTGTCCGCTTGCGCCTTTTTGTACGGCGCTAAAAGAAGGACGGGAAACGGAGCTTCCGCATCGCAAAAAGAAAATGCCGCAAAGAGAATTTTTTGCCGCGTGCGCCCTTGTCGAAAAGGACGGCGCGTATCTCTTGCACAAGCGGGAAGAGGGGATGCTCGCGCAAATGTGGGAATTTCCGATGGCGCTTGCGGAAACGGAGCGGGAGAGCCGAAACGCTCTCGCGCTTCTTTTAGACGCGAAGCCGGGCGAAATGATTTGGGAGTACACGCATGTTTTCACCCATCGTATCTGGCATATGCGCGCGTTTCGTGTGGACGGCGAAGTGCGCGTCCCGCAAGAGGGTGAATGGAAATGGGTGTGTCCGGCGGACATGCGGAAAATTCCGATGGCGGGGCCGCACGGGAAGTTGGCGGGGATATTGTATGCCGAGAATCTTGAGGATTGAGAAATAATTCGTGATTCGTTTTTTGAAGGCGTGAAAGGGTTTGCTGTTGCAGATGGGAACTCTTTGAGAGTGCCAATTTCTGAGGCTTGAAAAAGTTGCTGCAAATTTTATTAAGCAATAGCAGGCCGTAGGAAACAGAAAGAAAACAATTTGATGCAAACGTCGGTTTCTTCGTATAGAACCGCGTTTTTTTCATTTCAAAAAATTTTCAAAAAACTCTTGACAAGAAGAAACGGACGTTGTACAATGTGCAACATCAATCAATCCTTTAGCGAGATAAAGGATTGAAGAAGAAAAGGTTTGAAAGAAAGGGAGAATTATCATGAATTTCAAAAAAGCAGCATTGGTAGGGATTTTGGGTGCTATCGCCATTGGGGCGTTGGCGGGTTGCGGCGGCGAAGAGAAGAAAGCGGCACCGGCTGCCGCGAAGCCGGAAAAAATTATCGCCGGCCTCGATGATACATTTGCGCCGATGGGTTTCCGCGATGACAACGGAACGATTGTCGGCTTCGACGTCGACATGGCGAAAGCGGTTTCCAAAGAAATCGGCGTGCCGATCGAATTCAAGCCGATTGATTGGGCATCGAAGGAAGCGGAAATTTCCGCCGGGCGCATCGATTGCATTTGGAACGGTTTCACAGTGACGGAGGAACGCAAGAAAGTCCTCGATTACACGGACGCGTATCTGAATAACACGCAGGTCTTTGTCGTCTTGGCGGGCTCGGATGTACAGGAAGCCGCCGATCTTAAGGGACGCAATGTCTGCGCACAGGAAGGCAGCACCAGCGAGACGGCGATGAATAAGCAACCGGAGGTACGGGACGGTTTCGGTACGTGGAAATTGTACCCTGATTTCTCGTCCTGCTTCATGGATCTCGAAGCAGGACGCATGGATGCGATTTTGGGCGACAGTGTCCTCATCAATTATTATATGCAAAAGAAACCGGGTGCGTTCCGTGTCCTGCCGGGCGTCGTGGCGAATGAGGAATACGCGGTCGGCGTGAAGAAAGGAAACGAAAATCTCGTGAAGCTTTTGAATGATGGTTTCAAGAAGGTGGAAGCGAGCGGAGAAGCGGCGAAGATTTCCGAAAAGTGGTTCGGGACGGATTTGACGATTAAGAAATAAACAGTAGGAGCGTTGCTTTGGTCTTGCTTGGGCTTGGGCAGCGTTTGAGGTAAAAGTTTTCTGCTGAAAGGGAAGAGGGGCAAGGCTTCGAGCGTGCTCCTCTTTCGGCGCAACGGCGGTGAAGAAATGTGCGCCGGAAGAGATGAGGAGCCGGATTTTGGTGCTTGCTACGCTTTTTCGGCAGGCGCAAGATGGCGATCAGAGGTTAGCTATTAGGCAAAAGCGGTCTTGCTTTGCGACATTTTCGCATTCGCGTCTCATCACCCGGCGCTCCGCGCCACCCTCCTTTTATAGGGCTGAAGGTCGTAAAAAAACGCGCCGCAGGGCGCAGGGTAAGGAGTTTCTTGTATGGACTATATCCAAAATATTATCCCGAATATGCTTTCGGGGCTTGGGATTTCGGCGCAGATTTTTGCGCTTACCTATGTCCTCGCGTTTCCGCTGGGCATTTTGCTCGCCCTTTGCCGGCTCTCCAAAGTCCGGCTTTTGGGGCGCGTGACGGAATTTTACATTTACGTCATGCGCGGGACGCCGCTGATGCTCCAGATCCTTTTCATTTATTACGGCCTTCCCATGCTACCCGGGATTTCCATCCATCTGAATGATTTCTCGGCGGCCATCTTGGCTTTCGTTGCCAATTACGCCGCGTACTTTGCCGAGATTTTCCGCGGTGGCATCCAGTCCATTCCGCGCGGGCAGTACGAAGGCGCCAAAGTCCTCGGTTTCTCCTATCGCCAGACCATGTGGCACGTCATTTTGCCGCAAGTGATCAAGCGCGTCTTGCCGCCGCTGGGAAACGAGACAATCACGCTTTTGAAAGACACATCTCTCGTCTACGTCCTGGCGATGAACGATCTCATGCGTGTCACTCGCTCTATCGTGCAGCGCGATTTCGACACGACCGCCTTCTTCGTCGCTGCCGTTTTCTACCTTATCTGCACCTATTTCCTGACAAAACTCCTCGCATGGCTCGAAAAACGCTATGCCGTCTATGAAGAATGAGGGATCCCTATGGCACTGATTGAAATGAAACACATTCGAAAATCCTACGGAGATCTCGAAATTCTGCACGACATCTCCCTTTCCGTCGAGCGCGGTGAAGTCGTCTCTTTGATTGGCCCATCGGGCGCCGGGAAATCGACGTTTCTGCGTTGCCTGAATACGCTGGAAACGGTGCAGGGCGGGACGATTTCCGTCGACGGCGACGTACTCGCCACCGAGGAAAACGGAAAAGTCGTCTACGCTGCGCCTGACGCGCAACGGAAAATCTTGGCGAAAATGGGCATGGTTTTTCAATCGTTTAATCTTTTTCCGCATATGACCGTCATGGAAAATCTATTGGCCGCGCCGCTTGTCGTCAAGAAAATGAAACGGGAAGAAATCCTGCCGCGCGCCGAATCGCTCCTTGAAAAAGTCGGGCTTTTGGAGAAACGCGACGTATATCCGGGCAATCTTTCCGGCGGTCAAAAGCAACGCGTCGCGATTGCGCGTGCCCTCGCGCTCTCTCCGGAAATCATGCTTTTCGATGAGCCGACATCGGCGCTCGATCCCGAGCTTACGGGGGAAGTCTTGGCGACGATCCGACAGCTGGCGGAGGAAAAAATGACGATGATTATCGTGACGCACGAAATGGCCTTCGCACGCTCCGTTTCCGATAAAGTCCTTTTCATGGACGGCGGCTACGTCGCGGAAGAGGGCACCCCGGAAGATATTTTCGGGCAACCGAGGAAGGAGCGGACGAGGGAGTTTTTGAGGTCAGTGTTGAAGTAGTTTGGCGTCTCCGTTTCATTGAGAACCGGGCTTTATAAGGACTTGAAAAGGCTTAAAAGGCTTGATGAGCTTGGTGATTGCTAGGCTTTGGTTTCTTATGCGAAAAGACGCACGGTTAACGGATACCGGACAACGGACAACAGAAAAGGGCTCTGCAGGTAAAACTGCGGAGCCCTTTTGGTTTATTCAGAAGACGTCGCTGTGTGTGCCGGTGCGGGTCAGGTAGAGGATGAGTTTGTTGTTATTGATTTTGTAAATCAAGAGCCAATCCGGTGTGATGTGGCACTCGCGGCAGCCGAGCTATTCTCCCGAAAGGCTGTGGTCTTTGTACTTTTGCGGCAAAGGATCGCCGGCAGCCAGCGTATTGACAACGTAGCCAATCAGAGACAGATCATAGCCGCGTTTCCGAATCCGCTTCAAGTCTTTTTTGAAAAGAGCGGTCTGCTGGATTTGATAGCGCGGCGTCATTTATCCAGATCCTCTAAGAGTTCTTCGAAACTGTTGTACGATTTTCCGCGTGTGGGATCTTTTTCCATCGCTTCCACTTCGCGGATCGCTTCCAGCGTGCTCTGATTCGGGATGTCGCCGCTGATGTCGAAGGGGATACGGTATTCGCGGACGGTTTTTCGCATAAACAAATTGATGGCCGTCGTCATCGACATGCCCATGTCGCGGCAAAACGCTTCAAAATCTTTTTTTGTCTCGGCGTTGACGCGGATATTCAAGTTCACATTGGCTGTAGTTTCCATGATAGCACCTCCTAATGTTTTATGTTTATAGTATAAAGTGTTTTTCGTTACAATGTCAATGGATTTATTGAGGAAAGACTTGACGCACAGCTGTTTGTGTTGCCAAAGTTTATCATGTGCGGTCAACGGTTAACGGATTACGGCAACGGATTTGTCAGTTCCCAATTTCTAAGCAAAATATTTTTCCCGCGCCAGGCGAAGGCGTAGTCGCCATAGGTCCGCTCGAAGGCGCGGTGGGGGAGGGGGGCTAGGTCTTCTTTTGTAAGGCGGGGGATGCGATTCTCTCGGATTTCGGGGAGCGGGGAAGTGGCGGCGGATTCATTGTAGGGGCAGTGTTTTTGACATTCGTCGCAGCCGAAAATTAGGGGCGTCTTGGCGATGATGGTTTCTTCTTCTTGCGTCAGTGCTTTTTTTTGCGTGAGATAGGATTTGCAGCGGTTTCTTTGCATACCGGTCTCCGAAAGGGCGCGGCCGGGGCAGGCGGCGAGGCATTTCGTGCAGGCGCCGCAGGAAAGGGAAAGCGGCGTGTCCGGCTCGAGAGGGAGATTTGTCAGGAGTGCGCCGATCGTGAAGTTGGAGCCGTATTTCGGATGGATGAGGCAGTGATTTTTGCCGTAGAAACCAAGACCTGCGAGGTAGGCGAGGTGGCGGTCGACGAGGGGCGAGGTGTCGCAGATGGGAAGAAACGCGGCGGCGGGCGCTTTTTCGGAAAGAATCGCGGCAAGGCGCAAAAGATAGGCGCGATTGATTTTGTGATAATCGCGTGCGCGGGCGTAGAGAGCGATATTCGCGTCCGTTTCTTTCGTTTCCACTTTGTAGGGAAAGAGGATGACGACGGCGGCGCGGGCGTCGGAAAGGAGTGCTTCGGTGTCCGTGCGTCGGGCTGCGTCACTTGGCACGAAGGGGACAGCGGGCTCTTTGGACAATATTTCCGCAAACGAGGCGGGAAACGGAAGGGGCGCGATGCCGCAAGCGTCGAGTGAGAGGTGACGGGCGGCGTCTTTGATGTCTTGTGCGGTCAATTTTCGATTCCTTTGCGCGCTTGGACGCCTTTGTCGTAGTAGTGCTTGATTTTTTTCATTTCCGTCACGAGGTCGGCCACGGCCAAGAGGCAATCGGGTGCGCCGCGTCCTGTCACGACGAGCTCTGTCTTCGGATTTCTGGCGGCCAGAATGCGGCGGGTGTCGTCATCCGTTGCCAAATCGTACCAGCAAGCTATATTGTATTCGTCCAAAATGACGACGTCGTAGGTCTGCACGGCTTCGACGGCTTTTTCGATTCCGGCCAAAACGAGGTCGCGGTACTCTTTCGGCGGATGCCCGGCGGGGTAGATGGTGAGCGCATTTCCCCATGCTTTGATTTCTTCATCGGTGAGCATGCCTTCTTTGGCAATAAAATACGGTTTCCCGACGGTGATCAAAGTGATGCCGGGGACGGATTGCAAAATTTTCTGCTCGGAGTAGGCGAGCGATTTCATGAATTGGATGAAACAAACGGTCTTCCCGGCGCCGACCGCGCGAATGGCCAGGCCGATGGCGGCGGTGGTTTTGCCTTTCCCGTCGCCGGTGTAAATCTGGATGCGTCCTTCGGTCATGATGGAAACTCCTTTCGTGTGAGAAATAGAGGAAACGGATTTGTTTTTCTTTATTATACACGAGGTGAGAGACGTGCGTCATAGTGACAGTCAAAAGTTAGAAGTTAAAAAATTAGCGGTGAGCAGTTTTTGAAAGCGGAAGCGGCTTCGCCGCATTATGAAATTGCGCGAAGCGCGTACCGTTTTTTCTAGAAGTTAGCAGCTGACGACTAATAACTGTCTTGCGCATGGGCAGAAAAGCCGAGCAGTCATCCGTGGCGGCTGTTTGGCGGCATAAAAAAAGTTCCGCAAACTTTATTTTGTCGGCGGAACCTTTTATTTCCTTTGTTTCCTCTGTTTCCTTATTTTCTGTCGCCGAAAATGCGGAGCATGTAGAGGAAGAGATTGATGAAATCGAGGTAGAGGGTGAGCGCGCCCATGATGGCGATTTTTTGGCCGTCGTCCGTCGCGCTTGTGTCGTGCGTCATGGCAATCTCGCGAATGCGCGCCGTGTCGTAGGCGGTGAGGCCGACGAAGATTAAAATGCCGGCGTAGGAGAGAATCAGCTGGAGCATTGTGTTTTCCAAGAAGAGATTCACGACGGTCGCGATGATGACGCCGAAGAGAGCCATGAGGCAGAGGCTACCCATACGGGAGAGATCTGTTTTTGTCGTGTAGCCGTAGACGCTCATGACGGCAAAGGTGCCGGCGGTCGTGAGGAAGACGGCGGAGATGCTCGAAAACGTGTACATAATGAAGATGGCGCTCATGGTGAGGCCGTTCAGCACGGAGTAAATAAGGAACATGGCCGTCGCCGTCTTAAGGGAGAGGCGTGTCACGGAAGCGGAGAGATGCCACACGAGGGCAATCGTCGCGATGAGAAGTCCCCATGTGCCGAATTTCGAAGCGAAGATGAGTCCTAAAAGAAGCGGGCTGCCCGCAACGATCCAAGCAGTCGCGCCCGTGATGAGGAGGGCGATGGCCATCCACGCATAGACGTCGCGCATGAGCCCCGGCATATTGATGGAAAGTCCGCGCTCGTAAGTCAAATCGGAATTGTATGCGTTCATATTTTTCTCCTGATGAAAACAGTTTCCCGAAATAGGGGAAACGGGTGACAAAGAGGATATTTCTTTGTTAATTTCATTATAGCATAGGCGGCAAGCGGCTTGCAGGATTTTCGCGGCGCGGATATAATGTGGCAGATTCGGATATAAATTTTTCGATACGAGGTGATATCGATGAAACAGTATGATGTATTGGTGATCGGCGCGGGGCCGGCGGGGCTGACGGCGGCGATGTATACGGCGCGGAAGGAACTTTCGACCGGGCTGGTCTCGCCGGATGTCGGCGGGCAGATTTTGCTGACGGGCGAGATTGAAAATTATCCGGGCTTTGCGAGTGTCATGAGTTTTGATCTGACGGATCGAATGGAGGCGCAGGTGCGGCGGTATCCGGTCGCGTTTGAGACGGCATCTGTGGAAACATTGTCCGTGGCCGATGGCGGCGGTTTTTCGGCGCAGCTGGACGACGGCGGGGAAATCCGGGCGCGGGCGGTGATTGTGACGGCGGGACGGCGGCCGCGGACACTGGGCATTCCGGGGGAAACAGAGCTTGTGGGGCGCGGGGTCTCATATTGCGCGACTTGTGACGGGCCATTGTACCGCGGTAAAACGGCAGTGGTCGTCGGCGGCGGGGACAGCGCGGTGCAGGCGGCGACGGAGCTCTCCGATATTTGCACAAAAGTATTTTTGCTCGTCCGGAACCGGCTGACGGCGCAGGAAATTTTGCAAAATCGGATGCGGCGGCGCGGCAATGTGGACATTCTGACAGGTGTCTCACCGATTCGGTTTTCCGGTGACGGGCGCCTTTCCTCTGTCCTTATCAACATTTCGGAAACGGGGGAAACGAAAGAAATGGCGGCGGACGGCTGTTTCATCGAAATCGGCGGTCTTCCGAATACCGGTTTCCTGCCCGAACAGCTCTTGCGGAATGCGGCGGGGGAAATTGTGACGGATCGCACCGGTGCGACGAATGTGCCGGGGCTCTTTGCGGCGGGCGACGTGACGGACAATCCGTATAAGCAGATTGTAATCGCGGCGGGTGAGGGTGCGGCGGCGGCGCTTTCGGCGCACGAATATCTTTTGAGGCAGCCATGCGTGTGACGAAAGCGGTCAAAGCCGAGCAGCTCCGCATTTTGCAAGAGGTGTACGGCGGCGAAAAGACGGCGCTGCATTATACCAATCCTTTCACGTTCATTGTCGCGGTCGTCCTCTCGGCGCAATGCACGGATGCGCGGGTGAATCTGATTACGGCGCGTATTTTTCCGCGTTTGGACAGTCCGGAAAAGATGCGGGCGCTTTCCTTGCACGAATTGGAAAATGAAATTAAAGATTGCGGCCTGTATCATGCGAAGGCGAAGCATCTTTTAGGGCTCTGCGACAGACTCATTGAGGACTATGGCGGCGAAGTGCCGGAAGATTTCGATGATCTTGTGCGCCTTCCCGGCGTGGGGAGGAAGACGGCCAATGTCGTCCGAAGTGTTCTCTTCGGCCATCCGGCGATTGCCGTCGATACGCACGTCTTTCGCGTATCCAATCGTTTGAAATTGGCGACGGGAGAGACGCCGCTTGCCGTCGAGCTGGGTCTTCAGAAGGCGGTCCCGAAAAAAGACTGGGGCGCGGCGCATCACTGGCTCATCTGGCACGGCCGTCGCATTTGCACGGCGCGGAATCCGAAATGTGAGGAATGTCCGCTTTGGGATGTGTGTCCGAGCAGGAATGAGAGATGAGGGATGAGCAATGAGGGGGCGCGCTTTTTCATCTTGGCTTTTGGTGGCGTTGGCGGCGATTATTTTTTGCAAGATAGAGATGAGAGGGCGTGCTTTTTTGGCGCTGGGCTTTTGCGGCGTTTGAGGTGATTGTTTTCGCAAGATAGAGATGAGGGGCGGGGCTTTTTCTTGCTTGGCTTTTGGCGGCAGGCGCAAGATAGTTGTTAGTTATTAGCTGTCAGCTGTTGGGTTTTGGCAACACATCGAGATGTGCGTTACGGATAACGGATAACGGATAACGGACGATGTTGAGGACTGCTGTGTGAACATTAAAACGGAAGCGATCCATTGGTGATCGTTTCCTTTTTTATTGTCGTTTATTGGCAAAACGATTGACAGATATTTTCCTGTGACATATAATGTGGCAGAAATTAGGCAAGACTAATTTTTAATATTTTGGTTTCCGGAAGAAATATTTTGCCAGACTTTATTTCTTAGAAAGGAAGGACAAAGAGAAATGAGACTGAGTGAAGCAAAGCCCGGCACGGAGGTGCGCGTGGAGGGGATTGATGCGTCGGAGCTCAAGACGCGGCTCATGAGCATGGGACTCGTGAAGGGTACGAAGGTGAAGGTGCTCCGCACGGGACCGATGGGGGATCCGCTCGCGATCCTCGTCCGTTCGTATAAAATGGCGATTCGTCTTCAGGACGCGGCGAAAATTTCCGTGTCCCTCATTGCGTAAGGAGGTCTGGCATGGCATTTTTATCTGTTGCTCTGACCGGCAATCCGAATACCGGGAAATCCACCGTTTTCAATGGATTGACGGGGATTCGGCAAAAGATAGGAAACTGGCCGGGCGTCACGGTCGATAAGAAACAGGGGTACACGAATTACAAGGGTCGCGCGATTGCGGTCATGGATTTGCCGGGGACGTACAGCCTGAACGCGCGTTCGCCGGAAGAAAAAATTGTCGAGAATTATCTGACGAATGAGAAACCGGATATCGTCGTCGACGTGATTGATTCGTCCAATATTGAGCGCAATCTGTTTCTGGCGCTGCAACTTCTGGAGCGTCGCATCCCGGTGCTGCTGGATCTCAATATGCAGGACGAGGCGAAGAAGAAAGGAATTTCCATTTCCGCCAAAAAACTGTCGGAAAAGCTGGGGATGCCGGTCGTCGAGACGGTCGCGCACAGCAAAAAATCCATGGAAGGGCTTTTGGATGTCTTCACCTCGACGGTGATGTCCGCGTACAAAAATTCCGATGCGGTCGAAGCGTATATCGCCAAGGTCGAGGCGCTTCGCCAAGAAATTTCCGACGCGGATAAAGCGGAAGAAGCTGTCATGGAAGCGCGCTACGCTTTTATCGATGAAATTGTCGCCGAATGTGTCACGAAAACGCACGCGGGGACGGATTTGTCCGAGAAACTGGATTCCGTCCTGGCAAACGGTTTCCTCGCCATCCCGGTGATGCTCGTCATGCTGTATGTCATGTTCCAGATTACTTTCGCCTGGATCGGGCAGCCGATTGCGGACTGGGTGGACGTCCTGATCAATGAGGATTTATTGGAAACGGTGCAGGGGGCGCTCGAAGAAGCGGAGGTCGCGCCGTGGATGCAATCGCTCATCTGCGACGGTATCATCGCCGGTGTGGGCGGCGTCATCACCTTTGTCCCGCTCATTTTTGTGCTCTTCTTCGTGCTTTCTTTCTTGGACGGCACGGGCTATATGGCGCGCGTCGCGTACATTTTGGATCCGCTCATGCGCCGCATCGGGCTTTCCGGCAAAGCCATCATGCCGATTATCTGCGGCTTCGGCTGCGCGGTCCCCGGCATCATGGGCGCGCGGGCGCTCGATTCCAATAAAGACCGCATGATTACCATTCTGGTCACGCCGTTTCTGACCTGCGGCGCAAAACTTCCGATTCTGGCGCTTTTCGGCGCGGTGTTCTTCGGCGAATATGCGGCGGACGTCGTCTTTGCCATGTATATCGTCGGCATTTTGGGCGCGGTCTTTGCGTCGGCGATTTACTCCAAGACACTTTTCAAAGCGGAAGATATTTCCTTCGTCCTCGAGCTCCCGCCGTACCGCATTCCCGATATGAAGACGGTGCTTTTGGAAACGTGGGACAAAGGGAAAGGCTATCTCATCAAAGCCGGGACGATTATTCTGGCGATGTCCATTATCATCTGGTTCCTGTCGAATTACAATCTGTCCGGCCAAGTCGAGGACATGTCCGAATCTTTCATGGCGACCATCGGCGGCTGGATGGGGATGCTCTTTGCACTCCACGGTTTCAATACGTGGGAAGCCGGCGCGGCCGTCATTTCCGGGATCATGGCCAAGGAAGCCGTCGTGTCCACCATGGGCATTCTCTACGGGCTCCCGGAGCTCGATCCCGACATGGAAGGCGCGGAAATGATGGAAACGGTCGCCGGCTCGGATTTGCAGACGGCCTTCACGGCGATGAGCGCGCTTGCGTTTATGGTCTTCAGCCAGCTTTACACGCCGTGCATGACGGCGCTCGGGACGATCAAAAAGGAAACGAACAGCTGGAAATGGATGGGCTTTTCGGCGCTCTCCAATTTTGTGATTGCTTGGTGTGTCTCGCTCGTCGTCTACTGGATCGGCACGGCACTCGGTTTCTGAGAAAGGAAATACGATGCGTTCGGGGGATGTCATCACGTGGTTGCTTTTCGCCGTGATTATGTTTTTCTTCTACATCGGCTTGAAGCACATTTACCGAAATTTTGTGCGGGGCGAATCGGATTGCTGCGCCAATGGGACGTGTCCGGCTTGCGCGGAATGCACGAAAGCGGAAACGACGAAACGCGAGCGCGACAACGCGGCCAAAGCTTGGGCGGCCATCCGAAAGGAAGCGGCCGAAAAAAGGAAGGCAGCAGCCGGGGAAACAAACTCGAAATATGCGTGCCCGGCATGTGAGGCGAGAGCCAAAGCGCGCGAAGCGGCGGAGAAGAATGAAATCCATTGATGTGTTTGCTTTTGCTTCTCAACGGTAAGAAAGCTGTTAGGCATTAGCGATTGGCTGTAAGCGGTAAGCGGTGTCGCTTGCGGGGACGATGATATAAAATCGTCGCTGCAGACGACACCGCTTTTTTAATAGCTAAAAACCGAGAGCCGACAGCTGTCTTGCACATGATGAAAAAGCCGGCACCCACTTTAGAAAATTTTTTTATGCCGTAAAAAGTTTCATGCTATAATGTTTCCGAAGGAGGGGCCTATGGAGTGGGAGAGGCGCTTGGACGCGGCACATCCGGCGGTGCAGCTGCGAAATTTTATGCGGCGGGAATGTGGATTTTCCGCATCTTTGTGGAAACGAATCAAATGGGGCGGGACTGTCACGATAAACGGCGTCCCCGTCCATAATGCGAAAATGACGATTGCGGCCGGCGACGTCGTCCGGTGCACGTGGAGCGAAGAAACGGATATCGTGCCGATTTTTCTTCCGCTCTCCGTCGTCTATGAGGATGAGGCGCTGCTCATTGTCGACAAACCGGCGGGGATGATGATCCATCCGACGCACAAAAGTCCGCAGGACACGCTGGTGAATGCGGTGGCCGGGTATTTTTTGGAAAAAGAGGAAACGGCGGGCATTCATCCGATTTATCGGCTGGATCGAAACACGACGGGTCTTGTCGTCGTCGCCAAATCCGCTAAAATCCAATACGAACTTTCCAAGAGTCACGATTTGATCACGCGGCATTACATCGCCTTCGTTTCCGGACATTTGGAAGAAGCGGCGGGGCGTATCGAGGCGCCCATCGGCCGCGTCGACGGCAGCTCAGTCGCCTGGCAGGTGCGAGAGGACGGGAAACGCGCGGTGACGGAGTATGAAGTCCTGTCACAAGAAGACGGATTCGACGTCGTCCGTCTGCGCCTTTTGACGGGACGCACGCACCAGATTCGCGTCCACATGGCGCATTTGGGACATCCGCTTTTGGGCGATGATTTCTATGGCGGAAAAACAGATCGTATCGCCCGCCAAGCCCTTCACGCAGCGGACGTTTCTTTCATCCATCCGGTGACGGGGGAGAGGATGGCATTTTCCTTGCCCATACCGGAGGATATGGTGTCCGTTGTCCGTGAACCGTGGACCGTGCGTGAGAAACTTTGTCTGTCATTGAGCTGTGACGGACGGTAAACGGATAACGGATAACGGAAGACAGTCCTGATACTGCCAAAGGAAAATATAAAAGGAGAACTTAAATGTCATTATTTTTCAATGAAAAAGGAAAACAGGAAATTTCTTCTCTTTATCAAGAATATCTGCTGCACGCCGTCGCGGGGGATTTGCTTTTGCGCGAAGTGCGCGAGCATCTGTTTTTGACCGATGTCGATCCGGCTTGGATGGATACGGACGCGCGGGCGGCGGAGTATGTGACGGCGGTCGGATTCGGGGATGCGATACGGGATGCGGTGTATCGGATTTTTGAAGAGGAAGCGGCGGCGCCGTATGAGGCGCTCATGAAACGGTACACACCTGAGGCGCTGGCGGAAGCACTTTTTGACGCGGCGGCGGTACAGATTCATCGATTGCCGGCGGAAACGGTACTTGAAAATCCATATTATAAGGCCGTCCGTCCGGTCAAGGGGACAGCGGGGGCGATTTCGCTTTTGACGAGCGATTACGTGCCGTACGAAATGTTTCAAATGTACCACGAGGAGCGGCCGCGGGTGTCGCCTTTTGTGACGGCGGATATCGGATTTTTCGAGAAACCGGTGACATTTCCTGTGCTGGAGGAAGACGGGCGTGTGTGGATGAGCGTCGTACATTCGGAGATTGCGTCCATGGCGGCGGGGATTGCGGCGGCGCACGGGCGCGTCGTGACATTCGGGCTGGGACTCGGTTACTACGCGTTCATGGCGGCGGCGAAGGACGACGTCTCGCACGTCACGGTGATCGAGAGAAATCCGGATGTGATCGCGCTTTTTGAAACTTACATCCTGCCGCAATTTCCTTTTGCGGAGAAAATTAAAATCATTGAGGCCGACGCATTTCAATTTTTGGAGGAAACAGAGGACGGCGCCTACGATTTCGGATACGCGGATTTCTGGGAGGGCACGGAAGACGGCACGCTTTTGTATTTGAAATTTTTACAAAAGGCGAAGCGATTTGCGAAGACGAAATTTGCGTACTGGATCGAAAGTGTTTTTATTGACGCGTATTTTCGTCCGGCGGCGCTCGCCTGTTTCCGGCGGGCCTCCGGGTGGGAGTCGTTTCCGTTTGAAACGCCGAAGGACATTCGTCGCTTGCAGGAAAATTTTGCGAATTTCCTGTCGGAGCGCGTGCCTTCTGTTGACAATCCGCGCGTGTTTCTGTCGGGTCAAAATTTGACGACATTCGTCCGCGAGTGGGCAATGAGGGGATAAAATGAAAAAAATTATTTTTGATGTGGACGGTGTGCTTTTAAGTGAGCAGCGATTTTTCGATGTGTCGGGGCTCACGGTCTGGGAGATGCTTTTCGGCCAAAATTGTCTGGGACTTCCGACGGAGGGCGAAGATTTCGACGCGACATCCGTGACGGACGGGCAAATCGCGGCGATTCGAGCGCGCGCTTTCGGGCAAGAATCGCTCTTTTCGTGGCTCGTTTCTCGCGGGATCAATTCCAATTGGGATATGGTGCACGCGCATCTGGTGACGACATTTGCGCTGATGGTAGAGACGTATCGCAAGCGGACGGGCGGCGACGTACTGGCGCTTTCTTTCGAGACGGAAGCGGATTTGAAACGGGCGGGCGCGCTTCTCATGGGGCTTCCGTTGCCGAAAGCTTCGGACATTTTGGTTTTCTGGGAAACCCATCTGGAGGGTACGGTCGGCGCGGACGTCTTGGCGAAATTGTCGGATGCCGTCGCTCCGATATTCGGAGAAGTGCCGGCGTGGAGCCGTCCGGGTTCCGCTTTTTGGCGGATGCATACAGAGCTCTTTCAGGCGTGGTACTGGGGCGACGATGAATTTATTCGTTTCCACGGACGCGTCCCATTTTGTCCCGGGAAGACAGGATTTTTACAATCGGAAATTCCGCTCGCGCCCAAGGAGGCGGTTGCGGCGCTTTTTCGACGGTTGAAAGAAAACGGGTGGGACATCGCCGTCGCGACGGGGCGGATGCGAAACGAAGTCGAGATCGCTTTTCGCGCCCTCGGCTGGTTGGCGGCTTTTGATCCGCAGTACATAGCCACGGCGACGGACGCGGAAGAAGCGGCGAAAACTTTGGGCATCGATGTCCCGGGGAAACCGCATCCTTTCCTGTACGAATGTGCGGCACACGGAAGACGCCCGGAAAACTACGCGGCGTATGCGGCCGGCACGGAGACAGTCGCAGCGGGCGATACAGTCTACGTCATCGGCGATACCTACGCGGACATCCTTGGCGCAAGAGCCATCGGCGCCAAACCCATCGGCGTCCTGACGGGACTCTTGGGCGCACGGGCGGCGGAGATGTTTCAAAAAGAAGGCGTGCCGTATGTGGCGCGGGTGACGGAGATTGAGAGTACATTGATAAAGGGGCTGAAAAAGCTTAATAAGGCTTAATAAGGATTGAAATGACTTGAAATGGCTTGAAACGGCTTGAAACGCTTGAAAGCGCTTGATCATGGCAGGCGTTTTGCTGCCTGTGAAATAGGAACCGCTCTTGGAAGGAGTTTTTGCAGGTCGGTTTTTGAAAATCGGAATATGGAAACGAGAGGGGAACGGATGCCGGGGCACGGTTTCCTCTTTTTTTGTGGCTTACAAATCATTAGACGGGAATTAAAAGGCGTGGTAAGATAAGAAATGAAAAGATGAAATTTTGGGTGCGGTTTGGGGACCAAGAAATATTTTAACGAGTCCACACGTGGAGAATAGGAATGATGAAGAAGGTTTGGGCGCTTTGTCTGCTTTTGTTTTGGCCGTTTTGGGCGGCGCGGGCGGAAACGGTTGTCACGGTTTCGTTTCCCTATTCGCTGACGGAGGCGGCGCCGACGGTCCCGCAAGGCTCGACGCAGCTTTTGTATATCGCGGTCGAGCACGGAAATGTGCCGCGTGAAGAGTTGCTGCACATTTCCGTGGAGCTGCCGGAGGGCTTTACGGCGGAGGCGGGAAACAGCTGGGCGGCAGACGGACGGCGGGCGGAGACGGAGCTTTTGCTTCCGGCCGATTACGGGCAGCGGATGGCGGTGCTTTCGGTCGCGGCGGCTGAAGAAGCGGCGGTCGGGACGCACACGGCGTGCGTGACGTTTTCCGGAGCGGGCCTTTCGGAAACGAAGGAAATCTCTTTTGCGGCAGTGTCGGGAGAGAGGGGCAAAGCGGAGAAGACGGGCGCGGCAAAACAGAAAAAATCGCTCGGCTGGTACATTCAAAGTGTCGTGACGCCTGTTTCCGCCGACGGGACGCGGCAAAGCGGCGCGGAGCAAAATACGCTGTATGTGCGCGATGTGCAGCTGGAAAATATCCGTCATCGGCTGACGGGCGGCGGTGCGGTGGATTGGGGCGCGGCCTTTTCCGAGCCGGCGACGTATGTGCTGGCCGAGCTGCGCAATCCGAAAAAAGATGTGCGGAGCCTGCGTTTCCGCGCGGAGCTTGTCGACAGAAAGACGGGAACAGCCGTGCCGGGACTCGTGACGCCGTCCGCGCACGCAGGTATTTCGGCGCCGGCGACGGAAGGTGCGACGGAAGCGGTGATTGCGCTTGACGGACATGTCGTGCAGGGCGTCGTGCTTCCGCTCTACGTCGATCCGTTCAAAATCGAGGAGGGCGATTACAGCCTCAAGACGACGGTGTGGGACGAGAACAGCTCGCGCACGAATGAATCGCCGCTCACGATTGTGAAAAAACGGAATGTGGGATTTTTCGCGCTGGCCGTTGCGACGATTTGCGCGCTCGGCATTTTGCTGTTTTCGGGGAAACTGTGCCGCCGGATTCGGACGCTCGGCGCCGGCGGAGACATTGCGGTCGCGCTCTTTGCCTCGCTTGCTTTCGGCAGTGTCGTGCTGCCCGTGACGCTTTTGGGTGATTTTCTCCATGTCTTTTTGGGGCCGTTTTCCTCACTCGTGACGGGACTTTTATCCGGCGTGCTGCAGTATCTGCTCCTTTTCGCGCTGCTGACGCTGTTTCGTCGGCCGGGCGTCGCGGCGCTTTTCTTCCTGATGAAATGGCTTCTGGCCGGTATTCTTTTCGGTCGTTTCACTCCGGTCGCGGCGCTGAATTACGCGGTATACATCGGCATTTTGGAAACGGTGCTCTATGCGTCCGGTTTCTACCGGGGCGAGGAAATTTCCAAGACGCGGCTTCTCTTGACGGCGCTCTTGGCCGGGGTCGCGGATATGGCGATCACGTTTCTCAATTTGGAGCAGCTGATGTTCTTTTATCGGCTGTATTACGCAGATTGGTTCATCGGCCTTTTTGTCCTTGTGAATGGCCTCGTCTACAGCAGCCTCGGGGCGTTTCTCGGCATGAAACTCGGGAAAAAATTGTCGGGGGTGATGAGCCAATGATGCTGGAAATTAAAAATTTTTCGTGTCGGTATCGGACGCGGAAAAAGGAAACGCTTGCGGCGCTCTCGCTTTCGCTTTCCGAAGGGGACATGGTGCTCTTGGCCGGGAAGAGCGGCTGCGGGAAATCGACGCTCATCAAGGCCATCACGAGGCTTTTGGGGGACGGCGCGGAAACAGCGGGACAAATTCTTTTTGACGGGCGCGACCTCCTTTCGATGACGCCGGAGGATATCGGGCTCTCGGTCGGCGCGGTGTACCAGACGCCGGATGATCAGCTCTTTGCGATGACGGTCGCGGATGAAGTGGGGTTCGCGCTGGAAAATCGCGGGGAGGCACCGGAGAAAGTGGCGCGGGAAGTGGCGCTTGCGCTTGAAAAAACGGGGCTGGCGGGCTTGGAGGCGCGCAGCATTCACGCGCTTTCCGGCGGGCAGCGGCAGCGATTGGCGCTCGCGTCGGTCCTCGTCACACATCCCAGACTTTTGATTTTGGATGAGCCGGTCTCGCAGATGAATCCGCAGGGCGTCACGGAATTTTTGGCGTTGCTTCGCCGTTTGCACGAAGAGGACGGCATGACGATTTTGGTCGCCGAGCATCGCGTGAATGAATTGGCTGAAACGTTTCCGCGGCTCGCATTGATGCATGAAGGGCGTTTCGTGTACGACGGACCGACGGAGGGCGCGTGGGAGACGGTGGGCGATTCGGCGGTGTACGGACTTCGCGAGCCGCAGACGGTGCGTCTTTCGCGGCAGCTCTCCCTTCCCGTCCTGACGTCGGACATCGAAAAGACCGCCGAGGCTATTCGCGCCTCCGGCCGTTTGGATACAGACAGGAAACAGGAAGAGGAGACGGCGTTTCCGAAACGATCCCGCGAGCCGTTTCTTGTCTGCGAAAATGTCTGTTACACCTATCAGGGGGCGAAGGAAGAGACACTGCACGGGATTTCCTTTACGCTGGGGAAAGGCGGTCTCTACGCGGTCATGGGCGAAAACGGCGCCGGGAAATCCACGCTGATGAATTTGCTGGCCGGATTGGAGGAGCCGAGCGAGGGGCGTATTTCCTTGGGAGGCGTCCCGATGACGCGCGCGCTTTCGCAAGCGGGCTATATGCGGCAGGAAGCGGATTTGATGCTTTTGACCGATTCCGTCGCCGAGGAAATTTGCTGGAAGAATGATATGCTTTCGGAAGATGAATTGGATTCGCTGCTGCGGACATTGCGGCTCCGTCACTATCAATATGATTTTCCGCCGTCGCTTTCCAAGGGGCAACGCCTCCGCTGCGTGTTCGGCGCGATTTTGGCGCGGCGCGATCACGCACTTCTGCTTTTGGACGAGCCGACGACGGGGCAGGATCGGGACAGTCTCTCCGAGCTGCAGCGCCTTTTGCAATGGGCGGCGGCAGAAGGGCGGACGGTTCTTTTCATCACGCATGATCTTGAAATGGCGGCGGAGATCGCTGACGAAGTCCTGCTGCTTTCCGAAGGAAAACTCCTCGCTGCCGGTTCGCCGCATGATATTCTGTCCGACCGCGCCCTTTTGGAAAGGAGCGGTCTTGCCGTGCCGCCCATGCTGCGGCTTTCGGAAATCTTAGGGATTCCGCCCTGCATCACGGTGGAGGAGGTGACGCGCTATGTCCTTTAGACAACTGTGGGAAGGCGGCAGCGGGGATTCTGTCATCGCGCGGCTGGATGGACGGACGAAACTTTGTTTCCTGTTTTTATTCGCCGTGCTGATGATTTTGGCGGACAATCCGCGCACGCTTTTTGTCCTCTTTTCCTTCTCCGTGGCGCTGCACGGATTGGCCGGGACGCCGTCGTACAAATGGCGCGCGCTCTGCCTTTTCCTGCTGCTCGCGCTGTGGGGCTCCGTCGCCAGCCAAGCGCTTTTCTTTGCGCAATACCCGAAAACGCCGCTCGTGACGCTCATCCCGCCTACGTTTCCCGTCTTGGGACCCTTGACGGACGGGCTGTATATTTATCGCGAAGGCATCATTTACGGCGCGGTGCAGGGGATGCGCTCCGCCGCGCTCCTCTCCATGGGGCTCCTCCTTTGCTGGACGAGCGACCCGCGCGAACTTTTGCGAAGCCTTACCTCGTGGCATCTCTCTCCGCAAGCGGCTTTCATGCTCGTCACGGCCATTCGTTTCTTTCCCGTGCTCGCGGCGGAAGCGGGGGAAGTCCTCGTAGCGCTGCGCCTTCGGAGCGGAAAACAAAGCGGGCGCCGCGCGGGCATTCGCTACCTGCCCTACATGATCAAGCCGCTTTTGACGCGTTGCCTTCGCCGTTCCCAGACACTGGCGCTCTCCGTCGTCTCGCGCGGTCTCTTTCTGGCCGGGAAACAGAGCGTATCGCCGTGGGACATGCGCGAAAAAGCGGTCTGTTTCCTCTTTTTCCTTCTCGTCCTTTTGGCCGGCGCCGGAAAAATTCTCTACGCATTGGCCGGGGAAGGCCTGTATATCGGTGCATTCCGCACATTGTATGATTGGACGAAGCTGTATTTATGAAACGGTACAAGAAATATCTCGTCTTTTTCCTTTTCGCGCTCTCGTGGCTGGCGCTCTTTTGGCTGACCGGAAGCCGCACGCCGTGGCAAATATTTCAAGAAACGGCGGATGAGGACGGCATCGTCGTCTCCTTGGGCGATTTGGCCGGTTCGAATTACGACCGCATGGGATTTCCGAGCGGCGTCGTTCGCTACGTGTCAGCCGATGACAGCTGGATTGTCGGGACGGATCGCGGCGAGCTCATCCATGTGACGCGAAAGGGCAGCGAACTCTGGACCCGTTCCGTCGGCACGGGCGAGATCGAATCGCTGGAAGTCTCGCCGGACGGGGAAATGGCGTACGTCGGCGAAAAGAGTCCGGACGGATTTCTTTACGCCGTCAGCACGAAGACGGGCGACATCCTCTGGAAATTTTCCGGCGCCGGCGCGATCGGAAGCGAGCCGGTGCTCCGTTCCTCCCCGGCGCCCGTACACATCGCCGTCGACGAGACGGGACATATATACGCGGCGTTCTACCGCTATTCCGTTTCTTCCGATCAAAAGCGGACTTATATCAGCCGTCTGGTCGCTTTTTCGCCGGACGGGCGCGAACTGTGGCGCTATCCGAAAGGCGGGAACATGGACGCTTGGGTGACGTGGGACAGCGCGGCGGCGGGGCGCGTCGTCTTCGGGACGTCGAATTACGAAAATGTCGGGAAGCTTCGCTACGGGAAACACGCGTACATGTTAGATGCCAAAACCGGCGAAGAGATAGGGACGGTGACAGTTCCCGTGCGGCAGGATTTTGACGTCGCCGTCTTTCGAAACGGCCCGAATTTCTCGCCTGACGGCCGCCGTTTCGTCATGACGGCCTCGGACGGTCGCGGTTTCGTTTTTGACCGGGACGGGAAACTGCTTTGGCAGCGTGAAATTTCCGGTATCCAAAACGCCGGAAGCATCACGGTCAATGCGTCGGGCCGCGATGCCTACGTCCTGCCGACGGGCGATATTCTCTTCGGCACCATCAATACTTTTGCGCGCGAAAATTGGCAAATGCCCTCGCCCGTCCTCCATCCGTCGAGCAATACGATTTTTGTTTTCACAGAAGACGGCACGTTCCGATGGAAATACCAAGCGGCGGGGGAAATCGAGGAAACGGCGTACGCTGCGGACACGATTGCGCTCGCCGTCGGACGAAACGTGCGCACGCATGACTACAGCGTCCATGGCGCACAAGTACTGGACATGCAGACAGGAAAACTGATTTTGTCCAAGCACACGAAAGGCCCCGTCCAAAACATAGCCGTCTCGGCCGACGGAAAAACCATAGCCGCCACCGAACTCCCCGCCGTCACCCCGGAAGGCACCCTCATCGGCGCGTACCGTTTGCATATTTGGGATGAAATAAGATGAGGGGCAGAGCTTTGGAGATTTTCAGTTTTGGCGGCAATTGCGATGGGCATTTTTCTGCTGATAGGGATGAGGGGCGGAGCTTTGTGGGCTTTTCGCTTTTGGCGGCAATTACGATGTAAAATTTTCTGCTGATAGGGATGCGGAGCGGAGCTTTGGGGCTTTTCGCTTTGGCGGCAATTGCGATGTGAATTTTTCTGCTGATAGGGATGAGGGGCGGAGCTTTGGAGCTTTTCGGTTTTGGCGGCATTTGCAATGTAAAATTTTCTGCTGATAGGGATGAGGGAATCGGCTGCACTTTTCTGCTTTATGGCTTTAGCCATGAAGCGTCTAAAGCAAAAAATACGAAAATGACTCCCCACATCTCTATCAACATTCGGCTTTTAGCGTCAATGCCGCCAAATCCAAAAACATCAAAGGTACGCCCCTCATTCCTATCATCAATCAGCTTTTCAGCTTCAATGCCGCCAAAGCTAAAAATATCAAAGGTACGCCCCTCATCCCCCTCATCCCTATCAGCGCTCAGCTTTCAGCTCCAATGCCGCCAAAGCTAAAAACAACAAAAGCCCGCCCCTCATCCCCCTCATCATTCCGAAAGGACCACCCAGCCATGATTTCTCATTTTTTTCACTACTACCGACATTACAAAACCATCCTCATCGGCGTGATTTTGGGGACATTTGTCACGGCGGCGTTGGACCTTTTGTTTCCTATCGTCGTGCGCGAGCTCATCAATCACGTGTTGCCGGCCGGGGATTTGGAAGCGCTTTGGATCGGGGCGGGCGTCTTGGCCGCGCTCTATACGGTGAATTTTTCGCTGCAATATGCGATTTCCTATTTCGGTCACGTCATGAGCGCCGGAATCGAGCACGATATGCGGCGCGATATTTTCCGCCACATCGAGGGACTTTCCTTTTCCTATTTTGATAACGAAAAAACCGGTCAGCTTCTTTCGCGCATCACGAGCGATATTTCCGAAATCAGCGAACTCTCCTTCCGCGGCCCGAACGATGTCCTCATTTGCGGCGTCACCATGCTGGGCACCCTTGCCGTCATGCTGTATCTGAATTGGCCGCTCGCGCTTCTCGTCGGAACCCTGCTGATTTTGAAATCGGTCCAGACCGTCGACACGAATCGGAAAATGAAAAAAGCGTTCCGCAGAAATCGGGCAAAACTGGGCGAACTTTCCGCCGGCGCCGAGGAGAGCCTTTCCGGCATCCGCCTCACGAAAGCCTTTGCCCGCGAAGCGTACGAACTCCGGCGCTTTGCGAAAAAAAGCGATGAGCTCCGCGACACACGCTGCGAATCGTCCCGTCTTGTCGCGCTTTTTTCCTCCGGTATGAATTTTTTCACCAATCTTATCGACGTCGCCGTCCTTCTCACCGGCGGCGCCATGATCGCGGCCGGTGCGCTCGCCTTCTCCGATTTTATCGCGTTTCTTTTATACGTGAATATTTTTATGAAACCGGTCTTCCGGCTGACACTTTTGACGGAAGCGTACCAGCGCGGTATGGCGGGTTTCCGTCGCTTTTCGGAAGTCATGGAAACGAAACCCACCGTCACGGACGATCCCTGCGCGCTGCCGGCTGCGATTTTGCGCGGAGAAATAACATTTGAGAATGTGAGCTTCGGCTATGAGGCCGCGCGGCCCATTTTGAAGCATTTGAATTTCACCGTCGAAGCGGGCAAGACCACAGCTTTTGTCGGTGAAACGGGCGCGGGGAAATCGACGCTCATTTCTCTTTTGCTCCGTTTCTACGACCCCACGGACGGGCGCATTTTGATAGACGGCACGGATCTTCGCCGCCTCAAGCAAGACGATTTGCGTCGCCATATCGGGCTCGTGCAGCAGGACGTATTTCTGTTTTCCGATTCCGTGGCGGACAATATCGCTTACGGGAAAGAAGGCGCGACGGACGAAGAAATCCGCGAAGCGGCGAAAATGGCGGCGGCGGAAACTTTCATCGAAGCGCTCCCGCAAGGCTTTGCGACGCCGGTGGGCGAGCGCGGCGTGAAACTTTCCGGCGGTCAAAAACAACGCATCGCCATCGCGCGCGTCATTTTGAAAAATCCGACCGTCGTGATTTTGGACGAAGCGACCTCGGCGCTCGACACGGAGACGGAAGAACAAGTGAGAAAGACATTGGAAACCGTCGGCCAAAATCGCACGACCATTCTCGTCGCCCATCGCCTCTCCACTGTCCGAAACGCCGACCGCATCATCGTTTTGGATCAGGGCCGAATCATCGAAGACGGCAATCACGAGAGCCTTTTGGCGAGGAGAGGAAAATATTGGAGCCTTTGTGAGGCGCAGAAACGGGAAAAAGAAGAATGAGAGGGGAGAACGCATTGTAAGAACGCGTGCGGAGCGTCTCAGACATTGGCAGCGCTTGCATGGCGCAGGGAATTTCTTTATAATGAGATAAATGGAACGGAGCTTTCGCGGCTCCTGTTTTTTACGGAGAAAATCAATGAAGGGGACATATTGGATTTTGAAACGGCTTTCGCGCCACATTTGCGGTCTTTCGGCTGAGGATGCCGAAGCTTGGGGGCGGCGGCTGGGGCGGCTCGTCTGGGCTTGCGTGCCGCCGAAGCGGAAGCGGGTCGCCGTGGAAAATATTTTGCGTGCGGGCGTCGCCGAGACGGAGGCCGAAGCGCTTCGGATTGCGCGGGAATCGGCGATGCGGTTCGGGCCGATGGCCGTTTCCATGTTTCGCTTTCCGCTTTTGACGCATGAAAATATTTCCGAGTTCGTCACGATGACCGGCATCGAGAAATTGGAAGCGCTCAAGGCGGAAGGGAAGGGCTGCATTCTGGCCGCGACGCATTGCGGAAACTGGGAATTGGAGGGCGCGGCGATTGCGCTTCACGGATTTCCGCTGCTGTCCGTCGCGATGAAGCAAAAAAACGAAGAATTCGACCGTTTCATTACGGAATATCGCTCGATGCCGGGGCAGGTGATCGAATACAAGACAGGCGTGCGCGATATGCTGCAGCGGTTGAAGGAAGGCTATTTCGTCGGTCTTTTGTGCGATCAGGACCCGGGCGAGACGGGGATTTTGTCGCCATTTCTGGGACAAAAGACACTGACGGCGACGGGGCCGGCGCATTTTGCGTGCCTGACCGGACTTCCCGTCATGACGGCGCTGATTCATCGGACGGGCGCGGAAACGTATGAAATCATTGTGGACGATCCGATTGAGGCGACGCCCGGCGTTTCCAAAAAAGAGGCGATTGCGGAAATCACGGATCGCATCAATGCCAGGCTGGAGGCGTGGATTCGGCGCTATCCGGAGGAATGGTTCTGGCTGCACAAACGCTGGAAATCGACGGATCGATTGTATCCGGAGGAACGACATGGAATTTGAGACGGAGAAACGGAATCTCGGTGAGATTCCGCTACGCGCGGTGCATCCGGTGCACGAAAGCCGGCGGTGCATTATTTTTTATCACGGCTGGAGCAGCGACGCGGCGGCGCAGGAAAGTCGCGCGGCTCTCTTGGCGGCTTACGGTTGGCACGTGTTGCTGCCGGAAGCGATTCATCACGGTGAACGGGGCGCGCTTTCGGATTATTACACGCCGGAGATTTATGAAACGTTTTGGAAGACGATTTTTCAAAATACAGATGAATGTGCGGCCATTCTTTCGTATGCCAAATCTTGCGGATTTTCAAAGCTGTGGGTCATGGGCCATTCCATGGGCGGCATGACGACGATGCAAATTGCATATCGCTACGCAAAAGAAATCGCCGGCGCCGTTTGTTTCAACGGGTCCGGCGATTGGACGCTGACACACCTTTTCATGCAGGCTGCCTACGGAAAAGATTTGGGGCGTGATTGGCCTTTTTATGAGGAAATCGCGAAACGAAACCCACTCACGCATATCGAAGAAATGACGGAACTTCCGATTCTCATGACGAACGGAGAAGCGGACACGACGATTGATCCGCGTGCCATGGCGCATTTTGCGGAAAACTTTTTCAAGTGCGGCGGAAAAGGGAAACGGGTGACATACCCCGCACTTCCGCACGTCGTGACGACGAATATGCTCGACGAGGCCATTGCGTTTATGAGGGAGTTTGAGGAGCGATAAAGGGCTGATAAGGCTTGATAAAGGCTTGATAAAGGCTTGTTGTTTTCACATTGGGGTGATGTCCGTTGTCCGTGAACCGTTGACCGGGCGTCACATAGAGGTAAAGACAGCAGACGGTCAGACAGTCAGACGAGTGGATAACTTTTTCCTCAGACGAAAAAAGTGAGCAGTGCATTTTGCACTTGTCAATATATTTTGGACACGAAAACGAAAATAATGGACAAGGGATGATCAATCTTGGACTTCATCGGCGGGTGCATGCATCAATCTGTACTCTACCGGCGTCATATAGTTGAGCGTATAGGAAG